>CACZXQ010000045.1 GCA_902785115.1 Oscillospiraceae bacterium | reverse complement strand
CTCGTTTTCTCGGATAGAGGTGAGGTTGCGCCCGTACCTGGAGTGGATAAAGCGCCAGGCGATGAAAAACGCGAGAACCGCGCAGATCAAGGCAAAGAGCATATTGGAATAGTTGGGGATGCCGGGGAAGCCCGCCGAGCCGCCGGTGAGCTTTTTGAAGTAGTTAAAAAGAACGCGCACACATTCGCCGAAGCCCAGGCAGGTAATCAGGAAGTAGTCGCCCTTTAGCTTGAGCGTAAGGGAACCGAGCAGAAAAGCGACGAAGCCCGCAAAAACCGAACCGATGACCATGGCGAGAAGGAAGTTTACGCTATGGCGTACGATCAATATGGCGGCGGTATACGCACCGATGGCCATAAAGCCCGCATTGCCGAAGGAGAAGAGACGGGTAAAACCGGTCAGAACCGCCATGCCGAGGATCGCGATGATGTTGATGCAAAGGAGCACCACGACGCCCTGCAGATAGGAGTTGATGTGCAGGAAGGAGCAGAGGCCGTTATTGATATTATTGAAGAGTTCTATCACAGTGCAGCACCCCCCTTATGCCTTGTCCTGGACATCCACGCCAAACAGTCCGCTGGGTTTGACAAGCAGGAGGACGATCAGCAGCGCAAACGAGAAGAAGTCACGCAGGCTGGAGCTGACATAGCCGGAAACAAAGGTCTCCAGCACGCCAAGCAGCAGGGAACCCACGATCGCGCCGGGCACACTTCCGAGGCCGCCGACAACGGAAGCCACGAAAGCCTTGAGGCCAATGTTGCCCATTGTGGGGAAGACGTTGTACTTCATGCCGTAAAGGATGCCGGCCACCCCCGCAAGAGAGCCCGCCAGCAGGAATACGGAGGCAATCGAGCGGTCCACGCGCACACCGAGAACGCGGGCTGCTTTTGCATTGCAGGCGATTGCGCGTACATTCAGGCCAAACTTGGTCTTGTTGATGATGTACATGAGGAAGACAAGGATTGCTGCCGTGAGCACCAGGCTGATCAGATCCAGAACGCCGAGGTAGGCGCCCGCGATCTCAATGGTGTTGACGGGGAGTTTAAACTTGAAGGAACGGTACTGACCAGTAAAGACCAGATTGGCAAACTGCTGGAAGATCGTGGACAAGCCCATGGCGCCGATCATCAGGAACATGTTGGGCGCGCCGGTGCTGCGGATGTGGCGGTAGACGACCTTTTCACAGAAGACGCTGATGAGTGCGCCGCCGCAGACACCCAGGATCGCCGCAATCACGAACGGAAGCCCCAGCATGTTGGCGAATATGATCGCCACATACGCCCCGAGCATGGCAAATTCGCCGTGAGCCCAGTTGGAGAAGTCCAGCAAGCTGTAAATCAGGGAATACCCGGTGGCCAGCAAGGCGTAGATGCCCCCGATAGAAATTCCCGTAATAAGCTGTTGCAAGAACATAATACTATCTCCTATTTATTCTTTCTAATCTTCGAGGGGGAGGAGCAAGTCCTCCCCCTCTGTCCGGGAATCGTGTTATGTTAAGCGTCCGACAATGATTCAGTCGGTGACGGCCTCAACCGTCTTGACGGGAACCTTCACATGGGCACCGTCAGCATTGGTCTGGAACTCGAAGACCTCGCACGCCATGACGGGATTGTGCGTCTCGGCGTTCATGACGAGCTGGCCGATCAGGCCGTTGTAGACCTCGGTGGACTCAAGCGCATCGCGGATTGCGGTAGGATCGGCGGAGCCGGCACGCTCGATGGCGTCGGCAATCCAGTACACACCGTCACGGCCGAACAGGCACTCGGTCTCGAGGGTGCCGCCGTACTTGGCAACGATCTTCTCGCCGAATTCACGAGCCTCGGGCATGGCAAAGCCGATACGGCTGACAAACTGGCATCCGTCGAGCGCGCCCTGGGCTTCCTCAGCCAACTGATCGGAGTCCCAGCCGTCATGGCCGAGGAGCATGCAGGTGATGTCCATCTCACGGGCCTGCTTGGCAAAGGTGGCGTTCATGGCGTAGTCATTCATGACAACGAAGATGACCTCGGGATCGGCCTTCTTGATCTTGGCGAGCTGAGCACGGAACTCACGGTCGCCGGTCTGGCACTGCTCCTTGGCCACGAGCTTACCGCCGTTGGCAAGGAAAGCGTCCTCAATAAACTGGCCGACAGCTTCGGAGTTGGTGTCGCCGTTGATGGTGAACAGAGCGCCCTTGGTGTAGCCAAGATCCTTGGTGGCGTAGGTGCCGACGACGGTGCCGATGTAGGCGTCGAGGAAGCACATGCGGAAGGAGTAGGGATGCAGCTTGCCCTGCTCGTCGATGGTGACAAGCTCATTGGAAGCGGCGGTGCCGATGATGGGAACCTTCAGCTCGTCGGCAACGGAGGCCATCGGAATATTGCAGGAAGAGAAGTTCGTGCCGATCTCGGCAACGATGCCGTTGTCAGTGATCAGCTTGCGCAGGGCGTTGACAGAGTCCGCGGAGTCGCCCTTGCCGTCCATGGGGACGAGCTCGAGCTTTTTGCCGCCCAGCACGCCGCCGGCGGCGTTGATCTCTTCGATCGCTTCCATCGCGCCGAACTTACCGGCATTGCCCCAGAGCGCGGTGCCCTGAGAGAGGTCGCCGATGTAGCCGATCTTGATGGTTTCTTCTTCGGCATAGGCCATGCCGCTGAGAGCCAGGGCGAAGATCATTACCAGTGCGAGAGTCAAACAAACTGCTTTTTTCATGATTTTTCCTCCTCTTTTAATGATTGATTGTTCCGAGCATTTTCATGCTTATGGCTTAAGTTTATCAAAATTTGCCGAGATGTCAAGACCGTTTTTATTGTTTTCTGCCCGTTTATCAACTACTCCTTTCTGTGCATTTCGTCACATTCTATCCGTTTTTTTAAGGATTTTTCCATGTTTTTTTGTAGTTTAGTAACAAATTATACTTCTAAAGTCTGTAGTTTCCCGCGCGCCCCCACTACATTTTTGGCAGTAATCCACAAATCACATTTTTGTTTTTGTGGGAATCTGCCGAAATTCTGGTATTTCTCTTAATGGTCTTTGTTTTTTGAGGGCTTGCGTATATAATGATGTTGATTTTTGGATGCGGACACGATTCGGATATTTAAGCGCACGCTATAACGCTCATACGCCTCCATGTGCCGGCATAAAAAAGACATGAAAGTCAGCGGCTTTCATGTCAAAGCTTTCCCATATGCTGCTCTCCCGTATGCTCCTATTCCTGGCAGACGCGCACTTCGATCCCCTTCTCCGCCGCGTAAGCCTCAAAGGCTTCGGGCAGGCGCTGGTCGGTAATGATGAGGCTGATCTTTTCCAGTCCGTCGAAGAGAATGTTGGCATTTCCCTCAAGCTTCGTGTGGTCAACGACCAGAACCCTTCGCTGGGCGTTGCGCAGCATCTGGCGGCGCACGTTTGCCTCGCTGATGTGGTTATCGGACAAGCCGAACTCGACATTCGCCTTCGGGCAGCTGACAAAGGCGCAGTCGACATAGTAGCGGCGCAGAGCCTCCACGGTGTTGGGGTCGGCGAAAGACATGGTGCGGCGGCGGAAGGTGCCGCCAACGCAGATCAGGTTGACCCCGGAATTGGCCGCGCTGAAGAGATTGCAGACCATGAGGGAATTGGTCACAAGCGTGATGTTCAGTTCCTGTGTCAGAATCGCCTCAGCAATGGCAAGGCAGGTCGTGGAGGAATCGAGCATGACCACATCGTTTTCGTGGATTTCACGCACCGCGACCTCGGCAAGCCTCTCCTTCGTGTGCTGAAGAAAGGATTTACGCAGCTCGATGGGATAGCCCTTGTCGTACTTCTCCACCAGATACGCGCCGCCGTGGGTGCGTACCAGCATCCCGGCCTTCTCCATTTCCTTGAGGTCGCGCCGCACCGTCTCCTCGCTGCATTGGAGCTTTTCGCTCAGATCCGGGACCAGAACATAGCCCGCCTTGCGTATCTCCCTGTCGATCAGATTGTGCCGTTCGATTTTGAGCATCTCAATCACCCCTGAAGTTTGCCGCATTCCATAGCTTCGGCTCTGGTAGCCTATCATAACGTAAAAGAGTCAAAACGTCAATTGATTTCGCAAGCCATTTTATTTCTGCCTGTTTTTCTTTTTATGTGTTGACTTTTGCCTGTAACTGGTGTATGTTTTGAGTGTAGCTTGACGGTTATTTTGCGTTTCTGTTTCTTTTTGTTCATCTTTACGCTTCACTCTTCTTTTCTTATCGATTCTGCAAGGGAACGGGGGATAGTCCATGACCGGTTTTGATAGTTATTTCCTCATGAGTACCGAAGATGTTCGGCGTTACGCCGTCGAGGTGCTGCATCGTTTTGCCCCGGAGGAGCCGACCGAATGTACCGAAATCGGCGACGGCAACATCAATTATGTATTTCGCGTCCGCTCCCTGCGTGACGGGCACTCCGTTATCGTCAAGCAGGCGGACAGGCTGCTGCGCTCTTCGGGCAGGCCGTTGGACATGTACCGCAACAAGATTGAAGCTGCCATCCTCAAGCTTGAGGGTGAGCTTGCCCCCGGCCTGGTGCCCGAGGTCTGGCACTATGACGAAACCATGTCCGCAACGTCGATGGAGGATATCTCCGATTATAAGAATCTCCGCAAGGAGCTATCGGAAAACCGCGTCTATCCGCACCTTGCGGAAAGCATCTCGACCTTCTTGGCAAACACGCTGCTGCCGACCACCGATCTGGTGTTGGACGCGGAGGAAAAGAAGCGGCGCGTAAAGTTTTTCACCAATCCGGAGCTGTGCAGAATCACCGAGGATCTGGTGCTGACCGAGCCCTACTGCGACTATAAAGGGCGCAACATTCTCTTTGCCGGAAACGAAGATTTTGTGCGAGAGCATCTTTATGAAGACCCGGCTCTGCACGCCGAGGTCGCGAGTCTGCGCCTGCATTTTATGAACAACGCGCAGGCGCTTCTGCACGGGGATCTGCACGCCGGCTCCATCTTTATCAACGAAAAGGGCCTCAAGGTCCTCGACCCCGAATTTGCCTTCTACGGCCCCATGGGCTACGATATCGGAAACGTGATCGGGAATCTCTTCTTCGCCTGGGCCAACAAGGCCTTCACCGCGCCGGATGCGGAAGAAGTTATGTCGGCAATCGAAACCTGCATCGCCGACACCTGGGATCTGACGCGGGAGAAGCTCGAAGCAAAATACGACGCATGTGTCACGCTCCCGCTCTACCGGGTGCCCGCCTTCAAGAACGCTTATCTGGACAGCATCCTGGCGGATTCCGCCGGGTACGCGGGCACGGAAATCATCCGCCGCACGGTGGGCGACTCCAAAGTGATGGAGGTCACGTCCGTCTCCGACCCGAAGCAGCGTATCCCGATGGAGCGCGCGCTCGTAAAGCTCGGCATTGCGCTCATCAAAAACCGCAGGAGCTACCGCGTGGGGCATGAGCTGACGGAAGCTTTCCGTCTGATTCTGGCATGAGGTGATACGCTATGGTACGCATGGACGAGGGCATGCCCTTCCTGCTCAAATATGAAAACGTAGCCTGGTACGATGCCGGCATGGTCCGCATCCTCGACCGCCGCGTTTTCCCCACCGAAGTGCGCTTTGTGGAGTGCGGGACCTATCAGGAGGTGGCCCAGGCCATTGCCGACATGGTGACGCAGAGCGCGGGGCCCTACACCGCAGTGGGCATGGGAATGGCGCTGGCGGCCTTTCAGGTGCGCGGCGAGGCGAAGGAGAAGCAAATTGCCTTTCTCAAACAGGCGGCTTATGATCTGGCTCATTCCCGCCCCACCACCGCAAACCGCTACGGGCAGATCACCTTCCGGGCAGCAGAGCTTGCGGAAAAGGCGCTGGAAGAGGGCCGCGACCCCATCGAGGCCATTGTGGAATCCACGGTGGAATCCTTAAACCGCCGCTACAGCAGCATGCAGATCGTGGGCGACGAGCTGTGCAGGCTGATCCCCGCGGGCGGCAGCATCCTGACCCAGTGCTTTGGCGAGACCATCATCGGCACCGTCATCCGTGCGGCGAAGAAGCAGGGCAAGGATTTTCGCGTTTTCTGCGCCGAGACAAGGCCGTACCTTCAAGGGGCGCGGCTGACCTCGAGCTGCTTTGCCGAGATGGGCTTTGACACGACGGTGCTGACCGACAACATGATCGCCTGGGCCATGCAGGAGGGAAAGATCGGACTTTTCACCTCCGCCGCCGACACGATCGCCCGCGACGGGCACATTGCCAACAAAATCGGTTCTTTTCAGATCGCCATCCTCGCCAAGCACTTCGGTATCCCTTACTATGTCACCGGCATTCCGGACAAGGATAAGCACACGCGCCGCGACATTGTCATTGAGATGCGCGACCCCGAACAGGTGCTGCGCTATCGCGGCATTCCAAACTGTCTGCCGCAGGTAAAGGCTGTCTACCCCTCCTTCGATGTAGTACCGCCGCACCTCATCTCTGGTGTGGTGACGGACAAGGGCGTCTATGTCCCCTATCTGCTCGACCGCTATTTTGACAGCGATGTAAAAGCGTTTTATTGAGGTTTTTAAACGAAAATTAATATAACAGAAAAGGAGAAATTGCCATGAAAGTCTATGTACGCGCTCCCTATCCCGAAAATCGTCTGGCTGAGCTCAGAGAGATGTTCGACGAGGTCCTGTACGAGCCGTGGACCGAAACCGGTGAGCGCTATTACGAAGACGAAATGCTCGAACACCTGCTGAAGGTGCAGCCGGACGTGCTTATCACCGAGCTTGACCGCGTGACCGAAAAGGTACTCGCGGGCTACAAGGGGCTCAAGGTGATCGGCGACTGCCGCGCCACCCCCGCAAACCTCGACACCGCCGCCTGCACGAAGGCAGGCGTCCCCGTTCTCTGCACGCCGGGCCGCAACAACCAGGCCGTGGCCGAGATGGTCGTAGCTCTCATCATCATGCACTTGCGCCACGGGCTCGAGTCCATCCAGTGGATCAAGGACGGCGGCTGGGTCCAGGGCACCACGCCCTACTTCCTGTGGATGGGCCACGAGCTGCAGGGCAAGAAGGTCGGTCTGGTGGGCTTCGGCGCGGTCGCCCAGGCGGCGGCGAAGATCCTCGACGGCTTTGACTGCGAGGTCTGCTACTATGACTACAAGGGCCGCCCCTTCGGCCACTACACCCCCATGAGTGTGGAAGAGATCTTCAAGACCTGCGACATCGTTTCCCTCCACCTGCCGGTGAGCGATTCCACCCGCGGTCTTGTCACCGAGGAGCTTTTGCGCTCCATGAAGCCGGACGCCCTGTTTGTGAACGCGGGCCGCTCGGCGCTGGTGGACACCAAAGCTCTCATCCGCGTTCTCAACGACAAGGCCATCGCCGGCGCCGTCATCGACGTATTGGACAACGAGCCCCCCACACCCGAGGATCTGGAGATCATGAACTGCCCCAACACGATCCTGACCCCGCATATCTGCGGCGCCTCCTATGAGGTCACCAACCACCAGGCGGATATTCTCAACGCGCGGCTCAAGAAATGGCTTGCGGGCGAGGATCTGGCCAAGATCGTTTACAACCGCGACGTACTGAAATGAGGCACTATCTGCTTATCGACCTGGGCACCGGCAGCACGCGGGCGGCCATCGTGCGAAGCGACGGGAAGACCCTCGCCATGTGCAGCTTCTTCAACCGTTACTACCGGGACGACGCCTACCCCGACGCGCAGTACTTTCTGCCCGCTGACTGGGAGGCCGAGATCCTGCGCTGCTGCCGCGAGGTGCATGCCCAGTGCCCGGAGATCCGCATCGACGCGGTTTCCGCCGCCGGTGCAAGACAGAGTATCGTGCTGCTCGACAGAGAGGGTCAGGCCTTCTATGGGCTTCCTAACATCGACAACCGCGGCCGCGAGTTCATGAAGGCCCTCAGCGACCAGCCGTGGATCTATGAGTGCTCCGGAAAATGGGTGACCGAGGATTTCTGCGCAGCAAAGCTTCTGGGTCTTCGCAAAAAGCGCCCGGAGCTCTACAGCCGCATCGGCACGGTCCTCTCTCTCAGCGGACACATCGCGAAGATCTTCACCGGTCTTTCGGTGTTTGAGCCCTCCCAGGCCTGCGAGACGCAGCTTTACGACCTCGGCACAAAGCAGTGGTCCAAAGAGCTCTGCGCGGCCTACGGTGTCGATCCCGCCCTGCTGCCCCCGCTCATAAACGCCGGGGAATGTGTCGGCTCCATCCTGCCTGAGCTCCGCAAAGAGTTCGGTATGGCGGAGGACGCGATCTTTATCGCGGGCGGGGCCGACACGCAGGCAGCTCTGCTGCAGACCGGCATAAAGCCCGGGGACATCGCCATCGTCGCCGGGACGACGGCTCCCGTCACCGCCCTGACCGGGCACAAGATCTACGATCAGCAGCAGCGCGTGTGGGTGGACGCAAACTTCGGCGCCAAAGGCTATCTTGTTGAGATGAACCCCGGCGTGACCGGCCTCAACTACCAGCGGGCCAAGGATTTTCTCGCGCCCGATACCCCTTACGAAGAACTGGAGCGCCTCTACCGGGAAAAGAAGGACTTCCGCTGCACGGCGTCCTTCACTTCCCTGCTGTTTTATGAGCGGCGCTCCCTCCGCTCCGGCGGTTTTTATATGCCGAGTCCTTTCCCCGAACCACTCGACAAAGTGGATATGCTTTGGGCCGTGCTGGCGGACAGCGCCTGCGGCATCTACGAGCAGCTCTGGCGTCTGCGCGATCTGAGCGGTCACGACAGCAAGTACATTTTGGGCTGCGGCGGCGGACTGCGTTCGGAAGCGCTGTGCCGGATGATCACCGATCTGTCGGGGCTTGAGCTGCACTTAAAGCCCGGCTTTGAGCAGGCGACGATCTTCGGCCTTGTGGCACTGTGCAACGAGGCGCTGCACGACGAAATCGCCCTCGGCGGCGACAGGGAAGAGCGTGTATACACGCCGCAGGAAAACCCGCTCATTCGGAAATACCACCGGCAATGGAGCCGCCAGCGCCTGGCCATGAATCCCACGTAAGCAATGACTGACACTATAATATAAAGAACGGAGGAACCTTACTATGTTAATGCAGGAAGAACGCGAACTGATGGTGGAAATCGGTAAGCAGATGAGCACCTCGGGCCTCTGCCCCGGCACCAGCGGCAACCAGAGTATCTACAACCCCGAGCTTGGTCTCATGGCTATTAAGCCCTCCGGCATCGGCTACATGGAGACCACGCCCGAGGACATCGTGATCATGGATCTCGAGTCCCATGTGGTCGACGGCAAGCGCAAGCCCTCCAGCGAGTGGGACATGCACACCGAGTTTTATAAGCACAAACCCTCCTGCCGCGCCATCGTTCACACCCACTCCCGCTTCTGCACCACCTTTGCGGTGCTCAGAAAGCCCATTGAGGCCGTGCACTATGTCCTCGCCGATGCCAACTGCTACGAGATCCCCTGCGCTCCCTACCACACCTTCGGCACGCCGGAGCTGGCTAACGACGCGGTGAAATACTGTGGCGACGGAGACGCGGTCCTGCTTGCAAACCACGGCATCATCGTCTGCGGCAAGAATCTCAAGAGCGCCTTCGGCCTGGCAAAGAACCTCGAGTACATTGCGGAACTCCAGTACCGCGCGATGTGCATCGGCAAGCCCTTCGTCCTCGGCAAGGCAGAGATGGACGAGGTGTTTGAGGGCTTCAAGTCCTACGGCCAGCCCGCCAGCGGCAAGAAGGGCTACTGATTACAAAGGAGCATGAGAAATGAATAATTTCGATTTCTACAGCCCTACCTACTTTGTTTTCGGCCGCGACCGTGAAAACGACGCGGGCAAGTATGTCAAAAAATTCGGCGGCAGCCGCGTCATGATTATCTACGGCGGCCAGTCCGCCAAGAAGTCCGGTCTTTTAGATCGCGTGAAAGCCTCTCTGGATGCCGAGGGTCTGAGCTCTGTGGAGCTCGGCGGCGTCAAGCCCAACCCCCGCAGCGGCCTTGTGTATGAGGGCATTGAGCTCGCCCGCAAGGAGAAGGTCGACTTCATGCTTGCAGTCGGCGGCGGCAGCGTCATGGACACCGCCAAGAGCATCGCCATGGGCGTCCCCTATGACGGGGACTTCTGGGACTTCTTCGCGGGCAAGACCCCGGAGACGGCCCTGCCCGTCGGCGTGGTGCTGACCATCGCGGCTTCCGGAAGCGAGGGCTCCCCCAACGCGATCATCACCAACGAGGCGACCCTGGATAAAACGGCGGCCGAGGCTGACTGCATCCGCCCGAAGTTCTCCATCATGGACCCGGTGCTGACCGAGAGCCTGCCCGCCTTCCAGACCGCCTGCGGCGTGACCGACATCATCTCTCACGCTTTTGAGCGCTACTTCACCCCCACCAAGAATGTGGAGACTACCGACCGCATGCTTGAGGGAATCGTGCTCGCCATGATGCACGAGGGCAGACGCGTCATGGATAATCCCCATGACTACGAGGCTCGCGCCAACATTATGTGGGCCGGCATGGTCGTTCACAACGACATTATGGGCGTTGGCCGTAAGCAGGACTGGAACAGCCACCACCTTGAGCATGTGCTCTCGGCGGTCTATGACTGCGCCCACGGCGCGGGGCTTTCCGTCATCATGCCCGCGTGGATGAGCTACTGTGTCGAGCACAGCGACGCGAAGCGCTTTGCCCAGATGGCTACGCGCATCTTTGGCTGCCAGATGGACTTTGACGATCCCAAGCGCACCGCGCGAGAGGGTGTCGAGGCCTTCAAGAACTTCTTGCGCGAGCTGCACATGCCCCTCAGCTTTGCTGAAGTGGGCGCAGACCCCGCCTCGATCGACCGGCTGGTTGAGATGAACAACGTGGGCGACGGCGTGACAGGCGGCTATGTGGGACTGACCGGTGACGCTATCCGTGAGATCTACGAAATTGCGGCGGGACTCCGCTGACGAAGGAAAGGAGACAGAAATGGAAAATATGGATAAAAAGCTCGGCTTCTCGACGCGCCAGATACATACAGGGAAAGTCAAAAACAGCGCCGGCGCGCTGTGCGACCCGATCTATCAGACCTCCACCTTTGCGTTTGAAAGCGTTGAGCAGGGCGGCGCGCGCTTTGCCGGCACGGAAGCCGGCTATGTCTACTCTCGTCCCGCAAACCCCACCACAAACTCCGTCGAGGCCAAGATTGCCTCCCTTGAAAACGGTGAGGCCGCCATGGCCACCGCCTCCGGCATGGGCGCCATCACGGCAACCCTTTACCGCTGTGTCGTCGCCGGAGATGAGATTGTGGCGGACGAGACTCTCTACGGCTGCACCTTTGCGTTTCTGTCCAAGGAAATCGTCCAGCTCGGTGTCAAGGTGACGTTTGTCAACCTCAATGATCTCGAAGCCCTTAAGGCGGTGCTGACAGAGAAGACAAAGGTCGTCTACTTTGAGACGCCCTGCAATCCGACGCTCAAGATCGTTGACATCAAGGCCGTTGCCGACACGGCGCACGCGTATAATCCCGACATCCGCGTCATCGTGGACAACACCTTCTGCTCCCCCTATCTTCAGCGCCCGCTGGAGTTGGGCGCGGATGTGGTCGTACACAGCGCCACCAAGTACATCAACGGTCACGGCGACGTGATCGCGGGCTTTGTGGTCGGCAAGAAGGCGTTTATCGACGACGTGCGCGGCATCGGTGTGGTGCATATGACGGGCGCGGTCATGAGCCCCTTCAACGCTTTTCTGATCTCCCGCGGCCTCAAGACGCTGAGCATCCGCATGGAGCGCCACTGCGAAAACGCCAGGAAGCTCGCCGCGTGGCTGGAGGCTCACCCCGCTGTGAAGAAGGTCTACTATCCCGGTCTTGAGAGTTTCGAGGGCTGCGAGATCGCGAAAAAACAGATGAGCGACTTCGGCGGCATGATGTCCATTGAGCTCAACGCCGACAAGGCCACGACCGCCGCGGCGATCAACAAGCTCAAGCTCTGCACGATTGCCGTCTCCCTCGGCGATGCAGAGACGCTGGTCGAGCACGCGGCCAGTATGACGCACTCCACCTACTCAGCGGAAGAGCTGGCCGCCGCCGGCATCTCCGAGGGTCTTGTGCGCATCAGCGTCGGGCTCGAGGATATTGAGGATATTATTGCCGACTTCGAGCAGGCCTTTGCCGATCTGAAATAATCCCTGATCACCGAAAAACTCCGCGGAGGCTTGACCTCCGCGGAGTAAGATTATATGATGTACGCAATCGCGAAACGTGATTTCGCAATCGTATAGGAGGATAAGAATATGAGAGTCATTGCCACCAATCAGGCACCGGCTGCCATCGGCCCCTACTCGCAAGGCTATGTTGTCAATGGTCTGCTGTTTACCTCCGGGCAGGTTGCCCTGCTCCCCGAAAGCGGCGCTGTCGCCGGCGAGAGCATCGAGGCCCAGGCCGAACAGTGCTGCAAGAACATCGGCGCACTTTTGGAGGCCGCCGGGACCGGTTTTGACAAGGTCATCAAGACCACCTGCTTCCTCGCGGATATGGGCGACTTTGCCGTCTTTAACGCCATCTATGAGAAATATTTTGTCAGCAAACCCGCCCGCTCCTGCGTGGCGGTGAAGACCCTGCCGAAGAATCTCCTGTGTGAGATCGAGGCCATCGCCGTCGTCGAATAAGGAAAATATGCCATGCTGCTGAGATCAA
>CACZXQ010000044.1 GCA_902785115.1 Oscillospiraceae bacterium | reverse complement strand
CCGCATACCGCTGCCGCTCCCTGATACTTCTGACATGGATTGAACCACGCATGAAGCCGCGGCTCGCCGGGCGCTGATCGTGGTTTTACGGGCTGTCTCCCAAAATTCGCGTCGGTGACGTCAGCCCATACAGGCAAAACAGGAGGGTTTATTCCGTAGGGGCGGTTACCAACCGCCCGCGCAGTGAATCATGATATATAGGTGAAAAGCACGAAAAATCGTAATATACTTCAGATTCGCCGCGTTTTCTCTGCAAAAATGTTCCGTTATACTGACGGGCGGCTAATAGCCGCCCCTACAGGCTGGATGCAAAAAAGACTTTCTTCACAGTCCCGAAACTGCGTCGATAGAGCCGAGCCGCCGTGACGTGCTTTTGCGTGCTGCGATCTGCATAACATAGCGGCAGCAAACACCGGGGTGCACCAGCCTTTCCAAGCTTAGGACGGCGGCGACCTGCGCTCAGACCTTAGGTTCCCCTTTTGCACGAGGGGTCAAGGGGATTCCTGGTTCCCCTTTTGCACGAGGGGTCAAGGGGATTCCTCCCCTTGCGCATTTCTTTCCCCTATTTCTTTGGGCGTCCAAAGAAATAGGGCCGCCGGAGGCATGAAACGATGGAGAAAAAAGTATAGGTTCCAAAATAATCTCAAGACTCAAAACTGGGGCTATGGGAAAACAAAGTTTTCTCATAGCCCCTTTTTCTTTGACGCGGCGGCAACAATGCGCTATACTGATAAAAAACGACAAAGGAGATGGGCGGATGCGGCGATTGTACAGTGACGCGGGGCGGAGCCTGCCCGAAATCCCCTGGGCGCGCTATCCGAGGCCGCAGATGTGGCGCGACGACTGGCTATGCCTCAACGGGGAGTGGGAGCTGCGGATCAATCAGGGCTATCGTGCTTCCCGTGACTGCAAAATCCGTGTACCCTTCTGCCCGGAGAGCCTCCTGAGCGGGGTGGAGCAGCCGCCAAAAATCGGCGATCAGTTGGTCTACCGCCGCGCCTTCACGATCCCGGAGACCTGGCGCGGCAGGCGTGTCCTGCTGCACTTCGGCGCGGTGATGCGCTCTTGCCGCGTCTGCGTGAACGGAAAAGAGCTTTGCCGCCACGAAAACGGCTATCTGCCCTTTACCGTGGACATTACGGATGCGCTGCGGGAAGGAAACAACGAGCTTGCGGTTTTCTGCGAAAACGACCTGGATCATACTTACCCCTGGGGCAAGCAGAGCGTCAGGCGCGGCGGCATGTGGTACACGCCCTGCTCCGGCATCTGGCAGACGGTGTGGCTGGAGCCGGCGCCGGAAACCTACATCCGCGCGCTGCAAATCGAAACCGGCGCGGATTACGCCGTAATCACGGCGGAGGGCGTCATTGACGGGGAAGTGCTTGTAAACGGCGAACGCTATCCCCTTAAAAACGGCAGCGTCCGCGTTCCGGTAAAATCGCCCCGGTTCTGGAGTCCGGAGGATCCCTTCCTCTATGATTTCACGCTTCTCTCCGGCGAGGACAGGGTGGAAGCCTACTTCGCGCTGCGTACCCTCAGCGTGGAGAACGTGAAGGGTATCCCACGTCTCTGCCTCAACGGCAAGCCCTATTTCTTCAACGGCCTTCTCGACCAAGGCTATTGGAGCGACGGGCTCTACACCCCCGCCGCGCCGGAGGGCTTTGAACAGGACATCCGCGCCATGAAGTCCCTCGGCTTCAACACGCTGCGCAAGCACATCAAAATCGAGCCGGAGCAGTTTTATTACGACTGTGACCGCCTGGGTATGATCGTGTTTCAGGACATGGTCAATAACGGCGACTATGCCTACATCCGCGACACCGTGCTGCCCACGCTGCATTTTCAGAAGCGGCGGGACAAACGCCTGCACCGCGATCCCGAGAGCCGCCGCGTCTTTCTCCAGAGCATGGAGGAGACGGTGCAGCTTCTTCGTAGCCACCCCTGCGTCTGCCTCTGGACGATCTTCAACGAGGGCTGGGGGCAGTTCGAGGCGGACAAGGCCTATGAGCGACTCAAGGCGCTCGACGCCAGCCGCTTCATCGACGCGACCTCCGGCTGGTTCCACCAGAAACAGAGCGATGTGGACAGCCTGCACATCTACTTTGACACGCTGCACCTGGGCAAAAAGCCGCTGCCCCAGTTTTTGAGCGAGTTCGGCGGCTATGTCTGGAAAATCCCCGAACACAGCTTCAACACCGACAAGACCTACGGCTACCGCAAGTATGAGACGCGCGAGGCCTTTGTCGCCGCCCTGCGGGAGACCTACGGCGAGGTTCTGCCGAAACTTGTGCGCGGCGGCCTCTGCGCCGCGATCTATACGCAGGTTTCGGACGTGGAGGATGAAACCAACGGCTTTCTCACGTTTGACCGCGCCGTCTGCAAGGCAAAGTCCGAGGAGCTTTCCGCGCTGATGGCGGCGCTGCAGGAGGCCGTCGGATGAAGAAGAACGCTTTTTTCTTTGCGCTGCTCTTCACGCTGCTGCTGATCCTCGGCGTGGGCGTCGGCGTGCTGCTGGCAAGATTCAGCGCGCCTGCGTCGACGCCCACGTCGCCGCCCGAGACGGCGGCGCCGGAAGTGACGGAGGCGCCGATCCCGACGGTGCTGCCGGAGGCCTGCGGTCACCCGACCTATGAAAATGGCCTGTGCGTCCTCTGCGGCACAGCCTGCGCCCACCCCTTCCACGGCACGGACGGCTGCTGCCTTCTCTGCGGCGAGCGGGTGAAACACCGCTTTGTCGACGGCGCATGTGCCTGCGGCGCAAAACGCGACCTGCGCGTAACACTGCTGCCCGAGCGCTTCTATACCCCCTGCGACGAGGAGGGCAGCCTTGTCACCTGGAGCTATCAGACCGTCATGTGGGGAACGGGCGTACCTGTTACCGTGAAGGCGGACTTCTATGTGCCCTATGGCTACGACCCGGCTGAGCGGTATAACGTGCTGGTGCTGCTGCACGGCCTGCTCACGACGGAGCGCTCCTGGCTGGATGAGCCGCTGACGCTCGCGGACGGACGCGAGTTTGAGATGCGCTGGATCTACGATCATATGATCCGGGAGGGAATGATCGAGCCGCTGATCATCGTTTCCGCCTCCCAGTACCTCTATAACGGCGAGAGCAAGTACAAGAGCAGCTATGAGCAGATGGCCTCGGAGATCCAGAACATGATCCTTCCTTACACGGCGAGCTTTTTGAGCACCTACGCCGCCGCGGGGGACGCGGAATCTCTGATCGCGGCACGGGAGCACTTTGCCATCGGCGGCAACTCCTGGGGCTCCTACTACACCTACGACACCGGCATGAGCCAGAGCCTGCCGTATTTTGCAAGCTTCCTCTGCTTCTCCGGGGACGCCGCCACCGCCTATGTGGTGGAGTCGATCGAGAAGCAGGGCGACTACCCGATCCGGCTCTACTATGCCGCCGCCGGCGACAGAGACGTGGCGCGGGGCGGCGAGGAGTCCTGCTTCTATGCCATCGTCCCGCTTGTGGAGCGCCTTCGGGACGGGGAGAACGCCTTCTGCCACATCTGCGTCGGTGAACACGACTGGGACACCTGGTCGATCGAAATCTATAACGCTTTACAGCTTTTGTATCAAGGAGGATGAAACCATGGCGGCAAAAACAGTCGGAGAACTGATTAAGGAAGCCCGCACCGGGGCGAAGCTGAGCCAGGCGGCGCTGGCGGAGGCGGCGGGCGTCTCGGCCGCGGACATTGGCAAGGCCGAGCGGGGCGAGAAGGAGTTGAGCCAGGCGGCGCTCAAGGCCATTGCCAAGGCCACCGGCGTCACGCAGAAATCCCTGCTGGACGCGGCAAAGGGCGGCACACCGGCAAAGAAAACGACCACGACCGCAAAAAAGACAACGGCGAAAAAGACCGCCGCCGCTCCTGCGGAGGAGCTGACGGCGGCGGAGAAGACCATGCTGAACGCCTATCGCAAGGCGGATGCGGAGACGCGCAAGGCGGCGCTCAAGCTCCTGCACGGCGAGAAGGACGAAAACATCCTCTCGGAACTGCTTCAGGGCCTCCTGGAAGGAAACGGCGCGGGCAGCGGCCTCAGCGGCGGATTGCTCGACCTGCTGGGAAGCTTCGGGAAAAAGTAAGCGCATAAAAGAAGGGGGCTGTGAAGAAAGTTTTCTTCACAGCCCCAAATTTTTCAAACGGGCCGCATGCAGCGCATGGCGTTCAGGATCGCGAGGATCAGCACACCCACATCGCCAAAGACGGCGAACCACATATTGGCAAGCCCCAGCGCGCCGAGGGCGAGGATTACAAGCTTGACGCCGAGGGCAAAGACAATGTTTTCCCGCACGATGCGCATGGTTTTGCGGGCAAGCTTCACCGCGAGCGGCAGGCGCGAGGGCTTGTCGTCCATCAGCACGACGTCCGCCGACTCGATGGCGGCGTCAGAGCCGAGAGCGCCCATGGCGATGCCCACGTCCGCCCGGGTCAGCACCGGCGCGTCGTTGATGCCGTCGCCCACATAGGCGAGCCTGCGCCCATCTGCGAGCAGCGCTTCCACCTGCTCCACCTTTTGGGCGGGCAGCAGCTCGGGGACGCAGCGGTCGATGCCCAGCGTCTGCGCGGCGTGCTGCGCAACGGCGGCCTTGTCGCCGGAGAGCATCACGGTCTCCGTCACGCCGAGCGCCTTGAGGGAAGCGATGGCCTCCGCCGCGTCATCCTTGAGCTGGTCGCCCACGACGATATGACCCAGATACTCGCTGCCCCGGGCGATGTGGATGATCGTACCCAGCAGGTGGCAGTCGTGGTAGTCTGCACCCACTTGTTCCATGAGTCCGGCGTTGCCGACATAATAGGTCTCGCCGTCCACCACGGCCTTCACACCGCGCCCGGCAAGCTCGGTGATCTCACCGAGGCGGCTCTTGTCAATATCGCCCGCATGCGCCTGCAGAATCGAGAGCGCCACGGGGTGGCTGGAATAGCTCTCGGCCGCGGCGGCAAGGTCAAGCAGCGCGTCGGGGCTGAGCTCCTGCGGGTGCACAGCCTGCACGGCGAATTTCCCCTGCGTCAGCGTGCCGGTCTTGTCAAAGCAGACGGTGTCCACATTGGCAAGCGCTTCGAGATCGTTTGCGCCCTTGATGAGAATACCCTGCCGGGATGCCCCGCCGATGCCGCCGAAGAAGCTGAGTGGAACGCTCACCACCAGCGCGCAGGGGCAGGAGACCACGAGGAAAATGAGCGCGCGCTCGATCCAGTCGCCCCAGTTGCCCACGAAGAGCGGCGGCACCAGCGCCAACAGCAGCGCGCCGATGACCACTACCGGCGTATACCAGCGGGCAAAGCGGGTGATGAAGCTCTCCACCTTCGCCTTTTTTTCGGCGGCGTTTTCCACCAGCTCCAGGATGCGGGAGACCGTACTCTCGGCGTAAACGCTGTCGGTCTGCACCTTCAAAAGCCCCGTGAGGTTGATCGAACCGGAGATCACGCGTTCGCCCGCCGCAACGTCCACGGGCATGCTCTCGCCGGTGAGGGCGGCGGTGTCGAGGCTGCTTGCGCCCTCCAGCACGATGCCGTCGAGCGGCACACGCTCACCGGGGCGGATGAGGATGGTCTCACCCAGACTGACCTCCTCCGGGTCAAGCTCTTCCTCCGTACCGTTACGCAGCACGGTGGCGCTGTCGGGGCGAATGTCCATCAGCGCCGCAATGGATTTGCGGCTGCGCCCCACGGCGATGGACTGAAACAGCTCCCCGATCTGGTAAAAGAGCATGACCGCCGCGGCCTCGGGGTACTCTGCAATGGCAAAGGCTCCCAGCGTGGCGATGGCCATGAGGAACTTTTCGTCAAAAACCTGCCCCTGCCCGATATGCCGCACAGCGCTCCACAACACGTCATAGCCGATCACAAGATAGGGCACGGCAAAGCACAGCGCCTTCCACAGACCCTCCACCGGCAGCATCGCCGCCACGCCGAGCAAAACGGCAGCGGCGGCGATGCGCAGGAGGGTCTTTCTCTGTTTTCTTGTCAGATCCTTCATTTGAGGATCACCCGGCAGTCTGGCTCGACCTTGGCGATGCACTTGACGGCGCTCTTGAGCACCTCGTCAAACTTCTCGTCCTCGGCCTCGAGGCTCATCTTCTGGGTCATGAAGCTCACCGTCACGTTCTGCACGCCGGGCAGCTTCCGGATCGCGTCCTCCATCTTGGCCGCGCAGTTGGCGCAGTCCAGATCCTCCAGCTTGAATACCTTTTTCATGTTGCCTGCTCCTCCTCTTCAATCAAATGCTCAAAACCCTGAGCGATAATGGTGCGTACATGTTCGTCGGAAAGATGGTAGTAGATCGTCTTGCCCTCCCGGCGCTTGCCCACCAGATCGGCGTCCTTCAAAATGCGAAGCTGATGGGAGATCGCGCTTTGGGTCATGCTCAAAAGCTCCGCGATCGCGCAGACGCACATCTCCGATTCAAACAGCGCAAAGAGAATCTTGCAGCGCGTGGTGTCACCGAAAATTTTGAACAGGTCGCTCAGATCGCTCAAAAGCTCATCGGTGGGCAGCTCCCGCCGCACCCGATCCAGGATCTCATCGTGGTTGTGGGGCATCATATGCGCCTCCATTCATATGAATTGCTGCTCATATATTAGCACTGCTTATGCCCTTTGTCAAGAGAATATTTCCGGTAGGGGCGACCCTTGCGGTCACCCGTTTTGCGGCCAGTGATAGAAAAAGTGCCGCTGTGCGACGGATCGAGCAAATTTCAATCGTCGCGCAGCGGCACTATAATTATTCATTATTCAGTTTTCAGTCTTCAGTTCCCCTTGTCAGGGCGGCGAGGGTGATTTCCCCGAAGGAATACTGGCTCATGTACTCGCCGTGAAACTGCGCGGCGGCGACAGGGTCGCCGTCGAGCCAGCGGTAGTAGTCACAGCTTACGCGGCTGCGGTCGATGCCGACGAGGCCGCGGCGGCGGATCAGCACTTCACCGACGCCCAGTTGCTGCAGGGTGCGCTGCATATCCGAGAGAAACACCCGCACCTGATTTGCGTAGGAGATGGCGTTTTCCTCCGGCCAAAGGGCGCAGACCATCTGCTTGACGCTGCACATGGCGCCGGCGCGGTCGATGAGGTAGGCAAAGAGCTGCTTGGTCTTACTGCGCGCAAAGCGTACCGGTACGCCGCCGCACCAGAGCTCAAAGGCGCCGAAGCAGCGCACGGTGAGAAGCTTTTCGGCGGGAGCATAGCGCAGGTGCCCCAGCGCGTCCCGCACGGAAGCTTCCGTGACGGGCTTTATGAGGAAGGCGCTCGCGTAAAGGGCGAAGGCCTCCGGCGCGTCATCGCGGCGGGTAGTGGTGAAGATCAGGTTGAGCCGGGGATTTTCCGCGAGCAGACGTTTGCCCAGGGCAAGGCCGCTGCCGTCCGGCAGCTCGGTTTCCAGAAAGGCGAGATCGAACTGTGACGCCTCCGCAAGCGGAACATCCGCGCTGTTTGCAAAAAAGCGGTGTTCTCCCGCGCCGTCAAGCGTGTGGAGCAGCGTTTCCATCTGCTGCCGCGCGGCAGGGTCGCCGTCCACCGTGATACTCCTGTACATCGTTCCACCTCCTCTTTGCAGCGGTCACTGACCACCGGATCAGACCTTTGCCAGTATCGCCGCGCTGTGGGGCGGCATGGTCAGGCGAAGCTCGCCGTCACGCACGGCGCCGCGCTCCAGCGGATCGGCGGAGAAGCCGCGCTCCTCGGTGCGCAGAAGGCTCACAAAGCGCTCGCCATCCTCCACGCCCACGTCCGACAGACGCAGAGAGACGCTCTCCGACACCTCACGGTTGTTGCAGACGGTCACCAGGCAGGCGTCATCGTCAAAACGCGCGTAAGCGATCCAGCCGAAGCCGGCGCCCACGTCGAGCAGGGAGCCGGTACGCAGCACGGGATGCTGTCTGCGCAGCTGCGTCAGCGCCCGGTGCAGGGCGATGAGCCCCTTGTCCTCGTGCCCCCAGGGGTAGCAGCGGCGGTTATCCGGGTCAGTCCAGCCCACAAGGCCGGCCTCGTCCCCGTAGTAGATGGTCGGCGCGCCGGGCCAGGTCATCTGAATGACCACCGCCTCGCGCATCACAGCCGGGTTCACACCCTCGCCCGCGGCCGCAGCGCCCAGGCTCTGCAGCCTGCCCACGCGGCGGTTCGTGCGGGTCAGAAAACGGGAATGGTCGTGATTGGAAAGCTCGTTCATCGCGCAGTCCAGCGAGCAGCGCGGGAAGAGCGCCGACTTCTCCCGCATGACGGAGAAGAAGAGCGGCCCATTCTGGTACATCTCTTCCCAGCGGGCGTCGCTGTGCTTTTCCATGCCGGTGAGAAAGCCGGTCACAGGCTCCATGAAGGCGTCATAGTTCATCACGGAGTCCCACTGATCGCCCCGGAGCCAGGAGCTGGCGTCACCGTAATGCTCGGCGAGGATGACGGCCTCGGGGTTGACGCGCTTGACGCGGCGGCGAAACTCCCGCCAGAAGCTGTGGTTGAAGGCGGGGCTGTGACCGAGGTCGGCCGCCACGTCCAGCCGCCAGCCGTCGATGCGGTAGGGGGGCTTGAGCCATTTTTCCGCCACGGAGAACACGGCCTCGCACAGCGCGGGGGACTGCTCATAGCAGAGCTTCGGCAGCGTCTCCACGCCCCACCAGGCCTCATAGCCGGGGCCTTTGCCGCCAAAGTGGAAATAGTCCCGGTAGGGGCTGTGCTGAGACTGGGCGGCGCCGGGGACGAAGCCCGGCTTCTCCCGGTAGATGCCCTCCCGGTCCATCCAGCGGTGGAAGGAGCCGCAGTGGTTGAACACGCCGTCCAGGATGATGCGCATCCCGCGCCGGTGCAGCTCCTCGCAGAGCCGGGCGAAGAGCGCGTCGGAGGCGCGCAGGTTCTCCTCACTCAGCACGCGGCTGATGTAGCGCTCGGCAAAGCCGTTGTGCTGCTCCCAGTCGTGCAGCAGCCGCCCCTCGTCCTTGACGATCACGCCGAAGTGGGGGTCGATATGCTCATAGTCCTGCGCGTCATACTTGTGGCTGGAGGGGGAGAGGAAGATCGGGTTTAAGTACAAAACCTCAACGCCCAGCTCCTGCAGGTAGTCGAGCTTATCCAGAATGCCCTGCAGGTCGCCGCCGTAGAAGCAGCGGTAGTCGTCCGTCCCGGGAACCTTGCCCCAGGGCGTGATCTGCCGCACATGCTCCCCGTTGTAGGAGTATTCCCCGGTCAGCACGTCGTTCGCGGCATCGCCGTTACAGAAGCGGTCGGTAAAGATCTGGTACTGCACCGCGCCGCGCGCCCAGGCCGGCGTGTGGAAGCCGGGGGTGAAGCGAAAATCGAAGCGGTGACCGCGGTGCGGCTCCACCTCCATGACCTTGAGGCCGGTTTTACGGTAGGCGTAGTACTGCCCCTGCCAGAAGATGCGGAAATGGTAGGACACCGGGCGCTCCGGCACGGTGAAGCGCGCTTCAAAGAGCCCGAAGCCCCTTTCCTCGCGCATCTGCATGAGGATGGCCTCGGGCCGCGCATCCGTCACCAGCCAGACGAAAAGATCGTTGCTCAGCGGGGCGCGGAGGCGGACAGTGACAGTCTGTCCGGCCTCCGGCTCGGCGGGGGAGCGGAAACGCTCCGTCTCATCGCTGAAAAAAGCGGATTGCCCCGTTTTTTTGTAGTGATTTGGCGTGTTGTCGTGCATCAATCGTCAGCTTCTTCTTTCTTTGGGAATGCAATAATAATGGACTCATAGGGGCGCAGGCTGTAGCTCAGGTGGCAGGGGCGTCCGTCCGCGCCGCTCTCGGAGGAGAGCATGACGGGAGCCTGCCCCACTTCCTCGGGACCGCCGCCGCCGGGCAGCGCGTCATAGGTGCTGAAAATGCGGGTATAGCTGCCCGCCACGGGCACGCCCACCCAGTAATCGGTATGCGCGGCCGGGGAGAAGTTGCAGATCACCAGCACCGCGTCGTCATAGCTCCAGGGGTTGCGGCGGATGTAGCTGATGACATTGGCATAGCTGTCGTAGCGGTTGATCCACTCGAAGGTGGCGGGATTCTTGGAATCGGAATAGAGCACAGGATTCTTCTTGTACACGTCCAGCAGGCGCTGCACGGTCATCATCACGTCGCGGTGACCGAAATCGTCGGCAAGGTGCCAGTCCAGGCTCTTCTCCACCGCCCACTCGTTGTTCTGAGCAAAATCCTGTCCCATGAAGAGGAGCTTCTTGCCGGGGTGGGTGAACTGGAAGGTGTAGAGCGTCTTGACCGCGCCGAAGCGATCCTCAACGCCGCCGGGGGACTTCTCCACCACGGAGTGCTTGCCGTAAACCACCTCGTCATGGCTCAGCACCAGCACGAAGTTCTCGGTAAAGGCATAGTCCACGGTGTGGGTGAGCTGCTCATGGTGCCACTGGCGGTAGATGGGGTCACGCGCCAGATAGCGCAGCGTATCGTTCATCCAGCCCATGTTCCACTTGAGCGTAAAGCCCAGGCCACCGCTCTTGACATCCTCGGTGATGCCCCACTCGGTGGAGGAGTCCTCGGCGATCAGGTAGCCCGTGGTCTTGCCGCAGACCTCGAAGTTGAGCTGGCGCAGAAAGTCCATGCTCTCCAGGTTCAGATAGCCGCCGAACATGTTCGGACGCCACTCCTTGCGGCTGTAGTTGGCGTAGATCATGGCCGCCACCGCGTCCACGCGCAGGGCGTCGATGTGGAACTCGTTGATCCAGTAGAAGGCGCTGGAGATGAGGAAGGAGCGCACCTCGGGCTTGGAGTGGTCAAAGGCCATGGTGCCCCATTCGGGGTACTCGGCGCGCAGGGGATCGGCGGATTCGTACAGCGGCGTGCCGTCAAAGTGCGCGAGAGCGAACTCGTCCTTGGGGAAGTGGGCAGGCACCCAGTCGAGGATGACGCCGATGCCGCTCTGGTGCAGCTTGTCCACCAGATAGCGGAAATCATCCGGCGTGCCGTAGCGGCTGGTGGGGGCGAAATAGCCCGTCACCTGATAGCCCCAGGACAGGTCGAAGGGATACTCGCAGATGCCCATGAGCTCCACATGGGTGTAGCCCATGAACTGCACATACTCAGCCAGCTCATCCGCAAGCTGCCGGTAGCCCAGGAAACCGTCCTCATCGTCCACGTCGCGGTAGGCCTTCTTCCAGGAGCCCAGATGCACCTCGTAGGTGGCCATGGGCTTTTCCAGCACCTTGGTGTTGTCCCGCGCGGCCTGATAATCCGCGTCGCCCCAGGTGTAGTTGTCCAGGGAAGCGACGATCGAGGCGTTCTCCGGGCGCTTTTCGGTGCGGAAGGCCAGGGGGTCGGACTTCCAGCGGCGCACGCCGTCGGCCCCGGTGACGATGTAACGGTAGGCGTCCCCGTCACCCACGCCGGGGAGGAAGACCTCCCACACGCTGGGGTCAAACTCGCTGCGGTGCATCCAGTTTTCGTGATCCCAGCCGGTGCGGGCGGAGATGACGGTGACAAACTGCGCGTTCGGCGCCCAGACCGCGAAATAGGTGCCGCGCACGCCGTCGGCAGTGGTCATCGGGTGCGCGCCGAGCTTCTTGTAAAGCTCGTAATTCGTTCCCTCGTGGAAGAGGAAGCTGTCAAAATCAGTTAACATAGTATCGACCCCTTTATATGTATTTTCGTTTTTGAGATTGTATAACATACCAAAATAAATATACCCGAACAAGCGCAACATAACCGAAACAATTCAGCCCGCGGCGAACGAAAAAACGGCTCCGCAGATAAAAATCTGCGGAGCCGGAGATCAGCGGGAAATCACTCCGCCTGACGAAAGATTTCGATATTTGAAGCACATAATTTTCAATTATCTTTGAATTTGCATGAAAACAAATGCAAAATTAAAAAAAGCTCCGTCATTATGACGCAGTTTTCGAATTTTTCTTGTGCAGTTTGTTTGTTGACGGGCTGCGGGCTTCGATGATAGAATAGAAACGGAAAACAAAGCGGGTTTTTGTGCTGTTTGCACAGACCCGTGGGAGTGTCACTATGAAAAAAATGGTAGTTTTGATCGGAAATTACGGCAGCGGCAAGACGGAGCTCGCGCTGAACTTCGCCTTCAAGGCGGCGGAACGCGGGGAGAAGACGGAGCTGATCGACCTCGACATGGTCAACACCTTCTTCCGCCTCACCGAACGCGGTCGGCTTGCCCGTCTGCGGGAGATCCGCGTGGTCTCCCCGAACTACGCCTGTTCCGGTATTGAGAGCCTCTCCGTCCCGGCGGAGGTGCAGTCCGCCTTCGCGATGGACTGGGATACCGTCGTCTTCGACGTGGGCGGCGACGCGGTGGGTTCCACGGCGCTGGGGCGCTACCATCAGGACTTCATGGAGCTGCCCGAGGGTTCGCTGGAGGTTCTGAACGTGGTGAACATCCGCCGACCGCTGGCCGGGACGGTGGAGAAGATCATGCATCTGCAGGAGGAAATGCAGATCCACGGGCGCTTAAAGATCACCGGCATGATCAACAACACCAATCTCGCCCAGATGACCATCGCCGCGGAGCTGCGTGACGGCTACGAGATGATCCGCGAGGTGTCGGAGAAAACCGGCGTCCCTGTGGCCTACACCTCCGGCAAGCGGGAGCTGCTGGAGCAGTTTCTCTCAGAGGGGCATGATCCGCGCTTCATCGGCACACCGCTCCCCATCGACACTTATATGCAGCGCGACTGGGACAGCTGGGTCAAGGGTCTCGGCGGCCCGAGCGAGCAGGTGCTGTTCACGTCAGCAGGTTGACGTCAAACGAAACTCGCTCCATTCCGCTTCCGCGGTTTGCGTAAGCGCCGCGAAAGCTGCATATCCGCTCCTTCCGTTTTCCTTTTCCTTTCAAAGCCTTTGGCTTTGAAAGGAGCTTGAATTGTGTCGTAATAACCGTACAACATATAAGAAAAGAGGTAGAATCATGACAAAGGTGACAGTTACCATCAACGAGCTTGTCTGCAAGGGCTGCGGGCTCTGCGTCCGGGCGTGTCCCAAGAGTGTGCTTGCCCTTTCCAGAACCAAGCTCAACGCCAAGGGTTACCATCCGGCCGAGGTCGTCGATCAGGAGGCGTGCATCGGCTGCGCGTCCTGCGCCCGCACCTGCCCGGACGTGGCGATCCGGATCGAGAGAGAACATGGCACTGACTCTTATGAAGGGCAGCGAAGCGATCGCGGAGGCCGCCATTCGCGCAGGCGCCCGTTTCTTCTTCGGCTACCCGATCACCCCGCAGACTGAGATCCCCGAATATATGTCCGCCCGTATGCCCGAGGTCGGAGGCTGCTTCCTCCAGGCTGAGAGCGAGGTCGCGGCAATCAATATGGTGTACGGCGCCGCCGGTACCGGCGCGCGCGTCATCACCTCTTCCTCGAGCCCCGGCGTGAGCCTCAAGCAGGAGGGCATCTCCTACTGCGCCGGCGCGCAGCTTCCCTGCGTGATCCTCAACGTCATGCGCGGCGGCCCCGGCCTCGGCAACATCCAGGCCTCCCAGGGCGACTACTTCCAGGGCGTCAAGGGCGGCGGCAACGGCGACTACCACCTGCTGACTTACGCCCCCTCCTCCGTGCAGGAGGCCATCGACATCATGATGTTCGCCTTCGAGAAGGCAGAAAAGTACCGCATGCCCGTCCTCTTCCTGGCTGACGGCATCATCGCCCAGATGATGGAGCCTGTCGAAATGCCCGAGATGGTCGACTTCAAGGTCGATCCCGAGGCCAAGCCCTGGGCCTGCACCGGCTGGAAGCCCGGCGACGATCCCGCCAAGCGCGGCGTCATCAACTCCATCTACATCGACACCGAATCCCTGAGCGAGCACAACGCCCTGCTGCAGTCGGTCTACGCCGAGGCGCGGAAGAACGAGCAGCTCTGGGAGTGCTACAAGACCGACGACGCCGAGTTCGTCATCACCGCCTTCGGCACCGTCGCCCGCGTCGCCAAGACCGTCGTCGACGAGCTGCGCGCGGAGGGCGTCAAGGTCGGCCTGTTCCGTCCCATCTCCGTGTGGCCCTTCCCCTACGAGCCGCTCAGGGAGACCGTCGTGCGCGAGGGCGTCAAGGGTGTTCTGGACGTGGAGGTCAACGAAGGCCAGATGCTCGAGGACGTGAAGCTCGCCATCGAGGGCAAAAAGCCCGTCAAGTTCTTCGGCCACCTCGGCAGCCAGTTCCCCACCACCGCCGAGCTCAAGGCTGAGATCCTCAAAATGAAGGAGGGTAAGTAAATGTCTGTCGTATTCGAGAGAACCCAACTGCTCACCGATAAGCAGTTCCATTACTGCCCCGGCTGCAACCACGGCATCATCCACCGTCTGGTTGCCGAATCCATTGACGAGCTGGTCAAGGAAGGCAAGCTGGAGGCCGGCAACGTGATGGGCGTGGCCCCCGTCGGCTGCTCCGTCTTTGCCTATGATTACTTCAACTGCGACATGTTCGAGGCTGCGCACGGCCGCGCCCCCGCTGTCGCCACCGGCGCCAAGCGCGCCCGTCCCGACACCCTGGTCTTCACCTATCAGGGCGACGGTGACCTGGCCTCCATCGGCACCGCTGAGATCGTCCACGCCGCCCACCGCGGCGAGAAGATCGCCACCATCTTCGTCAACAACGCCATCTACGGCATGACCGGCGGTCAGATGGCGCCCACCACGCTGGTGGGGCAGAAGACCACCACCTCCCCCTACGGCCGTGACGAGGCCTGGTGCGGCGCACCCATCAAGATGTCCGAGATGCTCGCGGAAGTGCCCGGCGCGTATTACATCGAGCGCTGCGCGGTCAACAACAACGCCAACATCCTCAAAACCAAGAAGGCCATCAAGAAGGCCTTCCAGTACCAGCTTGAGGGGAAGGGCTTCTGCATGATCGAGGTTCTCTCCACCTGCCCCACCAACTGGGGTCTGAATCCCGTGGAGGCCATGAAGTGGCTGGAAGAGAACATGATCCCCTACTATCCCCTGGGCGTGAAGAAAGACAAGGGGGCTGAATAAGATGATGAAACAGTATGTGTTTGCCGGCTTCGGCGGCCAGGGTATGCTGCTGATCGGTAAGTTCCTTGCGATGGCCAACATGCTCGACGGAAAGCACGTCTCCTGGCTTCCCTCCTACGGCCCCGAGATGCGCGGCGGCACCGCCAACTGCTCCGTCACCGTCTCTGACGATGAAATCGGCTCCCCGCTGGTGGACAACGCCGATGTGCTGATCGCCATGAACCTGCCCTCTCTGGACAAGTTTGAACACACGGTCAAACCCGGCGGCCTGATCGTCGTCAATTCCTCCATCATCGACCGCAAGGTCGTGCGGGACGATGTGCGCGTGGTGTACTGCGACGCCAACCGCATTGCGGAATCCGTCAAGAACCCCAAGGGCGCAAACGTCGCGATCCTGGGCGCCATGATGGGCGCCGACCCCGACGCGGCGGATACCGAGAAGATGATCGAGGCCATCCGCATCGAGCTGGGTGAGCGCAAGCTGCGCTTCCTGGAGGGCAACAAGGCCGCCCTCGCCGCCGGCATGGCGCTTTCCGAGTAATACGATCCAACAAGACACAGTACCGGGACGGATTCGCGAAAAGATCGCGGATTCGTCCCGGATTTCTTTTGCGCTCTTGACAGTGCCAGTATGCAATTGTAAAATAATTAATAGGATAAAATAATGGAGGACAGGGTTATGGCGCTGTTTGCGGGGATCGACCTCGGCACCTCGGCGGTCAAGCTGCTGCTGGTGGATGAGAAGGGGAAGATCCAAAACGAGGTGACAAAGGAATATCCGCTCTCCTTCCCCCGACCCGGCTGGTCGGAGCAGGAGCCGGGCGACTGGTGGCGCGCCTGCACCGAGGGGCTGCGTGAGCTGCTGCGCGGTTTTGACGCCGCCGCGCTTGCCGGCATCGGCTGCGGCGGGCAGATGCACGGGCTCGTGGCGCTGGATCAAAACGATGAAGTGATCCGCCCCGCGATTCTCTGGAACGATGGGCGCACCGGCGAAGAGGTGGAGTACCTCAACACCGTCATCGGGCGGGAGAAGCTCTCCGCGCTCACGGCGAACATCGCCTTTGCGGGCTTCACCGCGCCAAAGCTTCTCTGGATGCGAAAGCACGAGCCAGAGAACTTCGGGCGCATCGAAAAGATCATGCTCCCGAAGGATTACATCAACTTCATGCTCACGGGCGTGCACTGCTGCGACTACTCCGACGCAAGCGGGATGCTGCTTCTGGACGTTCAGCATAAATGCTGGTCAAAGGAGATGCTGGACATCTGCGGCGTGAGCGAAAAGCAGATGCCGAAGCTGTTTGAAAGCTTTGAAGTCGTCGGGACGCTCAAGCCCGACGTCGCTTCCTCACTGGGGCTGTCGGAGGCTGTCAAGGTCGTCGCCGGTGCGGGCGACAACACGGCGGCGGCGGTCGGCACCGGCGTGGTGGGTGAGGGCGGCTGCAACCTCTCCCTCGGCACCTCGGGGACGCTGTTTATCTCCTCGAAGCGCTTCGGCGTCGATCCGAACAACGCCCTGCACGCCTTTGCCCATGCCGACGGCGGCTACCATCTGATGGGCTGTATGCTCTCTGCCGCAAGCTGCAACAAGTGGTTCTGCGAGGAGATCCTGCACACCACGGACTATCCCGGGGAGCAGGAACCGATCACGGAGGAAAAGCTGGGGCGCAACCGCGTCTTCTTTCTGCCCTATCTGATGGGCGAGCGCAGCCCCATCAACGATGTAAAAGCCCGGGGCTGCTTTGTGGGCATGTCCATGGACACCTCCCGCGCCGATCTCACGCAGGCGGTGCTTGAGGGCGTGGCCTTCGCCATCCGGGATTCGCTGGAGGTCGCGCGCTCCCTGGGGCTGGAGATCTCCCGCTCCAAGCTCTGCGGCGGCGGGGCGAAGTCCCCGCTCTGGCGCAGGATCTTCGCAAACGTCCTCGGCATCCCGCTCGACATGGTCAAGACCGAGCAGGGCCCCGGCTATGGCGGCGCGATGCTGGCGATGGTCGGCTGCGGCGTGTTTGGCAGTGTACAGGAGGAGGTTGACGCCCTGGTGGAGCTTGCCGGCACGACCGAACCCGATCCCGCGCTGCGCGAGCGCTACGAGGCGCAGTATCAGAAATTCCGCAAGATCTATCCGGCGGTGAAATCCATCTTCCCGGATCTTCAATAAAAGGAGGCAGCCCATGCACATCTATTCGGTTACAGACCCGGAATTTAAGCCCTACGGCAAGCTGCTCACAGGCTATGACACGGCGGCGCTGCTGGCCGCAATGGAGGAGATCCCCCTGCCCGAGACGGGCACCGCCTAACGCCCCGGCATCGAGAGTCTGGAGAATTGCGGCGTGCGGGAAGCCTTTCAGGATCGCGCCTACGGCGGTATGCCGATCCAGATCGGCATGTGCTGGGGGCGCAACACCAGGCTCAACTGCCTCGAGTACCACCGGGACAGTGAAATCAACATCGGCACAAAGGACTTTATCCTCCTGCTCGCCAAAGAGGAGGAGATCGAGGACGGCGTACTGGACACGGCAAAGGTCAAGGCCTTCCGCGTCCCCGCGGGCGCGGTGCTGGAGGTCTACGCCACGACCCTGCACTTTGCTCCCTGCCACAGCTGCCCCGACTGCGGTTTTCGCGTGGCGGTGGTGCTGCCGAAGGGTACCAACACCGATAAGCCCGCCATCACCGCCGGGGACGAGGAGGACAGGCGGCTCTGGGCGCGCAACAAGTGGATGCTGGCGCACCCGGAATCCGAACAGGCTAAAAATGGCGCATACATCGGTTTGCGCGGCGTGAATATTGATATTGAGAGGGAGATTTAACCATGCAGAACATTCCTGAAGTCAAGCTCGGCATCGTTGCCGTTTCCCGCGACTGCTTCCCCATCGGCCTGAGCATTGCCCGGCGTGAGGCCATTGTCAAGACCTGCGGCGGCAACATCTACGAGTGTCCCGTCACGGTGGAGAACGAGAAGGATATGCTCAAGGCGGTTGCCGACGTGAAGGCCGCCGGCTGCAACGCCCTGGGCGTCTTCCTCGGCAACTTCGGCCCAGAGACGCCGGAGACCCTGATCGCCAAGAACTTTGACGGCCCCTGCATGTTCGTGGCCGCCGCCGAGGGGGACGGCGACCTCATCAACGGCCGCGGCGACGCCTACTGCGGCATGCTCAACTGCTCCTACAACCTCGGCATGCGCCACCTCAAGGGCTACATCCCCGAATACCCCGTCGGCACCGCCGAGGACATCGGCAAAATGATTAAGGACTTCTATCCCATCGCCCGCGCGATCATCGGCGTACAGAACCTCAAGATCATCAGCTTCGGCCCCCGCCCGCAGGACTTCTTCGCCTGCAACGCCCCCATCAAGGGGCTCTACGAGCTGGGCGTGGAGATCGAGGAGAACTCCGAGCTTGACCTGCTGGTTTCCTACAAGGCGCACAAGGGCGACAAGCGCATCCCTGAGGTCTGCGCGGATATGGCAAAGGAGATGGGCGAGGGCAAGTACTTCCCCGATCTGCTCGAGCGCATGGCGCAGTTTGAGCTGACCCTGCTCGACTGGGCGGAGGAGCACAAGGGCGCGCGCAAGTATGTCGCCTTTGCCGACAAGTGCTGGCCCGCCTTCCCGGAGCAGTTCGGCTTTGAGCCTTGCTTTGTCAACTCCCGTCTCGCTGCCCGCGGCATCCCCGTGAGCTGCGAGGTGGACATTTACGGCGCACTCTCGGAGTACATCGGCTCCTGCATTTCCGGTGACGCCGTGACCATTCTCGACATCAATAACTCCGTCCCCGCGAAGATGTGGGCCGAGCAGATCAAGGGCAAGTTTGATTATACCCTCACCGACACCTTCATGAGCTTCCACTGCGGCAACACGCCGAGCTGCAAGATGTGCTCTGACCGCGCGGTCAAGTACCAGCTCATCCAGCACCGCCTCCTTGAGCCGGAAGGATCGGAGCCCGACTTCACGCGCGGCACCCTCGAGGGCGACATTGCCCCCGGCGAGATCACCTTCTACCGCCTGCAGTGCGATTCCGAGGGCAAGCTGCGCTCCTACATCGCCGAGGGCGAGGTGCTGCCCGTCGCGACGAAGAGCTTCGGCGGCATCGGTGTCTTCGCCATCCACGAGATGGGTCGCTTCTACCGCCATGTGCTGATCCAGAAGCGCTTCCCGCACCACGGCGCGGTGGCCTTCGGACACCACGGCAAGGTGCTCTTCGAGGTCTTCAAGTTCCTCGGCGTGGAGGATATCGGTTATAACCAGCCCAAGAGCCTCCCGTACCCGACCGAGAACCTCTGGGCGTAAAGGAAGCAGGCTGGGAGAAAACTGCGTTTTCTCCCAGCCTTTTTTTATGAAACGGATTGTAAAGCGGCAAGGCTTGTGCTATCATGTTTTTTATCCATCCGACAAAAATTCGACTGCAAAGGAGCCTGAAATATGGAGAAAAAAGTCAAACGCATCGGCGTTCTCACCAGCGGCGGCGACGCGCCCGGCATGAACGCGGCAGTCCGCGCGGTGGTCCGCACCGCGCACGCAAACGGCATCGAGTGCATCGGTATCCGCAGGGGCTGGCAGGGGCTTATCACGAGCGACTTTGTCACGCTCGACCGCGGCAGCGTGGGTCACATCCTCTCCCGCGGCGGCACGATCCTCTACACTGCACGCAGCAAGGATTTTATGACCGAGGAAGGCCGGCTCAAGGCCGTGTCCACCTGCAAGATGCTGGGGCTGGACGGGATCGTCGCCATCGGTGGCGACGGCACCTTCCGCGGCGCGCTGGAGCTCAGCCGTCTGGGCGTCCCCGTGGTGGGCATCCCTGCCACCATCGACAACGACCTGGGCTGCTCCAACTACACCATCGGCTTTGACACCGCCTGCAACACCGCCATCGAGTGCATCGACCGTCTGCGCGACACCATGTCCAGCCATGAGCGCTGCTCCGTGGTGGAGGTCATGGGACGCAACGCGGGCTTTTTGGCGCTGTATGTGGGTATCGCCGTGGGCGCCACCGCGGTGCTGGTGCCGGAGCATGAGATCGACTTTGAGCGCGACGTGGTGGAGCGCATCCGCGATTCCCGCCTGGCGGGCAACACGCACTTTATGATCGTGGTTGCCGAGGGCGCGGGTCATGCGATGGACATCTCCGCCAAGATCAAGGAGGCTGTGGGCATTGACCCGCGCGTGACCGTTCTGGGGCACATCCAGCGCGGCGGCTCTCCCACCGCGCGCGACCGCGAGACCGCGACGCGCATGGGCTACTACGCGGTGGAAGCCCTGGTCGAAGGGCGCTTCAACTGCGTCATCGGCACCAAGGAGGGCGACATTGTGGAGATCCCCATCGAGGAAGCCCTGCAGATGAAGAAGCACCTGCAGATGAACCGCTACAAGATCATGGAGGCCATGCAGCTCGGCAGTTCCGCCCGGTAATACGCTATAGGGGATGTGAAAAATCTTTTTCACATCCCCTGCGTTTTTAGCTCTTATACTAAAAACCAATAAAACAGCTTGAAAACACGGAGAGAAATGGTATACTGTAATGGGTGATGAAGATGTACAGATATACCGAAAAAGACAGAGCA
>CACZXQ010000043.1 GCA_902785115.1 Oscillospiraceae bacterium | reverse complement strand
CTCGTTTCCAACCTCATTGGTCGGGTCGATGCCGCTCTTGTACTGCTGGATGCGGCGCTCGTTGTGGTTAAAGCCGATGACCTTCACATGCTTGGCAAACTCCACGGCGATGGGCATGCCCACATAGCCCAGCCCCACCAGGGCGAGCTTCTCTTTGCCGTTGATGAGGTCTTCGTACAGCGTGTTGAATACTACCTTGCTCATAGACGCAATCTCTCCTTTTCCTGCTTAGCAGATTAAAAATGTTATTGGTCTTTCGTGACCGTATTATTCGCCTTGCGATAGCTCCGTCCGCAGGCGGCGCAGGTCGCAGCACCTCCCTCAAAGTGGAGGATCTGCCCGCACTCGCACACCCAGCCCTTCTGCGCGGCCGGTACGCCCACCATCAGCGCGTGATCGGGCACGTTCTTGGTGACCACCGCGCCGGAGCCGATCATCGCCCAGCGCCCCACGGTGTGGCCGCAGACGATCGTCGCGTTGGCGCCGATGGACGCGCCCTCGCGGATCAGCGTTTTCTTATAGCCCGCCCTGCCCTTGGGGTATTTGGCGCGCGGGGTCAGGTCGTTGGTAAAGACGCAGGAGGGGCCGCAGAACACATAGTCCTCCAGCTCCACGCCCTCATAGAGGCTCACGTTGTTCTGGAGCTTGCAGCCGTCCCCGACCTTCACATTGTTGCTGACGTTCACATTCTGCCCCAGGGAGCAGTGCTTCCCGATCCGCGCGCCGCGCTGGATGTGGCAGAAATGCCAGATCTTCGTGCCCTCGCCGATCTCCACATCGTCGTCGACGCAGCTTGTCTCGTGCAGGAAATAATTCTTCTCCGCCATTATAACGCCTCCAGCAGAGACTTGATGATCTCGTCCTGCTCCTCGTCCTTCATGTAGGGGTGCATCGGCAGGCTCAGCACCCGCGCGGTCGCGGCGAGGGTGTTGGGGTAATCCGCGTCGTCCAGCGCCATCCAGCGATAGGCCGCCTGCTGATGCAGGCCGCGCGGATAGTAGACCATCGTGGGGATGCCCTGCTTCTTGAGCTTTGTCTGCACCGCGTCCCGCTTCTGTCTGCTCTCGAGCAGGATCGTGTACTGCGCCCAGCTTGAGAGATAGCCGGCCGGCACCGTCGGCGTCACAACGCGGCCTTTGAGCGCCGCCGTGTAGCGATCCGCCACGCGGTTCACCGCGTCCAGCTCATAGTTCCGGAATGCCTCAAATTTGGGCAGCAGGATCGCCGCCTGCAGGGTATCGAGGCGGGAGTTCAAGCCGACCTCGCGGTTATCGTACTTGTCTGTCGGCGATTTGCCCGAGGCGCGCAGGGAGCGCAGCCGGGCGTCCACCGCGTCGTCATCGGTGAAGATGGCGCCGCCGTCGCCGTAGCAGCCGAGGGGCTTTGCCGGGAAGAAGGAGGTCGTCGAAATATCCCCGAAGGAGCAGGCGCGCCTGCCGTCGATCTCACCGCCAAAGCCCTGCGCGGCGTCCTCCAGGATCATGAGGCCGTACTTTTCCGCGATCCTCTCGATCTCCGGGTAGTTGGCGGGCAGGCCGAAGAGGTCAACGGGGATGATAAAGCGCGGTCTGAGCTTCCCTTCCGCCTGCACCCGCAGGATCTGCTTTTCCAGCGCGTCCGCGCTTATGTTGAAGGTGGCCAGGTCGATATCCACCAGCACCGGCGTCGCGCCGAGGATGGAGATCGCCCCGGCGGAGGCGATGTAGGTAAAGTCCGCCGTGAAAACCGCGTCCCCGGGGCCGACGTCGTAAGCCATCAGCGCAAGCTGCAGCGCCTCGGTGCCGTTGGCGACGCCGACGCAGTGCTTACGCCCGACATAGGCTGCGAGCTTCTCCTCCAGCTCCTGCACGGGCTTTCCGAGGATAAAGGCGGAGCTCTCGATCACGCGCCGGATCCCCTCGTCGATCTCCGGCTTGAGCGCCTCATACTGTGCGTGTAAATCTCTGAATTGCATCTCTTTATTTCCTCGATTCTTCCAGCGCTTTCACCAGCGCGTAGCCGTCCGCGCCGGTGGAGTACGCGGGCGGCGTGTCCGTGTGCGCGACGAAGTATTTGAGCTCCCGCGTCAGCGGCATATCCGTGTAGTCGACGGGAACGATCTCCGCCTCGGCGTCCACCAGGCGCGGCAGATCCCCGGCGTTTCGCACGCTGCCGAAATCGACGGTTTTCGCGCTGAATCTGACCTGCTTATCTCCCGCATCGTCAAACCAGATCATGCCGCGGCTGCCAACGACGACGATGCGCTGCTCCTTGAAGGGGTGCAGCCAGGAGACCTGGATATGCGCCTTGACGTTGTTGGGGTATTCGAGAAAGGCCAGCACATAATCGCAGATATCCTTCTGCAGGAAGTAGCCGCGATGCAGCGTCATGCTCTCGGCGGGCGCGCCGGCAAAATAGTTGAGCGCTGCAAGATCGTGCGGCGCGAAGGACTCGAACACATTCTCCTCCGTGCGCACCACGCCGAACTTGATGCGGGTGGAGTACATATAGTATATGTCCCCGATCGCGCCGCTGTCAATCAGTTCCTTGATCTTGTTGATCGCCGGATGAAACAGCAGGATATGCGCCACCATGAAATTCGCGCCCGTGCGCGCGGCGATCTCCACCAGCTCCTTCGACTCCTCGATGCGCATGGTCATGGGCTTTTCGATCAGTGTGGCAAGGCCGCGACTCAACAGCTTCTTGCCTATGGCGTAATGCGTCTCCGCCGAGGTCGCGACCACGTAGCCGTCATAGCCCTGCGCGATCGCCTCGTCAAGCTCTGTGTAGGTGTCCATGCCGTATTTTGCTTTGAGCTCTTCCAGGCGCGCAGCGCACAGATCCACCACCGCGCCGAGACAGCCCATCTCATGCAGCGTTCGGATGTGGTTCTCGCCCCAGCGTCCGCCGCCGATCACACAAATTTTTTTGTTCATTTGCATCAACCTTTACATGAACCCGCGTTCAGCGTTATAAAATACCGCGGTTATCTTTGAAAAACGAATAATCCTCCCGCAGGCCGCTTATGCTCGACAGCGCGAAAAGGAGGAAGCTTGCTCCGGTCGCCAGATACGGGAGAATGCCGGAGACGAAGCTGTGCAGGGCGCAGTTGACAAGAAGAATGCAGGAAGAGCAGCAGAGCGGTCCAAGCGGGAAACGGTGCCAAAGCTTTCCGGAAACGAGCGTCCTTGTCCAGAAAAACACCACGTAGGACAGGCCCGTCGCGACGGCCGCCCCCTTCCCCTGCCAGATGGGGATCAGCAGCATGTTGAGCGCCAGGTTCACCGCGGCCGACAAGCCGGAAACCAGAATGTTGTAAGAGGTTTTCCGGCTGAAGCTGATCCCGAGCATGGTAGTCTCCGAGACCGTATACATGATGGGATACAGCAGGAGGAAGGGAAAGATGTAGATCGCGTCGAGGAATTCCGGGCCAAGGATCAATGCCACCAGATCCTTGCACAGCATGATCAGCAAACCGATCCCCGTCATCACAACCGCGACCATATGGCTCACGGCGTCAAAGCATTTCGGGTCTTCTCCCTGCTCATACCAACGGATGGCAACCGGCGTCCAGAAGAGCGTAAAGCAGGTCTGCAGAACACCCATGACAGAAACGATCTTGAACGCGCCGGTATACAGGCCCAGCTCCTCATAGGTACTGATCGTGCGGAGCATCACACGGTCCATCGAGCTTAAAACCCAGCCGATGGCATAGGCGGGAACCAGCGGAAGGCCGTAGCGCAGCATTCTTTTCTGCAGCGCAAGGTCCGTCTTCTGCCTGAGAAGCTCCATCTTCCGCAGAGAGACCGCCATCACCGTGATGCTGTTGACGATCTCCGCGAGCGTGGCCGCGAGGATCACGCTGCGGAAGCTCCTCTCCCAGCGGAAGAGCAGCAGAAGGGTGAACAGCAGCGTCCACGCTTTGAGCGCAACGGAAAACAGCGAATAGAGGACGCCGTTTTCCTCCATTCGGATCTTCAGCATGGTAAACTGCTCGATAACCATAAAGGGAAAGAGCGCGGCAAGCGCGGCGATGGCAAGGCGCTCCCCCGGATTGTCAAAGAGAAGCACGCTGAACCAGTCCGACCAGATCAGCAGGATGGCGCTCAGCGCAAGCGCCAGCAGCAGAGGGATCCGCAGGGCGTTTGCCAAAAGCCTGCTCATCCGGTCTTTTTCCAGATGAAACTCCCTGACGAAAGCCTGATCCAAACCAAGATAGACAAGAAGGCTCACGGTATTCTGCGCCGTGAAGAACATGCTCGTTCTGCCGTACTCGTCAAGCGTGATAAAATGCGTGACGAGCGGAAGCGTGAGAAATCCGAGCAGCGCCCCGATCACAGGCCCGATCGAGAAGGACCCGAATTTTTTCAACAATGCCTTCATTCCGCAACCTCGGCCTCATGCGCGGCGCGGCGCGTCCCGACGCAAAAGCGCATGGCCTTCTCCCAATCCGCCCGCACCGCCTGCCAGGAATACTGCTTTCCCATGATCGCGGTGTTTTTTTCCGTGTCCACCCTGACATCACCGCGGAGCAGGGACGCGGCGCAGTCTGTCAGTTCGGAAAAGGACGCATAGCGCACATAATCGACCTGCAGCGCGTCAAATTCCTCGTATCGGATCCAGGCGGGATTGACCAGGATCGCGCCCGCGTAGACGCATTCGCGGATCGTACCGGACATCGCGTCGTTCGTCTGCGCGTGAAGCATGATATCCGTGGCGGTACGGAGCTTTGCGATCGCCTGGAAATCAAGCGCTTCGGTGATCAGGCTGAATGAGATCCCGCTCCTGCGCGCGGCGTCTCTGACCTTTTCCGTGTATGCCGGATCCAGCTTGTACCCCATGTGCAGGAGAAGCTGTATCCTGCTGCGGTCGGCGTCGGAGAGCGCCGCGAGCGCGCGGATCGCCGGTACATGCTGCTGCTGCTCGCCGCCGTTATAGCCCACGGCGACGCAGGTTTTTCCGGGATCGAGCCCAAGCTCCGTCAGGCAGCGATCACGGCCGTATTCCGCCTTGGCCCAATCAATGTACTCAAATGCCGAGAGGCCGAATTTCGCCTCGAACACGGGAAGGCGGGAGTCGGGAAAAAGCCGCTTGAAATCGCTGCGCATCGCGGAGGTGCTGAGATTCACCGCCGTGCTGACGCGCAGCACCGCCTGCAGCTTTCCGGCCTCCGACGCAGTGATTGCCTGAATGTCCGAGCCCCAGAACACGGTGTAGACCGGGCAATTCAGAATCCGCAGCGCGGCGTTCAAGAACAAAGCCTGAACGTTGTGCGGCGGGCCGTGAAGGATCACAAGGTCAAAAGCTTCCCTGTGCGTGACGGCAAATCGAAAAAGCTGACTTGCTTTCACGATCTTGTCCGTCCCGCCTCCTTCTCCTCCGAGCAGGATCAGCTCCGTGCCGAACTCGGCATACAGCGCCTCCGCCTGCTTGCCCGGGCGGTCAAAGCTCAAAAGAGAGACGCGCTGCCCCAGCGGCACGTGGACGTTTCTCACCAGCTCCCGCGTCCAGACGGAAGCGGCGTTTGCGATCAGCAATATACGATCCGGCATAACAATCCTCATTTCTCCGGGTCTTTCAGCGCCAGAGATGATAAACCGACGTTCTTGATACTTCCCGATAGCCGAGCCTGTGGTACAGGTTGATCGCGGGAATGTTGTTAAGCTGCGTGCCAACCTGCAGGCGCCGACACGCCTGCGCCGCCGCGTAGGCCTCAAGCTCGCGCAGCAGGCCGCTTGCGACCCCCTGCCCCTGGCAGAAGGCGTTGACCTTTACAAGCTCTGAGGTGAGAATCCGCTCGCGGATGCGAAACAGGATGAAGCCGGTGACAGCATCGTCTATCGTCCGGAAAATAAACTGCTTGTCCGGGTCGTTCTTCGCGTTTTTCAGCCAGCAGGCATAGACCCGATAGCCCGCTCTCCGTTTCATCTCCGGATCGCAGACGAATTTGGAGAACGCAAAGTCATTCTCCCCGACGCTCATTTGCGCGAGGATCCTCTCCTCGAGATCCTGCGCGTAAACGATCGGGCAGGTCCCGGCAGAGGGCGGCGTCTCGCCGATCTCTTTTTCCAGCTGCACGTTCACGTCAACCAGATACGCCTCTGTCGACTGCGCAAGAAAGCGATTTACGCCGACATCGTTCCCGATATTCTGAAAGGAGACGAAGTCGTAGTCCGCAAGCTCCGCTTTCAGCTCTTCGGCGAGCGTTTCGGGCAGCGGCGCGCGCAGGACCGCTTTCCCGCAGCGGATGCCGAAGTGCTCCGAATCCCAGGGGAGCGGAACGATCACAGACTGTTCGGATGTTGATGTGTTCGGCATCGTACTACCTGGCCTCCTGATTGTATGCAAATTCCATCTTTTCGCTCCTGACGCACAGAAGCATGAGCGAAACCCAGAACAGGGTCGCGGGATAATAGACGTACGGCATATAGCCGGCGGAGGTAAGCGAGGGAAACGCGAAGGCAAGGCCGCTCAGACCGAGAAACAGGTTCGGCAGTGAGAGCGAGGCCGCCCGATACTCCCTGAGCACCCGGACGGCTGTGCTTACAAAGACCAGAAGCGCCAGCAGCAGCATCAGCAGCCCGGCCGGAATCCCGGCGCTGAAGGCAAGCTGCAGATAGACGTTATGGGCGTTCGTCGCCGCGTAATGCCTGGTTTTTTCGACCACCTCGAGCGTCTCGTCGGCATGGCCGAGAAAGCGCAGCTCATGATAAAAGCGCTTCCATATCTCCTTGCGCCCGGAGGTGAAGACGTCCTCGTCATCGAGCGCCTCGGTGCCAGGCTCGTCCAAAAGATCTTCATCATCTTCGGAAGCTTCATCATCTTCGGAAGCTTCATCATCTTCGGAAGCGCCAAGGCCCTTGAACAGGTAGGCAAAGGTCAGGCGAAGGATCTCTTCGCTCGTCGGCTGTTCTTTTTCAAAGGCCGCGGCGGCGGCTTCATCGGTATGGCGCAGGATCTGCCGCGCGGCATAGATCTTCAGCGGGCAGAAGGCCGTGAATGTGGTCACGACGATGAGCGCGAACAGCACAAGCCGCCTGCAAAAGGCCGCCCATGTGAGCGCGAGGCTTTTGTTTTTTGCGGCGCGGACGCACCATGTGACAAAATAGAACAGAAGCTGCGCCAGAACGGACAGCAGGCTCGTTCTCGACCGCGTCAGGACGCAGAGCGTCAGCGCGATAAACAGCAGGCAATACAACACGCTTTTCCGCCCTCGCCGCTCCGCTTCCGTCGTATAGAGCAGGAGCAGGATCGCGGCGGTCGAAGCGATCAGAAAGTAGCCGAAAAGATTGGTGTTGCCGAAAAACGACGCGTAGCCGCTGTCTCCCACCACCGGGCCGAAAAGAAGGGAGGCGATCAGGACAAGAACAAACGCCGCGCCTGTTCCTTCGGCAAAGGCGAGGATGCTGCTCTCCGGGCCGAAGGAAAAAAGGCACAGATACAAAAGCGGCAGGCCGACCGCGAAAAGCATCCCGATGGCAAAATACGCCAAAACGCGGAAAACCAGGGCGTTGACCAGAAAGCAGAGGCCGATCCCAACGACCAGAAGCGTGGGAAGTGCGCAAAGCCGAAGCCCGGAGAAAGCGCCCTTTTCATAGGACAGCAGCGCGATCAGGCCGGAGAGGAGCACCCCTCCCATGACCGTAAAGCTATACTGCAGGCTTTCCGGCAAAAGCAGCCTGAGAAGTCCAAGCAGAAGCACGACTCCCCAGACGATCTTCAGGAGGAGGAACCTGTTTTTTCTGCCCAAGGCTTCGTTTCCGGCCGTAATGGCCGAGAAAACCCGATCCAGACGACTGCGCATTTCATGCATATCCGTATCACGCCGCGGCCGAGAGGCAAACCTGTCCCCCGGGCCGGGCAAACTCCATTCTGTTCTTGCTCGCGGAAAAGAAACGCCGCTCTTTTCCGCTCGGCCGTCTCAAACGGCCAGACTCTCGTACAAAGCGAGAAGCTCCCGCTCCTGTACCTTCCAGTTGTATTCCCGCTCGACGGCGGTGCGGCCGCGGCGGCCCATCGCCTGCGCCTGCGCGGGATCGCCCAACAGACGATCAACAGCGCCGCGCGTCGCCGCTTCATTGGCCGCGTCGACGCAGAGGCCGCAGTCTGCGCTCTCGGTGATCTGCTTCCACAGCGGGAAGTCGGACGCCACATAAGGGAGCCCCGCCGCCATGTACTCGAACATCTTGACGGGCAGGCTGTCGATGTAATTCTTCGTGGGCTTGAGCAGAACAAGCCCAAGCCGCGCCTCGCTGTAAAGGCGGTTGACCCCCGCCCGGTCGAGCATGCCGAGATATTGAACGTTGTCCGGCAGCGCGCCGCACAGCGCGTCCCCGTCGCAGGGGCCGGCCAGGCGCAGCTCGCCGTCCAGACCTTCCGCAAGCCTGAGCATCGCGTGTACGCCGCGGCTGTCGCTGATGCCGCCCGCATAGCAGGCAACACGCCCGCGTTCCTCGAAGGGCGACTGCTGAAAAATGATATCGTCCAGCTTGGGATAGTTGCGGACGACGCGAATGCGCCCGGCCCGCCCCTCGTACAGCCCGGCGATATAGGGCGTCGCGGCGATAACGGCGGCGAGCTGCGGCAGGCAAAGATCTTCCACGCGGCGGTACGCGTCCGCGACCAGCTTCCGCAGGGCTTTGGGGATATAAGCCTTATCCATGATCTGTCCGGCCACGTTCTCGTGAACATCAAAGATCACGGTCTTCCCCAGCTTACCGAGCTTTCGCCCGTACGGCAGCAGCTCGGGGTCGTGGAAGTGGTAAACGTCGCAGTCCAGCGACAGCGCCTTCTCATAGACGCGCTTCGCCCCGGCGGTCATCCGCGCGCGGCGGCTGGGCGGCATTTCGCCCACGCTCGCCCATTTCTCTGGCTTCATCGGGATGCTCCAGCAAGCAGCGGGAACAGCATGTATCGCGTTCAGTAGCATCCGGTAAACAACGATCATGTGCATGCAGAACGCGAAGCTGTGCTCCCGAACGAAGACCTCATTTTGCTGCGATCACGTTGATCCAATAGATCCATGCCGCCTTCAACTGATAGTCAAACACTCCTCATAAATGGCCTTATACTTCTTTGCAAGTTTTCTCCAATTAAATAATTCACAATATTTAAGACAGTTTTCTGCTAAGCGATTGTAGTTATTTATTATCATCTGTATTTTCGTTACCAAGTCTTCTACACTCATTGGATCTACAGAATAGCCAACTGTTCCTTCGGGAAATTGTCTGTCAAACCCCTCCCCTTTCGAGTAAATAACAGGGAGTCCTTGACTCATAGCTTCTGCATATACCAAGCCAAAAGTTTCTTTATATGATGTCATAACAAAAAAATTATGACTCCGATAACAATCTATCAGGCATTCTTTTCTCATAAATGGCAGGATGTCAATTTCCGGAAGAACCATTTTTAGCTTATTGCAATAATTGTAATCCGTTATATCTCCCACAACGGTAAATGAAGCCGGAGTCCCATTTTCGTTCAGCTTTCGAACTGCTTTTGCAACAAGCAGCTGATTTTTGTTTTTACCAATACTCCCAACGTTTATTATTTTTAACTCCGTTCCAATAGGGTTAATTCTTTCTTGCTTATTGTTGAGCCAAAAATCGTCGATGCCGTTTGGTATAACCTCGCAATGAGATGCAATCTCTTGTCTATTCATATCCGGCACATATTTCTTAAATGTTCGCTCTTTATATGATTCAGACAGGAAAATGACACGTTTAGCATCTCTCATGATTTGGATGCCGTCTTTTCGATAAATAAAAAAGTATTTGAAGAAAAAATTTAAGTCAGTATTACGCAAAGCAACGATATAAGGGATTTTATATTTCTTATAGATCAACTGTGCAACTAAACCATTTGTAAAAAGAGAATGGGCATGGATACAGTCGTACTGTGTCAGATCATAGTGTGTTTCAAGGTAATGAAATACTTTATATGCTTTTTGATGATATAAGAATCTATCACTGGCGGATAAGAATCTGGCAATATCTACATGCTGCCGTTTATCCTCAGATCTATCCCAATATTCTCTATCATTATGACTCAACGGTACGAAGACGGTGCTTTCCACACCAATACTATCAAGATTCTGGAATAGCTTAAAAAAAAGATTTGATGATAGATAATACGAACAAATATGTAAAACCCTCAATTCTATACTCTCCTCGCCTTCCCTATAGAGTATTTATCAAATCTTATAGCCGACAAGCCGTTTTACTCTCGGCTTTACAATATCGGCAATATCAGACAGAAGTCTTTGCTTGGAAACATGCCAGTTGGTAACCAGTTGACCTCCGTATCTTCGATAAGTCTGCTCAATTCCTTCGATCATTGAACCTTCGAAATCAAAACAGTTTGAATGCTTCCGTGCAAATTCTATCTCTTTGTGCAATAAAACTGGCATGGCACAGTCGTTCCCAAACGCAGTATTCTGCCCACTCATCAAGTGATAGCATACTTTTTGATCATAAAGAATGAAGCTGCCTGCGTGCGCTTTCCCGTCGTTATCTCTAGCAATAAAAACCTTTCCGTTATTGAGTTCCAATACGTTTTTTATAACGTGGAACGTAAAATCGTTTTCGATAGGATTCTTCCTTCCCTGCTTACGAAAAGTAAGATTTTGCAGTTCAATAAACTCTTCTATTGCATCTGTTTCTTGAACAAACAGCGTTTTTTTCCCTCTGTTCAGATCTCTCTTAATGTTTTTTCCATAGTTTTTTTCAAGCAAATCCGAAGCTTCAATAGAGTGATAACGATATGAAAAAGTTGGTTCGATCGAATACCCTTCCCATCGGAATGGAAGAATATATTCCTGTGAGGAGTCAAGTATAAAATCGATCCCCCGCTTCACCGGAAGCTGCTCAAGCAATTTGTGAATCGTCTCTTTCTGGCGAGCAAGATGTTCATTACCCCGTTTTGGCTGCCGCAGTTCCTCGGACATCCAAATGCCCAGCGTCTGCGTATAGACGGGATTTTTTATTTTGCCATGATCACAGACATACGGAAGCCTGGCAACGACTTGCTCGCCATCCCGGACAATCGCCTCGCCCCATTTCCCGGGCGCAACGATATCCAGCCACCAGGGCTGTTCAAACACACTGTTTGCATAAGGGGTATTTTTTTCTTCCGTCATTCTTTCGCCTCAAGTTCGCGAATTGCATCCTCAAAGGACACAAACGAATATGCTTCGTCGTTTGCGAGGTACTCAAGAAGCCACGCATACCACCTGCTCATATCCGAATAAGCCGGATCGAACTGATAATCGTGAAACAGGACGGAGATATAGTCGATCCCCGCCGTCTTGCAGGCTTCCAGTTTTTGCAGCGTCTCCCGCCGGGCTTCTTCAAAACGCTGCGGCAGATAGACGTCCATGATCGTCAGCGGAAATTCCCACATTGCTCCGACCTTATAGGGCTGTTTGATCGATCCGCCGGTCTGCTTATCAAACTCCGTCGCATCAAAGCGGTAGCCGGCCGCATCCTCATAGCGGAAGGTATTTTGATCGAAGCGGACATAGTGCATCCGGATCCCGCAGGGCGCGAAACCGGCGGTCTGTTCAAATCGTTCCCTCTCCTTCCGGATTCCCTCCGCCTCGTCGTAGCAGATCCCGTGGACGCCGACGTCAAAGCCGCGTTCGCGCACCTCCCGAACGATCTGCTCAGCCTCGTGCGGATAATAGGACATGCCCAAGCCCTGCTCCATCCCAAAAAAGAAGGTGGAAGGGACGCCGTATTGCCGGTCTATCGCCATGACCTGACCAAGCCTGTGTCGTTCCTTCTGAAAGCAGGAGAGGAATCGGAGCAGGCACTCGCGCCAGGAGATCTCACTCTTCAGCGCCTCGAGCGCCGAGCGAACCCAGAGCTTCGGGTAGATCAGATCGCGAAACCAGTGATCCTTCCCGAAAAGATGATCCACATCGTGGGAGATGATAACTTTCATAGAAAAGCGTGGGATCCCAACGGGTCTGGCCCCACATGCTCCTTTCATTTGCGGCCTTCCGCGTCACCGCAGATGCTTAGCGTCTCTCTTTTCGCGTTCCCCTATCATCACATCAAGAAAGCGGGCGGCGAGGGCGGACACGTCACAGTTTTCGGCGACCCAGCTTCTGCCGCGGCTGCCCATTGCTTCTCTTTCCGCAGGGCTCATGCTTCGCAGCGTAGCGGCCGCGCTGCACAGCGCTGCCGCGTCGCCGGGCGGGATCGTGAGCCCGCAGCCCGCTTCAGCCACGTCGTTGTTTTTTGCTTCCACGCCGTACAGGATCGGCTTTCCCGCCATCATATAGTCATAGACCTTGTTCATGGATACGCCGTAGCGGTACAGGCCGCAAGGCGCGGCGCCGACGTACAGGGCGTCCATCTCTCTCAGCAGGCTTGGAACCTGTTTCTTGCCGACCGGCGGCAGGAACAGCACATTATCGAGTGCTTCCTCTTTCGCGCGCGCCTCCAGGCGCGGCTTTTCCGCACCGCTGCCGACCAGCAGGAAGGCAAATCCGGGATCCCTCTTCATGCGCTTCGCCGCGTCCAGCAGCGTGTCCAGCGCATTTGAGAGGGCGTGACCGCCAAGATAACAAATAAGGAACTTTCCTTCCTCCCGCAGGGCCTTGATCGCATCCAGATGCGCGCTGTCCAGCGCCTCCGCCGCCTCCCAGTCTGCCAGGACAACGCCGTTCGGGATATGCGTAAACTTTTCCCTGCTCTGCATCCCATGCTCGAGCATATAGTCCGCCTCGCCGGCAGTCACGGCGACGATCGCGTCAGAGCGCGACAGCGCGCTGTGCTCGGCGGCGGCAAGCAGGCGAATGAAGGGGTGCGCAGGGCTCCAGCCGGCAAGCTCAATCAGCGTCAGCGGCCAGAGATCATGCGCCTCGTGTACATAGACCGCACCCGCGCGCTTCGCGATGCTCTGCGCAGGCCAGGTATCCATCGGGTACGTCGAGGAGGAGATCACCGCGTCCGGCGCAAAGTCACGGGCGAGACGCCCCGCGGCAAGAGAGAGCTTGCCGCAAAACTCAAACATTGTCTTAGCTCTTGCGACTCCGTTTCCCTCATATTCGCCTGTTTTGATCCACTGATATTCGATGCCATCGATAATCTGTATCTCAAAATCCCGTTTTGCTGACGGATTCTTCTTTCTAAGATGAGAGAATGTCGCAGCTACTATCCGGACTTTGTGCCCCATTTTCTGCCATTCCCTTGCAAGGTAGAAAGGTCTGAATTCCATGCCCATGTCAAGTGATCCGGCATAATGATTTATGTACAGTATATTCATCTGTCTTTTATATATCTCCTACTCATAGTCTTTTCCCAGAACTGCAGCAACAGTCCTGATCATTGTCGCCAGATCTCCGACAAAACTGAATTCCTTCAAAGACTTAAGATTCCATGCCATCTTGTCAGGCAGAACATCGTTCAAATACACTCTGTCTACGTCATCTGCTGCGCTTAACAGCTTATCCTCGTTTTTATATCTGATACTTGCCTCAGAGGTGATTCCCGCCGGCATCAGAAGTGTCGCATAGTACTCAGGTTTATATTTCTCTACAT
>CACZXQ010000042.1 GCA_902785115.1 Oscillospiraceae bacterium | reverse complement strand
CGGAAAACAACGTCACCATCTTTACCTCCCTCGACACGGTGCGCGTCCTGCTGGACGTGCTGGAAGAGACCACCATCACCGTCTCCACCATTGACGCATGAAGCAGCGTGTTTTTACAATCGAAGAGAATACGCCCCTGAACGGGCGCTATTCCCGCCTGGTTCTTGGCGGCGATACCTCCGCCGTCACCACACCCGGGCAGTTTGTGGACCTGAGCCTTCCCTGCTTCTTTCTCCGCCGCCCCTTCTCGGTCTGTGACTGGAACGAGAAGAGCCTGACGCTGGTATACGAGGCCGTCGGCAAGGGGACAAATGCCTTGCGCACGCTTCCCGCCGGCACAGCGCTCGATGTGCTCACCGGGCTTGGAAACGGCTTCGACCTCTCCAAAGCCGGGGAGGCGCCGCTGCTTGTCGGCGGCGGGAGCGGCGTGTCCCCCCTGCTGGGGCTCTGCCGCCGTCTCGTAAACGCCGGGACGCGCCCGCATGTGATCCTCGGCTTCAACACGCGCGAGGAGGTCATTCTCATGGAGGACTTTTTCGCACTGGGCGTCTCCCCCACCGTGACCACCGTGGACGGAAGCTTCGGCATCCGCGGCTTTGTGACGGCGGGCATGGCGATTTCGCACAGCTACTTCTACACCTGCGGCCCCGAAACCATGATGAAGGCCGTGGCGGCGAAAAGCCCCGTCTCCGGGGACTTGAGCTTCGATGTGCGCATGGGCTGCGGCTTCGGCGCCTGCATGGGCTGCTCGAAGGCGACGGTGAACGGCGCAAAGCGCGTCTGCAAGGACGGGCCTGTGTTTCAAAAGGAGGAGATCCTATGGGACGACTGAGCGTTTCGCTCTGCGGCACAGAGCTCGATAACCCCGTGATCCCCGCCTCCGGCACCTTCGGCTACGGCTATGAATTTGCTTCGCTCTACGACATCAACTGCCTCGGCAGCTTTTCCTTCAAGGGTACGACCCTCAAGCCGCGCTTTGGAAACCCCACGCCCCGCATCGCGGAGGCAAACGCGGGGATGCTCAACGCCGTGGGGCTGCAAACCCCCGGCGTGGACGCGGTGATCCGCGAGGAACTGCCCCGGCTGCGCGAGGTCTTTCATAAGCGCGTCATCGCAAACGTCAGCGGCTTTTCGGTGGCGGAATACCGCGAGGTCTGCGCAAGGCTCGACCGGGAGGAGCAGGTGGGCTGGCTGGAGGTCAACATCTCCTGCCCCAATGTCCACGGCGGCGGCATGAGCTTCGGCACCGATCCGATATTGGCGGCGGAGGTCACACGCGCGGTCAAGGCCGTCACGGCAAAGCCGGTGCTCGTGAAGCTCTCCCCCAATGTCACCGACATTACCGCCATCGCGAGAGCCTGCGAGGACGCGGGCGCGGACGGTTTGAGCCTCATTAACACCGTCATGGCGATGCGCATCGACCTCAAAACCCGAAAGCCCGTGCTCGCAAACGTCACGGGCGGGCTCTCCGGCCCGGCGGTATTCCCGCTCGCCCTGCGCATGGTATGGCAGGTGTCAAAGGCGGTAAAAATCCCCGTGGTGGGGCTTGGCGGCGTAAGCTCCGCCGAGGACGTGATCGAAATGCTGCTCGCCGGGGCGAGCGCCGTGCAGGTGGGCGCCGCGAACCTCAAAAACCCCTTCGCCTGCAAGGAGATCATCGAAGCACTCCCGGCGGTCATGGACCGTTACGGGATTCAAAATCTCAAGGACATCATAGGAGGCGCCCATGGCTAAAGACGTAATCATCGCCTGCGATTTTGGCAGCGCCGCGGAGACCCTCGCCTTTCTCGACCGTTTCACCGGGCAAAAGCCCTTTGTGAAGATCGGCATGGAGCTTTTCTATGCCGAGGGGCCGCAGATCGTGCGGGAGATCAAAAACCGCGGGCACAGGATTTTTCTCGACCTCAAGCTGCACGACATTCCCAACACCGTGAAGAAGGCCATGCGCTCACTCTCGGCGCTGGACGTGGACATTGTGAACCTCCACGCCTCCGGCACGCGCGCCATGATGGAGGCGGCGCTCGAGGGGCTTACCCGCCCGGACGGGACGCGTCCGCTGCTGATCGCGGTGACGCAGCTCACGAGCACCGACCAGGCGGCGCTGGAGAAGGAGCTGCTGATCGAAAAGCCCATGGCCGAGGTGGTCATGGCCTACGCCGAAAACGCGCGCGGCGCGGGGCTGGACGGCGTGGTCTGTTCCCCGCTCGAGGCCGGGAAGGTGCACGAAACCTGCGGCGAGGGCTTTCTCACCGTCACGCCGGGCGTCCGCTTTTCGGGCGGCGACAAGGACGATCAGAAGCGCGTCACCACCCCCGGGGACGCGCGAGCCCTGGGTTCGGACTTTATCGTGGTGGGCAGACCCATCACCCAGGCCGACGACCCCGTGGCCGCCTATCAACGCTGTGTAAAGGAGTTTCTCGGATGAAGGCTGAAACGATTGCGAAAGACCTGCTGAAAATCCACGCTGTTTTCTTCCGCCCGGACGAGCCCTTCACCTGGGCAAGCGGCATCAAGAGCCCCGTCTACTGCGACAACCGCCTGACCCTCACCGCGCCCGAGGTGCGAAACGATGTGGAAAACAGCCTTGCCGAACTGGTAAAGGAATACTACCCCGACGCGGAAGTGCTCATGGGCACCTCCACCGCCGGGATCGCCCACGCCGCCATCGTGGGGCATCTGCTGGCTCTTCCTATGGGCTATGTGCGCTCCGGCGCGAAGGATCACGGGCGGCAAAATCAGATCGAGGGCAGGCTGCTCCCCGGCCAGAAGGTCGTGGTGGTGGAAGACCTCATCTCCACCGGCGGAAGTGTCATCGAAGTGGTGAATGTTCTGCGCGAAGCCGGGGCAAACGTCCTCGGCGTGGTGAGCATCTTCACCTACGGGATGCAAAAGGGACTCGAACGGCTTGCCGAGGCCGGCGTAGAAAACCACAGCCTCTGCAGCTTTGACGTGATCGCCCGCGTCGCCGCGGAGGAGCGCTATATCCGCCCCGAGGACGTCCGGCGGCTCTTGCAGTTTCGCGATCATCCCGCGGACGAGAGCTGGATCGGAGCGCAGGCATGAGAAGCCTCATCAACATCCTCGATTTCTCGGTGGAGGAGCTGTACGCCCTCATGGACACCGCGAATGACATCATCGCCCATCCCGAGGCCTACTGTGAGCGCTGCAAGGGCAAGAAGCTCGCGACGCTGTTTTTTGAGCCCTCTACCCGCACGCGATTGAGCTTTGAGGCCGCCATGTACGAGCTGGGCGGCCATGTGATCGGCTTTTCCGAGGCGCAGAGCTCCTCCGCCGCGAAGGGTGAGAGCGTGGCGGACACGGCAAAGGTCATCAGCTGCTACGCGGACATCATCGCGATGCGCCACCCGCGCGACGGCGCGCCCTATGTCGCCGCCTTAAACGCCTCCATCCCCGTCATCAACGCGGGCGACGGCGGGCACAACCACCCGACGCAGACCCTGGCCGATCTGCTGACGATCTACCGCGAGAAGGGGCGCTTTGAACATCTTACCGTCGGGCTCTGCGGCGATCTCAAATACGGGCGCACGGTGCACTCGCTCATCTCGGCGCTGAGCCGCTACGCGGGCGTGAAGTTCGTGCTCATCTCCCCCGAGGAATTGAAGCTTCCGAGCTATGTGAAGAAGGAAGTCCTCGCGGTACAGAACATCCCCTATGAGCAGACCGACGATCTGGAAGCCGCGATGCCCGCGCTCGACATTCTCTACATGACCCGCATTCAGCGTGAGCGCTTCCCCGACCCCGCGGAATACGAGCGTTTGAAGGACAGCTACATCCTCACGCCCGACAAGCTCAAAGACGCAAAGCCTGATCTCTGCATCCTCCACCCCCTGCCGCGCGTGAACGAGATTTCCGTCGCGGTGGACAAAGACCCCCGCGCCTGCTATTTCAAGCAGGTCGCAAACGGAAAATACATGCGCATGGCGCTGATCCTCAAGCTGCTTGAGGGTATGGACGAGCCGGAACGCGAAGCCGGGGAGATCGTCTTTGACCTCAAATGCGAAAACCCGCGCTGCATCGTCCAGACCGAGCAGGAGCTGCCGCAGGCCTTCCGCTGCACCAACAGAGAACGAAAAATCTATCGCTGCGTTTATTGCGAAAGCAAGAAAGTTTTGAAAGGAGACTGACCATGGCGAAGATCATCAACGAACCCTGCCATACCTTCAACGAATACCTTCTCATTCCGGGCTATACCCCCATTACCTGCCGCAGCGAGAAGGTATCCCTCAAAACGCCTCTCGTCAAGTTCCGCAAGGGCGAGGAAGAACCCGCCATCACCATGAACATCCCCATGATCTCTGCGATCATGCAGTCCGTCTCCGGCGACCGGCTCGCCGTCGCGCTCGCCAAGGAGGGCGGCGTGAGCTTTATCTACGGCTCCCAGTCCATCGAGGACGAGGCCGCGATGGTGCGCCGCGCCAAGAGCTACAAGGCGGGCTTCGTCCGCTCCGACTCCAACATCAGCCCCGACGCGACCCTGCGCGACGTGCTGCGTCTCAAGGAGGAGACCGGGCACTCCACCATCGCCGTCACCGAGGACGGCACGGCGGACGGCAAGCTCGTCGGTGTCGTCACGAGCCGCGATTACCGCGTCTCGCGCATGGAGGAGGACACGAAGGTCTCCGATTTCATGACCCCCTTCGACAAGCTGGTCTGGGCGAAGGAAGGTACCAGCCTCAAGGAAGCCAACGACATTATCTGGGATCATAAGCTCAACTCCCTGCCGATCATCGACGAGAACGGCCGGCTCTGCTACTTCGTCTTCCGCAAGGACTATGAGAGCCACAAGGCAAACCCCAACGAGCTTCTGGATGCGCACAAGCGCTACGTCGTCGGCGCGGGCATCAACACCCGCGACTATAAGGAGCGCGTGCCCGCGCTGCTCGAGGCCGGGGCGGACGTGCTGTGCATCGACTCCTCCGAGGGTCACACCGACTGGCAGCGCTTCACCCTCGCCTGGATCCGCGAGAACTATGGCGATTCCGTGAAGGTCGGCGCAGGCAACGTCGTGGACGCGGCGGGCTTCCGCTTCCTCGCCGAGTGCGGGGCCGACTTTGTGAAGGTCGGCATCGGCGGCGGCTCCATCTGCATCACGCGCGAGACCAAGGGCATCGGCCGCGGCCAGGCCACCGCCGTCATCGACGTCTGCGCTGAGCGTGACCGCTATTTCGAGGAGACCGGCGTCTACATCCCCGTCTGCTCCGACGGCGGCATCGTCTATGACCACCATATCACCCTCGCCCTCGCCATGGGCGCGGACTTTGTGATGCTCGGGCGCTACTTCGCCCGCTTCGACGAAAGCCCCACCAACAAGGTCAACATCGGCGGCACCTATTACAAGGAATACTGGGGCGAAGGCTCCGCCCGCGCCCGCAACTGGCAGCGCTACGACATGGGCGGCGACAAGAAGCTGAGCTTCGAGGAGGGCGTGGATTCCTATGTCCCCTATGCCGGATCGCTCAAGGACAACGTGGCACTCACGCTCTCGAAGGTGCGCCATGCCATGTGTAACTGCGGCGCGATGACGATCCCCGAGCTGCAGGAAAAAGCGGTTCTCACGCTCGTCTCCCCCACCTCCATCGTGGAGGGCGGCGCGCACGACGTCATTCAGAAGGACACTTCGCCCACAGTCAAGTGAGTTTTCCCCTCAACTTTTGGGCTGAATGGCAATTGACGCAAAACGCGCCCTTGTGATAAAATTCCGGTATCAATCAAAGCTCTCCCGCAACTGACGGATCAGTGGAGTACCACAGAGGAACGGGAGGGAATATGCCGACCGTCTGGGCGCACAAAGACCGATGTCTTCGTGCGCCCTTTTTATTTCTGGAGGAAGCTATGAAAAAAGTCGGGATCGTCATGGGCAGCGACAGCGACCTGCCCGTGATCCAAAAGGCCACCAACATTTTAAAGGAGCTGGATATTCCCTTTGAAGTCCACGTTTACTCTGCGCACCGCACCCCTCTGCAGGCACATGATTTTGCCGCGAACGCGCGCGAAAACGGCTTCGGTGTGCTGATCTGCGCCGCCGGCATGGCAGCTCATCTTGCGGGCGCCGTCGCCGCGAACACGACCCTGCCCGTCATCGGCATTCCCTGCAAGGGTCCTGTGCTGGAGGGGCTGGACGCGCTCTTATCCACCGTGCAGATGCCCTCCGGCATCCCGGTGGCCACCGTCGGCGTAAACGGCGGCGCGAACGCCGCGCTCTTAGCCGCCGAAATCCTCGCCGTGACGGATGAAGCTCTTGCAGAGCGCCTTGCGAAAAAGCGCGCTGCCGACACCGAGGCCGTTCTCAAAAAGGACGCGGGAATCCTCGCGAGAGTGAAAAGCGAAGAGTAAAAAGTGAAACGTTATGGTGTCGCTTCGCGACGATTATAATAAGTCCCCGAAGGGGACACCTTCACTATTCACTATTCGTTATTCACTATTCACTTTTATAACCAAATCTACTCTAATTACAAAGGAGCATAAAAACCATGGAAAAGAATCTTGTTTACACCGGAAAGACCAAGAACGTGTACGCCCTTGAAAACGGCAACTACCTTCTCAAGTTCAAGGACGACTGCACCGGCAAGGACGGCGTGTTCGATCCGGGTGAAAACTCTGTCGGCCTGACCATTGACGGCGTAGGCGACGTGAACCTGCGCATGTCCATCTATTTCTTTGAAAAGATCAACGCCGCCGGCATCCGCACGCACTATGTCTCCGCCGATCTCAAGGAGACCACCATGGAAGTGCTCCCCGCCAAGGTCTTCGGCAAGGGTCTCGAGGTCATCTGCCGCCACAAGGCCGTCGGCTCCTTCCTGCGCCGCTACGGTGAGTATATCGAGGAAGGCACGGATCTGCCCGCCTATGTGGAGATGACCTTCAAAAACGACGCCAAGGGCGATCCCCTGGTGACGAAGGACGGCCTCATCGTCCTCGGCGTGATGACCGCGGAGCAGTATGACGAGATCAAGGACATGACCCAGAAGATCACCCAGATCGTCGCTGACGAGATGAAGGCACGCGGCCTCGTGCTCTATGACATCAAGTTTGAGTACGGCTACGACGCCGAGGGCAAGGTTATGCTCATTGACGAGATCGCCTCCGGCAACATGCGCGTGTACAAGGACGGCAAGTACATCGACCCGATGACCCTGTCCCGGCTCTTCTTCGCGTAATGGGCGGTTTCTTCGGCGCGGTCTCGCACCGCGATGTGGTGCTGGACGTCTTTTTCGGTACCGACTATCACAGCCACCTCGGCACCCGCAACGCCGGGATGGCGATCTGGAGCGCTGACGGGCGCTGCAGCCGGCAGATCCATTCGATTGCAAACACGCCCTTCCGCACCAAGTTCGAAAAGGATCTGGACGATTTTTCCGGCAATATCGGCATTGGCTGCATCTCAGACTCCGACCCGCAGCCGCTGCTTGTTCGCTCCCACCTAGGGCTCTACGCCATCACCACCGTGGGGCAGATCAACAATGCCGAGGCGCTGGTGGACACCTATTTTGCCGACCACGGCCACCAGTTCATGGCCATGGGAAGCGGCAGCGTCAACACGACAGAGCTCGTCGCCGCGCTCATCAACGAGGGGGAGGACTTGTCCTCCGGCATCCGCCACGCGCAGAAGCTCATCGACGGCTCGATGACCATTCTCCTGATGACCCAGGCCGGGGAGATCATCGCCGCGCGTGACCGCTTTGGACGGCTTCCCGTACTCGTGGGCAGGGACGCGGAGGGCTACTGCGTGGCCTTTGAATCCTTCGCCTATCAGAAGCTGGGCTATGAAACGGTCTATGAGCTCGGCCCCGCGGAGATTTTGCGCGTCACGGCGGAGGGCTATGATGTACTCTCCCCCGCGGCAAAGGACATGAAGATCTGCGCCTTTCTCTGGACCTACTACGGTTACCCCAACTCCAATTACGAGGGCGTAAACGTGGAGATCATGCGCATGCGAAACGGCGAGATCATGGCGCGCGACGAGATGCGGCGCGCAAGCCTTCCCAAGGTCGATTATGTGGCGGGCGTACCGGACTCGGGCGTTCCCCACGCCATCGGCTACGCCAACCGCAGCGGCAAGACCTTTGCCCGCCCCTTCGTCAAGTACACGCCGACCTGGCCGCGCTCCTTTATGCCCTCCAACCAGGCCATGCGCGATCAGGTAGCGAAGATGAAGCAGATCCCGGTGCCGGAGCTCATTGAGGGCAAAAAGCTCCTCTTCGTGGACGATTCCATCGTGCGCGGCACCCAGCTTCAGAGCACTGTGGATTTTCTCTTTGCATCCGGCGCGGCGGAGGTGCATATGCGTTCGGCCTGTCCGCCGATCATGTACGCCTGCAAGTACCTCAACTTCTCCCGCAACAATTCCGACATGGATCTGATCGCCCGCCGCGTGATCCAGGAGCTGGAGGGCGACGAGGGGCAGGCGCATCTCGACGAATATGCCGATTCCTCCACAGAGCGCGGGCAGTGCCTGCTCCACGCGATCTGCGAGAAGCTGGGCTTTGACTCTCTGGGCTACCAGTCCCTCGACGGGCTGCTGGAGGCCATTGGGATCGACAAAGACAAAATCTGTACCTATTGCTGGAACGGAAAGGAATAAAACTCCATTGCGAAACAGGTTTCGCAATGGGATACTCGCGCTTATCGCAGCGGGCTTTGGCCCGCTTGGGTCGGCGCGAGGGCTCGCTCAGCTCGCCTCAGGGAGTTTTTGCTATGGCAAGGCTACAGCAAAAACGATTGAGCGCTGCGTTGGAGCTTTGAACTCTCAGCACAGAAAGCATGAAAGGAATGCACTATGGAAAACTCCCATTCTGCGTCCTACGCCGCGGCCGGCGTCAACATTGAGGCGGGCTACGAGGGCGTAAGGCTCATGAAAAAACATGTGGAGCGCACGTTTATCCCCGGCGTTGTGTCCGGTATCGGCGGCTTTGGCGGCCTGTTCGCGCCCGACATCACCGGCATGCGGGAGCCGATCCTCGTCTCCGGCACCGACGGCGTGGGCACCAAGCAGCGCATCGCCCAGCTCATGGACAGACACGACACCGTGGGCATCGACTGCGTGGCCATGTGCGTCAACGACATCATCTGCTGCGGGGCAAAGCCGCTCTTCTTCCTCGACTACATTGCCATCGGCAGAAACGAGCCGGAGAAGGTGGCGACGCTGGTCTCCGGCGTGGCGGAGGGCTGTGTACAGGCAGGCTGCGCTCTCATCGGCGGCGAGACCGCCGAGCATCCCGGCACCATGCAGGCTGACGACTACGACCTCGCGGGCTTTTCCGTCGGCGTGGTGGACAGAGAAAAGATCATCGACAATCAGCGGATGCAGCCGGGCGACGTGGTGCTCGCCCTGCCCTCGAGCGGCATCCACTCCAACGGCTACTCCCTCGTGCGCAAGGTCTTCGACGTGGAGCACGCCGACCTCGGGAAGGAGGTTCCCGCGCTTGGCCGCTCTTTGGGTGACGCGCTGCTGACGCCGACGCGCATCTATGTCAAGCCCGTGCTCGCGGCGCTCGCGGCCGCCGACGTGCGCGGCGTGAGCCATATCACCGGCGGCGGCTTTTATGAGAACATCCCCCGCTCCATCCCCGACGGGCTCTGCGCGAAGATCGACAAGGCCGCGATCCGGACGCCCGCCATCTTTGCTCTCATCCAGACGCTCGGGCGTATCCCCGAGCGGGATATGTACAATACCTTCAACATGGGCGTGGGTATGAGCCTGACCGTCTCGCGCGAGACAGCGGACGCCGCGCTGGCCGCCCTTACCGCAAACGGCATCGCGGCCTATGTGATCGGTGAGATCGTCCGCGGGGACAGAAAGCTCGAATTATGCTGAGATCGTATCTGGTAAACGGCGTTCTCGCCGGCGCGATGGTCTCCATCGGCGGGGCGGTGCTGCTCGCGGTGGAAAACCGCTATCTGGGGGCAGTGCTGTTTTGCATCGCGCTCTTATCCATCTGCTATTTTGGCTTCAACCTCTACACCGGCAAGGTGGGCTTTCTTCTGGGAAACCACACGAAGGCCGCGCTTTCGGAGGCCTTTGTCGGCCTGCTGGGGAATTTTCTCGGAACGCTGCTTTTCGGGGCGCTGATCGCCTTTGCCCTGCCGCATTTGCGGGAGGCGGCTGTCGCCGCCTGTGAAAAGCGGCTGACGCAGCTTCCGCTGCAGACCCTGCTGCGCGGCTTTTTCTGTGGGGTGCTGATGTACACGGCGGTCTGGATCTATAAAGAGAAGAAAACGCCGCTGGGCATCCTCTTCTGCATCCCGGTGTTCATCCTCGCGGGCTTTGAGCACTCCATCGCCGATATGTTTTACTTTGCGCTGGCGGGGCTTTACCGCTTCGATAGCGCCTGGTTTCTGCTGCTGGTCGTTGCCGGAAACTCCCTCGGCGGTCTGTTCATTCCGGCACTGCAGGCATGGAAAGGAGAAGCCCATGGATAAAATCAAAATCGCCGTGCTGGTCTCCGGCGGCGGCACCAACTTTCAGGCGCTCATTGACGCCGAGAAAAAAGGCCTGCTCAAAAGCGGTCAGATCTCGCTCGTCATTTCCAACAACGCCATCGCCTACGCCCTCAAGCGCGCAAGTGAGGCGGGCATCCCCGCGCTTACGATCACGAAGAAGGACTGCGGGAGCCAGGAGGCTTTTGAGGACGCGCTGATGCAGGCGCTCGAGGAAAACGGCATTGAGCTGATCGTTCTCGCGGGCTTTATGAGCATTCTGAGCGCGCGCTTTACGAGCCGTTACGAAAAGCGCATCCTCAACGTGCACCCCTCGCTGATCCCCTCCTTCTGCGGGAAGGGCTTCTACGGCCTCAAGGTGCACGAGGCGGCGCTTGCCTACGGCGTCAAGGTGACAGGCGCCACGGTGCACTATGTGAACGAAATCCCCGACGGCGGACGCATCCTTCTGCAAAAAGCCGTCCCCGTTCTGCCGGATGACACACCCAAGACCTTGCAGAAGCGGGTCATGGAGCGGGCGGAATGGATCATCCTGCCCGAGGCGGCCGAGCTGGTCTCCTCTCAACTTCAAAAACAAAAGGAGTGCAGACAATGAAGGATTTTCTCGCCTTTCTGAAAAACAATCCCTACCCGGGCAGAGGCATCGCCGTGGGCAAGGATCGGGTCTACTATTTCATCATGGGGCGCAGCGAAAACAGCCGCAACCGCATCTTCTCTCTGACTGAAGACGGCATCCGCACCGAGGCCTATGACGCCTCCAAGCTCACAGACCCCAGCCTCATCATCTATCACCCCGTGCGCGCCATGGGGGATGACCTGATCGTCACCAACGGCAACCAGACCGACACCATCCGCGACATGGGCGATTTTTGCGCCGCGCTGATGACGCGCGAATACGAGCCGGACGAGCCGAACTGGACGCCCCGCATCTCCGCACTCTGCCGCAAGGACGGGAGCTTTGCCCTCTCCATCCTCAAGCGCGTGGACGGCCGCTGCCTCAGATGCTTCTATGAGTACGAGGGCTGCGACGAGGGCAAGGGCTATTTCATCAGCACCTACCAGGGCGACGGCTCCCCCCTGCCGAGCTTTTCCGGCGAGCCGATGCAGATCGACATGCCCGAACCCGAAGCGGTTTGGGAAGCGCTGAATCAGGACAACAAGGTTTCGCTCTACGCCAACATCAGCGGCGAAGTGAAGCTCTTCAACAAACATCTGGGAGACTGACTTCACTGTCCAGCCCCTTTACGGGTCGCATAGAAAGCGAGCCGCTCGCGCTTATCGCATACGCCAGACGGCGCGATTGCAACAGATAAGGAGATTATCATGAAAGAATTTGAACTCAAATACGGCTGCAACCCCAACCAGAAGCCCGCGAAGATCTTCATGAAGGACGGAAGCGAGCTGCCTGTCACGGTCTTGAACGGCCGCCCCGGTTTCATCAACTTCCTCGACGCTTTCAACTCCTGGCAGCTTGTCAAGGAGCTCAAGGAGGCCACGGGCCTGCCCTCCGCCGCCTCCTTCAAGCATGTCTCCCCCGCCGGTGCCGCCGTGGGTCTGCCTCTGAGCGAGACCGACAGGCGCATCTACTTTGTCGCGCCCGATGCGGAGCTGAGCCCCATCGCCTGCGCCTACATCCGCGCAAGGGGCGCTGACCGCCTCTGCTCCTACGGTGACTGGGCGGCGCTGAGCGACACCTGCGACGCCGCGACCGCCGCCTACCTCAGGGATGAGGTCTCCGACGGCGTGATTGCCCCCGGCTATACCGAGGAGGCGCTCGCCATCCTCAGAACCAAGAAGAAGGGCAACTACAACGTCGTGCAGATCGATCCCGACTACGTCCCCGCCGTGCAGGAGCAGAAGGACGTGTTCGGCGTCACCTTTGAGCAGGGGCACAACAACTTCAAGATCGACGAGGCGCTGCTTGCAAACCTCGTCACCGAGAACAAGGAGCTTCCCCGGCAGGCAAAGATCGACATGATCGTCGCCCTCATCACGCTCAAATACACCCAGTCCAACTCCGTCTGCTACGTCAAGGACGGGCAGGCCATCGGCGTCGGCGCCGGGCAGCAGAGCCGCATCCACTGCACCCGCCTCGCCGGGCAGAAGGCCGACAACTGGTATCTGCGCCAGCATCCCAAGGTGCTGGGGCTGCAGTTTGTGGACGGCATCCGCCGCCCCGACCGCGACAACGCCATCGACATCTACACCTCCGACGAGTATGACGACGTGCTGCGCGACGGCGAGTGGCAGCGCGTGTTCAAGGTCAGACCCGAGGTGCTGACGGCGGAGGAGAAAAAGGCTTGGATCGCGACGCAGAGCGGCGTGACCTGCGGCTCCGATGCTTTCTTCCCCTTTGGCGACAATGTGGAGCGCGCGCGCAAATCCGGCGTACAGTACATCGCCGAGCCCGGCGGCTCCATCCGCGACGACCATGTGATCGAGACCGCGAACAAGTACAACATGGTCATGGCCTTCACCGGCATGCGCCTGTTCCACCACTAAAAATTCATGGATATGTCCCCTCTTGATCTTCGACCCATAAACAGCATAAAGGAGAATACTATGAAGGTTCTTGTGGTTGGCGGTGGCGGACGTGAGCATGCCGTCATCAAGAAGCTCAAGGAAAACCCGGAAATCACGGAGATTTTCGCCCTGCCCGGTAACGGCGGCATCGCGAAGGACGCAAGCTGCGTTCCCATCGGGGCGAAGGACATCGCCTCCATCGTGAGCTTTGCCGAGGATAACGGCATCGACTACGCCGTTGTGACGCCGGACGACCCGCTGGTACTCGGCTGCGTGGACGCGCTCGAGGAGATCGGTGTACCTTGCTTCGGCCCGCGCGCAAACGCCGCCATTCTCGAGGGCAGCAAGGTCTTCGCCAAGGATCTGATGAGGAAATACGGCATCCCCACCGCCGCCTACGAGAGCTTTGACGACATGGAGAAGGCGCTGTCCTACCTTGACGCCGCGCCCCTGCCCACGGTCATCAAGGCTGACGGCCTCGCCCTCGGCAAGGGCGTGATCATCGCCCAGACCCGCGAGGAGGCCAAGGCCGCCGTCGTGGAGATGATGCGGGAGCACAAGTTCGGCAAGAGCGGGGAGCAGATCGTCATTGAGGAGTTTCTCGAAGGCCCCGAGGTCTCGGTTCTCGCTTTTACGGACGGGAAAACGATCGTCCCAATGGTCTCCTCCATGGATCACAAGCGCGCGCTGGACGGCGACCGCGGGCTCAACACCGGCGGTATGGGCACCGTCGCGCCAAACCCCTATTACACCAAAGCGGCGGCGAAGCGCTGCATGGAGGAGATTTTCCTCCCCACCGTCCGCGCGATGCAGGCCGAAGGCCGCCCCTTCAAGGGCTGTCTCTACTTTGGGCTGATGCTGACAGAGGACGGCCCCAAGGTCATTGAATACAACTGCCGCTTCGGCGACCCGGAGACCCAGGTGGTGCTCCCGCTTCTTCAAAGCGATCTTTTCACGATCCTGCGCGCCGTCACCGAGGAGCGCTTGCGCGAGGTGGAGGTCCGCTTCTCCGACAAGTCCGCCTGCTGCGTGATCCTCGCGTCAAAGGGCTACCCGGAACACTATGAGAAGGGCTTTCCGCTCAGCATTCCCGCCGAGATCGCCGATTCCGTCTATGTTGCGGGCGCGGCGCTCAAAGACGGGGCGCTGCTCACAAACGGCGGGCGCGTCGTGGGCTGCACCGCGGTGGCCGACACGCTGCCGGACGCCATTGCGGGCGCGTACAGCCTCGCGGCCCGGGTTCAGTTTGAAAACGCCTACTGCCGCCGCGACATCGGTCAGCGCGCGCTGAAGGCAAGTGCGGAGGGCTGAAATGGTATACAGAGTATTTGTGGAAAAGAAGCCGGGGCTTGACAATGAAGCCCGCGCGCTCTTAAACGACGTGAGAAACCTCCTGGGCATCACGGGGCTTGCGCGGGTGCGGCTCTTCAACCGCTACGACGCGGAGAACATCAGTGAGGAGCTTTTCTCCTACGCCATCCGCACGGTCTTCTCCGAGCCGCAGCTCGACATGGCCTCCGCTGACATCGATTGCAAGGGCGCGGCGGTCTTTGCCGTGGAGTATCTGCCCGGTCAGTTTGACCAGCGGGCGGACTCCGCCGCCCAGTGCATCCAGATCCTCTCCCAGGGCGAGCGCCCGCTGATCCGTTCGGCGAAGGTCTATGCCCTGTACGGCGAGCTCTCGGAGGCGGATGTGCGGGAAATCAAAGAATACGTCATCAACCCCGTCGAGGCGCGCGAGGCCGCTTTGAGCCTGCCCGAGACGCTCAGAACCGACTACGCCATCCCCACCGAGGTCGCGACGCTCGAGGGCTTCAACAGCCTCGATCGCGCGGAGCTGGAAGCCTTCGTGCGCGACTACGGCCTTGCCATGGACGCGGACGACATCGCCTTCTGCCAGGACTATTTCAGGACTGAAAACCGTGAGCCGACGATCACCGAGATCCGCGTACTGGACACCTACTGGTCGGATCACTGCCGCCACACCACCTTCAACACCGTCATCGACGGGGTGAAGTTTGAGGATGCGCTGCTCGAGAAAGCGTATCAGGACTATCTCAGCACCCGGGAAGCACTCGGGCGTACGAAGCCCGTCTGCCTCATGGATCTGGGTACCATCGCCGCCAAGGCGCTCAAGAAGGCCGGGAAGCTCCCGAAGCTCGATGAGAGTGAGGAGATCAACGCC
>CACZXQ010000041.1 GCA_902785115.1 Oscillospiraceae bacterium | reverse complement strand
CAACACCACCTTCATGTACGTCACCCATGACCAGACCGAGGCCATGACCCTGGGCGACCGCATCGTCATCATGAAGGACGGCTACATCCAGCAGATCGGCACGCCTCAGGACGTGTTCAATCATCCCGCAAACCTCTTCGTGGCCGGCTTCATCGGCATGCCCGTCATGAACTTCTTTGACGCCCAGCTCAAGCGCGAGGGCGACAAGTTCTTCGTCGAAGTGGGCGGCATCAAGGTCGAGTTGTCTGCCGACAAGGAAGAGCGCCTGAATAAGAACAACGTGCAGAGCCAGGCCATCACCCTGGGTGTCCGTCCCGAGCACACCGACGTGGCCGACAAGGGCATCACCGCCAAGGTCGAAGTCGCTGAGATGATGGGTTCTTCCGTGCATCTGCATGTCAATGCCGACGGCCGCGACGTCATCATCATCGTTCCCACCATCGACATGAAGGGCAACTACAACCTGGGCGACACCGTGCACTTCACCTTCGACGGCAAGGTCGCGCACGTCTTCTCCAAGGAGACCGAGAAGAACCTCGAGTTCTGATTCTTTGCATAATAAAAACAGGACAGCTTCGGCTGTCCTGTTTTTATAGTGAAAAGTGAAACGTTAAGGTGTCCCCTTCGGGGACAAATGATAAACCGTCGCGAAGCGACACCACAACGATTCACATTTCACTGTTCACTGGTCACTACGCCTTCGGTCTGGGTTTATGATAGTGGCGGCGGGGCTTGCGAGCGGCTTCACCCTCTGCCTTCGCGGGGGCGGGCTGGGGCTGGCGGGTCTCCACCTTCACAGCCTTTGCGCCGGGTTTGGCGTGGGGCTTCTTCTCTTTCTGCTCCTGATGCGCCTTCGGCTCCGCGTTTTTCTCCGGGCGCTTGGTGTTATGGCGGCGGCTCTTTTTAGCCTCCGCGTTTTTTTCTGCCGCTTTGGCTTCCGCGGGCTCGGCGCGCTTCTCCGCCGGTGCATCGCTCTTCGCTTTTCCGCCTCCGCGGCGGCTGCGGCGGCTGCGGCGGGCGCGCTTGTCGCCGTCCTCGTCCGCGCCGACGGCAGAGGGCTCGGGTACCACCAGTACGGGTACGGCCCACTCGTCTACCGTTTCTTCCTCTTCTTCCTCCGGTACGGGCGGCACATAGTTGAGCACATGGGGCGGCTCCTCCCCGTCCTTGGGGCGTCCGCCGGGTACGGCGCAGAGCTCGTTTGCGGTGTAGAGATGCAGTGCATCCTCCCGGTCGTCATCCAGGCGCACCTTCACGGTCTGCCGCAGGAGATTGACGGACACGGCGGTGCCGTAACCGTCCTTGGTCTCGACGAAAGCGCCCTGCTTGGGAACCTTTTTGATAAGATCCTCATAGGCATCCTGCTCGTAGCGCAGGCAGCACATGAGTCTGCCGCAGCTGCCGGAGATCTTGGTGGGGTTTAAGGAGAGGGACTGCACCTTCGCCATCTTGGTGGACACCGGCTGGAAATCCTCCAAAAACTGGTGGCAGCAGTAGGGTCTGCCGCAGATGCCGATGCCGCCGAGCATTTTCGCCTCGTCCCGCACGCCGATCTGCCGAAGCTCGATGCGGTTGCGGAAGATACCGGCCAGATCCTTCACCAGCTCGCGAAAGTCCACGCGGCCGTCGGCGGTGAAGAAGAACATGGTCTTGTTACCCTCGAAGTTGCACTCCACGTCCACCAGCTTCATCTCAAGCCCGTGCTCGGCGATCTTCTTCTGGCAGATCTCAAAGGCTTCCTTTTCCCGCTTTTTGTTGAGCTCCGCCACGCGCAGATCGTCCGCCGTGGCGACGCGGGCCACCGGGCGCAGCGGCTGCACCACGGAATCGTCCTCCACCGGGTGATTGCCGCGCACGACATCGGCCATCTCGAGCCCCTTGGAGGTCTCCACGATCACCTTGTCCCCGGTATGGATTTCCAGATTGTTGGGGGAGAAGAAGTAACTCTTGCCCCGGTTTTTGAATTTAATACTGACTACATCAACCAATGTATTTATCCTCGTTTCTGTTTGTGCCGATGGCATCCACCGACAACAGTCCAAAAATGTGCTTTACCCCCACGTTTACGCGCAGCATATTCGCGCATTGTTCCGCCAGCGCGTGAAGATGCGTGAGCTCCCGGCGGGAAAGCCCCAGATCGCTCTTTCGCAGGCAGAGCATCTCCGCCGTCAGCGCCGCCACGCAGTCCACGAACGCGGCCGCCGCCTGGGTATCCAGCCCCTCGTTCTTCTGGCACCAGCGCAGCACTTCCGCGTCGCTGCCCTTTGCGACGGTCCTGACAAAACTCTCGGCCAGCTTCACGCTCTCCTCGTCCGCCGCGGCCTGCTGCGTGTTCACGCCCATTTCCGTGCAGCGGGAGCGCACCGTGGGCAGCAGCAGAGACGGATTCTGCGCGCAGAGCAGGAAGATGACGCCCGCCGGCGGCTCCTCCAGCAGCTTCAGCGCCGCGTTCTGGGCGGACGCGTTCATCGTATCGGCGTCCTCGATGATATAGACCTTGCGCTCACTCTCGTTCGGGAGCACCACCGCGTCGGCGGAAAGCGCGCGCACCTGATCCACCACGATTTCCCGCCGGGGGCGTCCCTTGGCGTCAAGCAGCCTTGTGACCGTAACGATATCCGGATGGATATCCGCAGCCGCCTTGCGGCAGGCGCGGCAGTTGCCGCAGGGCACATCCGTCCCCCGTCGGCAGACGGCGGCCGCCGCGATCGCGCGGGCGAGCTTCCGGCTCTCGGCAGGGTCGGCGGCGGAGAGGATATAGGCATGGTGCAGGCGCGCGGGGTCATGAATCTGAAATGCCATGGCTTCTCCCCTCCCTTGTAATCAATCTATTTTACAGTTTTTCCGCAGCGTAGTCAACTGATTCTTTCCTTTTCTCACGGTCGTTTCACAAAAATGGATTTGTTTTTCGTCATTCGGGGCAAAAAGTCGATTTCCGGTTGTAAAGCGTGGACGTCTGTGTTAGAATTGCAGCGGTAAAATACAGTAAAAGATACCGGTATCGTGAAGGCGTCCCTTCACGCTTCTCGATTCACCGCCAGCAAAGGAGAACACTTATGGAACTGACCGCTGCCGCAAGCTGGCTCAACAGCTTTTTTGCCGGCTATGACCTCGCGATTTTAAGCCTGATGCACCGTCTCGCCGTGTCGCTGGGCTTCATCCTGACCCCGCTGACAAAGCTCATCACCCTGGTGGGAGAGAAGGGCGTCATGTTCTTCCTCGCCGCCGTGATCCTGATGCTCTACCCCAAGACCCGCAAGATCGGCGTGTGCATGTTCGGCGCGGTCGCCTGCGGGGCGCTGATCACGAACATCGTCCTCAAGGACATGGTCGCCCGCCCCAGACCCTTTGAGAGTTATGACCTCTACAGCAATTTCTGGGTCTTTATCGGCTCCCCGGCGGAGGACGGCTTCTCCTTCCCCTCCGGGCATGTGACCGCCGCCGCGGCGGGTATGGTCTCCCTCTGTCTGAGCCGGGGAAAAAAATGGCTGACGCCGTCCGTGGTCTGGATTTTGCTGATGGCCTTCTCCCGCAATTATCTGATGGCTCACTACCCCTCCGACGTGCTCTTCGCCGCGATCATCGGCACCGCCTCCGCCTTCATCGCCTGGGGCATCACGAAGCTCATCTTCTACTTCCTCGAAAAATATGACAATGTGTTCCTCTGCGCCTTCTGCCTGGATTTCGATATCCGCGAGCTACGCAACGCGCTGTATAAGGGCAAGCACTGAGAAGCGGCCAGTGAATTGTTGCCGTAGGGGCGGCTATCATCAGCCGTCCGATAGCATAACACAACATTTTTACAGAGAAAGCACGGCGAATTCGTAGTTTATTACGACTTCGCCGTGCTTTTTCCTGTATATCAGGCTTCACCGCGCGGGCGGTTGATAACCGCCCCTACGGATTGGATGCACTATTTCAGCATCACATTTTCCTTCCCGAGCATTTCCTCCAGCTCAAGGATCAGCCCCTCATGGAGCAGGCACCTTGCGCCGATGCGCTTTTGCTCCCGCTCGCACCAGAGGATGAGCTGCCCTTCGCCGGGGAACATGGTCAAAATCAGCTCGATGCGCTTCATGGCGGGGTCATAGCGCGAGGGGAGCTTGACCCAGAGCTTCTGATCCTGCCGGGGGGCGGGCTTCGGCGGCTCCTGCGTGCCGATGAGATTCAGGTCGGAGATGGGGCGGATGCTGTCCACCATGAGCTGCGGCTCCTTCTCGTCGCGCACGGAGATGCGCCCCTTGACGATGATGGCGGCGTTATTCTGCACATAGGCCGCCCCGGTGTCGAGCGCGCGCTGGAAAGCGATCAGCTCCATACTGCCGGTGTCATCCTCAAGCTGGATGTAGCTCATGAGGGCGTTATTTTTCGTCGTGCGGGTGCGGAAGGATTCAATGCTGCCTGCCACGGTGATGATCTGGTTATCCCGGAAGCGCTGGGGGCCGTCGTCCGCGGCAAAGTCGCTCATCACCGCGCCGATCGGCACTGCGCCAATGCGCCGCACCGCCTCGCGGTACTCGTCCATGGGGTGGCCGGTGAGATAGAGGCCGGTGATCTCCTTCTCCATGGCCATGAGCTCCCGCTTGGAATATTCCGGCGTGTCCGGGATCGGGATCGAGACGGGTGTCGTCTCCTCAAAGCTTCCGAAGAGGTCAAGCTGGCCGGAGATGTTGTCCCGGTTCTGCTGGGCGATGCTTTCGATCACCTGTCCCGCGATCTCCATCAGCGCCCGGCGGCTGTGTCCCATGGAGTCAAACGCCCCGGCCTTGATGAGATTTTCGACCGCGCGGCGGTTTAAGTCCTTGCCGGACATGCGCTTGCAGAAATCCTCAAAGCTCTGGAACCTTCCGCCCTTTTCGCGTTCCGCCACCAGCTCTTCGATCGCGCCCCAGCCGATGCCCTTGATGGCCACCAGGCCGAAGCGCAGATTCTCCCCGTCCACGGTGAAGTTTGCGTCCGAGAGGTTCACGTCCGGCGGCAGGAGCTTGATGCCCAGCTCCCGGCACTCGGCGATGTACTCGGAGACCTTGGTGGAGTTATCGAGGATCGAGGTCAGCAGCGCCGCCATGTACTCGCGCGCATGGTGCCGCTTCATGTAGGCCGTGCGGTAGGTGACAAAGGCGTAGCTCACCGCGTGCGCCTTGTTGAAGGCGTAGCTGGCAAAGTCCAATATCTCGTCATAGATGCTGTTGGCAACGCTCTCGGGTACGCCGCGTTTGATTGCGCCCTCGATGCCGCGCTCCGCGTCGCCGTGCACGAAAGCCACGCGCTCAGCGTCGATGACCTTGTGCTTTTTCTTCGACATGGCGCGGCGGATGTTGTCCGCCTGCCCCAGCGAGAAGCCCGCGAGAGAGCGGAAAATCTCGATCACCTGCTCCTGATAGACGATGCAGCCGTAGGTGACTTCGAGGATCGGGCGCAGCAGCTCGTGCTTGTACTGGATGCGCTCCGGGTGCGCAGAGCACTCGATGAAGCGGGGGATGGAGTCCATCGGGCCGGGGCGGTAGAGCGCGATGACGGCGGTGATGTCCTCGATGTTCTTCGGGCGAAGCTGGGTGCAGACACCGGTGATGCCCGTGCTCTCAAGCTGGAAGACGCCCTCGGTGCGCCCCTGCGAGAGCATCTCAAAGGTCTCCGGGTCGTCCTCCGGGATCGTTTCCACCCGGAAGCCCGGCTCCTTTTTGCGCACAAGCTTGGCAGCGTCCTCCAAAACGGTAAGGTTTCTGAGACCCAGAAAGTCCATCTTGAGAAGCCCCAGCTCCTCGAGCGTGGTCATCGGGTACTGGCAGACCACCGATTCGTCGTTTTTCGCGAGCGGCACATATTCGTACACCGGCTTTTCCGTGATGACGACGCCGGCGGCGTGGGTGGAGGCATGGCGCGGCATCCCCTCAAGGGCGCGCGCCACGTCAATGAGGCGCTTGAGCTTTTCGTCCCCGTCGTATAGCTCCTTCAGGGGCTTGGAGAGGCGCAGGGCTTCCTCGATGGTCACGTTGAGCGCCATGGGCACCTGCTTTGCCACCGTGTCGCACTCGCCGTAGCTCACGCCGAGCGCCCTTCCCACGTCGCGGATCGCGCCGCGCGCGGCCATGGTGCCGAAGGTGACGATCTGCGCCACACGGTTTCGCCCGTAGAGGCGGTTGACGTACTCGATGACCTCGCCCCGGCGGTTGACACAGAAATCCACGTCAATATCCGGCATACTCACACGTTCGGGGTTCAGGAAGCGCTCGAAGAAGAGGGAGTATTTGATGGGGTCGACGTCCGTGATGTGCAGGCAGTAGGACACAACGCTGCCCGCCGCGCTGCCGCGCCCGGGGCCGACGGGGATGCCGTTTCGCTTGGCGTAGCCGATGAAGTCCGAGACAATGAGAAAATAGTCCACAAAGCCCATCTGGCGGATGACGCCCAGCTCGTATTCAAGCTGCCTGTGTACCTCGGGTCTTGACGCAAAGCGCTCGGCGAAGCCGCGTTCACAGAGCTTTTCGAGATAGGCGTAGCTGTCCGTCTCCCCCTCAGGAAGCTGGAAGCGCGGCAGGTGGTAGTGACCGAACTCAAAATCGAAATTGCAGCGCTCCGCGATCTTCACAGTGTTATCCGCCGCCTCGGGATAATCGGGGAAGAGGGCGCGCATCTGCTGCTCGTCCTTGAGGTAAAACTCCTGCGTCTCGAAGCGCATACGGTTCGGCTCGTCCACGGTCTTGCCCATCTGGATGCACATGAGCACGTCCTGATAGTAGGCGTCCTTTTGCTCGGTGTAGTGGGCGTCGTTCGTGACGGCGAGAGGGATGTTCAGCTCCCTGGAGAGCCGGATCAGGCCCTGCGCGGCCTGCTTTTCCTCCCGGATGCCGTGATCCTGGATCTCAAGATAGAAATTATCCTCGCCGAAGAGCGCTTTCAGCTCCAGCGCCCGCGCCTTCGCAGCTTCATAGTCGCTGTGAATGAGCGCCTGGGGGATCTCACCCGCAAGACAGCCGGAGAGACAGATCAGCCCCTCGCTGTGCGCATGCAGCAGCTCCCAGTCGATGCGGGGACGGATGTAAAAGCCCTCGGTAAAGCCCGCCGAGACGAGATAGCAGAGGTTGCGGTAGCCCGTCTCGTTCCGGCAGAGGAGAATCAGGTGGGAATAGTTGTTGTCGATCCCATGCTCCTTCTGCGTGCGCTTGCGCGGGGCGACATAGACCTCGCAGCCGATGATGGGCTTGATGCCGGCGGCCTTGCAGGCCTTGTAGAAGGCCACCGCGCCGTACATGACCCCGTGGTCGGTGACAGCCAGGGCGGTCTGCCCCAGCGCCTTGGCGCGCTGTGCCACCTCGTCGATGCGGCAGGCGCCGTCGAGCAGGCTAAATTCGGTATGGACATGTAGATGGACAAAGGACATAGAAGAACTCCGTTCTTAGTGGTCAGTGGTCAGTGGATAGTGGTCACTGACCACTTGATTCGCCAGCTCCATGATTTTCTTGAGCCGGTGATTCAGGCAGCTTTTGGAGACCGGCGGGAGGGAGAGGCGCGCAAGATCGGCAAGGCTCGCCTCGGGGTTTGTGATGCGCAGCAGCGCCGTATCGTGCAGCGGCTCGGGCAGATTTTCCAGCCCGTATTCCCGGGCATAGCGGCGGATGGCCTCGATCTGCTCCTGCGCGGCGGCGACGGTCTTGTCGGCATTTGCCGAGTCGCAGTTGATCTGCCGGGTAACGGTGTTGCGCATTTCGCGCTCCACCTTGGCGGTCATCACGCCCATCGCGGTCACGGGCGCGCCGAGGGTGGTAAAGAAATCCGCGATGGCGTCCGCCTTCTTAAAGTACAGCAGCGCGTTCCCCTGACGGCTGGACTCCTTGGGTGAAAAGCCCAAATCCAGCAGCACCGTGTACATCTCCCGGCTCACGCTCTGGTGGGCGGTGGCAAGCTCCAGGTGAAAGCGCTTGTCCGGATCGGTGACGCTGCCGCCCGCGAGGAAGGCGCCGCGCACGAAGGCCTCCATGCAGCCCTCGTCCTCGAGGACGCCGAAGTTCACATGGTGCGTAAGCGTCGCGCCCGCGTCCGCGCCGAAGGCGTCAAAGATGCGCGCGAGCTTGTCCCGATCGGTGAGGAGAAAGCTCTTTTTTCCGCTTTTTTCGGCCTCGGGGAGTTTGTCAAACTCCAGGCCGAAGGCGCGTCGAAAAAGCCGCGGCAGACGCGCGGCAAAGTCCTCGCTCGCGGTGACGATGCGCGCTTCCCGCGCGGAAAAGCAGCTTGCATATAAAAGCACGCCGTAGCACTCCGCCACGGCGGCGCTTTTTTTGTCGAAGCGAAGCTTGCACAGCTCCGCCTTGGCTTCGGATGAAAAAGACATTGCTCGTCCCTTTGCTGACCACTGACCACTGGTCACTGGCCACTATTTCTCCACGTCTCTGTTGATATTCGTTGAATTCAGCCCCTTGGCGCAGAAGTAGTCGTTGAGCGCCGCGGCGATGGCGACACTGCGGTGATGCCCGCCGGTGCAGCCGATGGCGATCGTGAGGCCGAGCTTGCCCTCCTCTACATAGAGCGGCAGCAGATAGTCGATGAGATCCTGGATCTTCTCCATGAAGGTGCGGGTCTGCTGGTAGGAGAACACAAACTCCGCCACCGGGCGATCCAGTCCGCAGAGGGGGCGCAGCTCATCCACATAGTAGGGGTTTGGGAGAAAGCGCGCGTCAAACACGAGGTCGGCCTCCAGCGGGATGCCGTGCTTGAAGCCGAAGGACATGACCGTGATGCTGAGCTCCCGCTTCGTCCCTTCCCCGGCGAAGAGCTGATACAACCGGTTTTGCAGCATTCCCAAGGTGAGATTCGCACTGTTGACCACAAAATCCGCCCGCTCCTTGATCGGCGCGAGCAACTCCTGCTCCCGGGCGATGGCCTTTTCGATGGGATAGCCGGGACCGGCCAGCGGGTGGGGACGGCGCGACTCCTTGTAGCGCCGCACGAGGGTGCGCAGATCGGCGTCCATGTAGAGGATGCGCACGGTGCAGTCCATCTTCTTGAGCTCGTCGATGGTGCTCAGAAGCTCCCCGAAGCTCTCGCGCTCGCGCACATCCGTCACCAGCGCGACCTTCTCATAGCGCCCCTGGGTGTCCAGGCACAGCTCGGCAAAGCGCGGCATGAGCTTGACGGGCAAATTGTCCACGCAGTAATAGTCCAGATCCTCCAGCACGTCCGCCGCGCGGCTCTTCCCCGCGCCGGACAGCCCGGTGATGATGAGAAATTCCATAGTGCCCCCCTTTGGGAAAGTGAATGGTTAATCGTGAAGCGTGAAAAGCTTTCGTCGCAAAACGCCACCGTAACGATTCCCTGTTCACTCTCCGATCATTCCCTCGCTTATGCGGTTTCTCGGTACGCTGGGGCCGTGATCCTCCAGCTTGTAGTCGGGCGCCATGACGATGATCTCCGGCTCCATGGCGACGCCGGTATTTTTGTAGACCGTATTGCGGACGTACATCAAAAGATCGTACACGTCGTGGCTTGTCGCGTCCCCGGTGTTGACGACAAAGCCCGCGTGCTTCTCGCTGACCTGCGCGCCGCCGACGCGATATCCCTTGAGTCCCGCCTCGTCAATGAGCGCCGCGGCGAAATGCCCCTCGGGGCGCTTGAAGGCGCTGCCGGCGGAGGGCAGGTCAAGCGGCTGCTTTTCCCGGCGTTTTTCGTTGAGCTCGCGCATCTTCGCGGCGATCTCGTCCCTGTCGCCGGGCTCGAGGCGGAACACCGCGCTCAAGAGCACAAAGCCGCCGGTCTTCTGAAAGCGGCTCATGCGGTAGCCGAAGCCGCACTGCTCGTTGGTGAGCTCATACATGGCCTGATCCGGCACATAGAGCGTCACGACGCTCTCCACCACGTCCTTGAGCTCGCCGCCGTAGGCGCCCGCGTTCATGCGCAGGCCGCCGCCCACGGTGCCCGGGATGCCGGAGGCAAACTCCAGCCCCTTGAGCCCGTGCTGCTGCGCAAAGCCGGCGAGCTTTGCCAGCGATACCCCCGCCTCGGCATAGATCGCGCCGTCCGGCAGGAGAAAGAGCTTCTGAAGCTTCTCTGTGCTCACGATGAAAAGCTCGCTGAGCCCCTCGTCGGGAAAGAGGATGTTGCTGCCGTTGCCCAGCAGAAAGGGCGCGAGCTCATGCTCTTTCAAGATGCAGCAGATTTTGGATAAACTTGTCATATCCTGCGGCGCCGCGATCACGCGAGCCGGTCCGCCGATGCGGAAGCTGCAATGGTTTTTGAGCGGCTCGTTTTCCAGAAGCTTCAGCCCCGGCAGCTCCTTTTTGATCGCCGCAATGGCGTTTTCGAGATTTTCCATAAGCATCCTTTCACGATATAAACAGCCTTATGCTTAACGATCGTTTTTGCGGCGGCTTCGCAGCCTCAAAAACACCCTAAGGCGAGCAGTGCGAGCCCTCGCTTCGACCAAACGAGGCGCGTCTCTCGTGCGCCGAGTGCGATAAAAGCGAGAGGCTCACTCGTGAAACGCGTTTCACGAGTGAATTAAAACAAGCCTTGATCGACCGCCAGATCGTGCTCCGCGGCCAGCATCTCGGCGGCGTTGAAGCCCATCTTCTTCTGGCGGTTGTTCATGGCGGCAAGCTCAAGGATCACGGCGAGGTTCCGCCCCGGCGTGACCGGGATGGTCACCAGCGGGAGCTTCACACCCAGAATGTCCTCATACTCGCTGGTAAGCCCCAACCGGTCATAAGCCTTGCCCTGCACCCAATGCTCCATGCGCACAACAAGGTCGATGCCCGTCTCGGGCTTGATGGCGCCGACGCCGTAGATGTGCCGCACGTTGATGACGCCGATGCCCCGCAGCTCCATGTAGTGGCGGATGATGGAGGGCGCGGTGCCGATGAGCGTGTCGCGGTTGACAAGCTTGATCTCCACCGCGTCGTCCGCCACCAGACGGTGGCCGCGCTTGATAAGCTCCAGCGCGGTCTCGCTCTTACCGATGCCGCTGTCGCCGCAGAGCAGCACGCCCTCGCCGTAGATCTCCACCAGCACGCCGTGCGTGGTCAGGCGGGGAGCAAGGTGGTTGCGAAGAGAGCTGATGAGATTTGCCTGAAATTCCGAGGTGTCCTCCTCGGTGATGAAGAGGTTGCGGTCATGCTTTTCCGCCATCTCCATGCACTCGCGCGAGGGCTTCACCCCGTGACAGATCACCAGCGCGCAGATGTCGTAGGCCATGAAGCGCTCATAGGCGGCCAGTCGCTGCTCGCGCGAGAGGGTATCGAGATAGGTGGACTCCACGCGCCCGATCATCTGGATACGATTGGGATCGAAATAGTTGTAAAAGCCGGTGAGCTGCATGGCGGGGCGGTTCACGTCCGCCGTGGTGACCACCGCGTCCTCGTAGTTTTTCGCCAGATGCAGGGGTCTCAGCCCATGCTCCTCCACCACGGTTTTCAGCTTGACGGAATACTTGGTCTTCACGCGCCTGCCCTCCATTGATAGAATATGTGGCTTTGGGTAAATTCATTTCCGATTCTGCGCCGGGCGTTTCGTCTCCTCAAAACTCACGACTCAAAACCCAAAACTTTTTTCACAAAATGATCAGTTCCATCTTGGGCGCCTTGGTGATGACCTCCGCGCCATCGCGGCGAATGATCATCACGTCCTCGATGCGCACGCCGAACTTGCCGGGCAGATAGATGCCGGGCTCAGCGGAGCAGAGATCGTTTTCCGCCATGGGAACTTCCCCGCGCGGGCCGGCAAAAGGCGGCTCGTGGATGTCAAGCCCCAGGCTGTGGCCGAAGCCGTGGCCGAAGTATTCGCCGTAGCCCGCGTCCTCGATGACCTTGCGGGCCGCGCCGTCGATGACCTTGCCGGGCACGCCGGAGCGCGCCGCCGCAATGCCCGCAAGCTGCGCCTTGAGCACGGTGTAGTAGATGTTCTTCATTTCCTCCGTGGCGCTGCCGACGGCGACGGTGCGGGTCATATCCGAGCAGTAGCCGCCGGAGAGGGAGCCGAAATCCATCGTGATGAAGTCGCCGTTCTGGATCACGGTGTCGCCGGGGACGCCGTGGGGCATGGAGGTGTTCTTGCCGGTGACGACGATGGGATCAAAGGAATTGCCCTCGCCGCCGTGGCGCAGCATGCGGTAGACAAGCTCCGCCATGACCTCCTTCTCGGTCATGCCGGGGCGGATGATGTGCAGCGTCTCCTCCAGTGCGGCCTCGCTGATGCGCTGCGCGCGGATCATGCAGGCGATCTCCTCCTCGTTCTTGGAGGCGCGCAGCGTGGTCAAAATTTCCTGCGCCGGAAGAATCTCCAGTCCCAGGCGCTTCTGATAAGCCTGATACGCCCCGTAGCTGAGCTTCTGCTCCTCGCCGCCGAGGCGCTGAACGTTGTTTTCCTTGAGCGCGTTTTCGATGCGCGCCATCAGCGGGTGCCGGGCGTCGAACTGCTGCACGGTGATGCAGGGGTCGGCGGCCTTCTCGGCGGCCTCGATATAGCGGGAGTCGGTGAGCAGATACGCCCGCTCCCGGGTCACCACCACCGCGCCGTCGGTAAAGGGAAAGCCCACGGCATAGCGCTGGTTCTTCTCGTCGGTGATGAGCAGCGCGTCGAGCTGCTTCTCCACAAGCTGCTGCTGGATTCTTGCGATGTTGTTCATAGTCCTGTCTCCTCTTTTGTTGCCCGCGGGAGCGAAACGACAAATTTCGAGCCCTGCGGTTTATTGGGTCCGACGGTGATGCTGCCGGCGTGCGCCTGCACCGCGTCGTGTACAATACTGAGTCCGAGTCCGTTGCCGCCGGTGGCCCGGGAACGCGCCTTGTCCACCCGGTAGAAACGGTCAAAAATGTTGAGGCGATCCTCCTCGGGGATGCCGATGCCGGTATCCGCCACCTCGATTTCCACGCTGCTGTCCGCCACGCGCACCAGAAGCTCCACACTGCCCCCGGGCACGTTGTATTTGATGGCATTCTCGGTGAGATTGAAAATGATCTTGAAGAGCGCGTCCGGATTGCCCAGAATGACGCAGCCCTCCTCGAGCCGCGCCCGGAGTTCGACATCCCGCTCCTTTGCAAGCGGTCTGAGCAGCACCAGCGCGTCCTCCGCCACGCGGCTGACGTCTGTCGGCTCGGTGACGAGCACCATGCCGTCGTCCATGCGGCTCAAGTCCAGCAGATCCTCTGTCGTGCGCTGCAGGCGCTGCGCCTCGTGGCCGATGTCGGCGGCAAATTCGCGCACCGTGTCCGCATCCATGTTCCGGCTCTGCACGATGCTGTCGGAGAGCAGGCGAATGGAGGCCAGCGGCGTTTTCAGCTCATGCGACGCGTCCGAGACGAAGCGGCGGCGCTGCTTCTCGGTCGTCTCCAGGCGCTCGGTGAGCTGGTTAAACTCCTGCCCCAGCTCGCTGATCTCGTCCCTGCCCTTCACCGCGTGGCGGTAGGCGTAATCACCCGCGGCCACCACGCGCATCGAGCGCACCAGATCCTGCAGCCTGCGCATCATGCCGAAAACGAACACGCCTGTCACGATCAGCGCCGCAACGCCGATCACCACCGACAGCACCCGGATACGCTCCTGGATGCCGTAGATGATCTGCGCCCGCTCGCTGTCATGCTCGCAGAGGTAGACCGCCCCGGTGATCGCGCCCTGGGCGCTCATGGGCGCGGCGTAGCTGCTGCGAAAGGCGTCCTCCTCCAGGCGGGAGCGAAACACCGTCTTGCTCTCGTCCAGCGCGGTAAGCACGTCCGCAATCTGTGTCCTGCCGCCGACCGCCCCATGATCGTCATAGACCACGGTGCCGCCGCGGTCAGCCACGAGGATGCGGCTGTAGCCGCTGATATCCAGAAAGGTCAGCACCTCGGCCACGCTCTCCTGGCTGAGCCGGTCAAGACCTGCGAGGGAGGAGGCCAGCACCGAGGCCGCCGCTGCGAGGGAGCTGCGCTTTTCCTCATACACCGCGTCCCGCGAGGAAACCAGCGGATAGGTATTCAGTAAGAGCAGCAGCACCAGCAGCAGCGCCGCGATAAAGGCAAAAAAGCGAAATCGTATGCTGTGCATGGTCCAACCTCCGGTTGGGAGTGAAGAGTGGTCAGTGAATAGTGGATGGTGAACAGTGAATCGTTAAGGTGTCCCCTTTGGGGACGGTTTTAATAAGTCGCGAAGCGACGCCATAACTTTTCACTATTCACTTTTCATTAAAGTAGTACCCCACGCCCCATTTGGTGATGATATACTTGGGGTTTGCCGGGTCGAGCTCCAGCTTCTCGCGAAGGCGGCGGATGTGCACATCCACCGTGCGGGTGTCGCCCTGATACTCATAGCCCCACACAAGATCGAGCAGCACCTCGCGGCTGTAAACCTTGCCGGGGTTTTTCATCAGAAAGAGGATCAGATCAAACTCCTTCATCGTCAGCTCCACGGCCTCGCCCGCGCGGTAGGCGGTGCGCCGCTCCTCATCCACGGCGATGTGACCGCGCTGGAGAACGCTCCCGCCCTCGCTGCCATTCGCCGCCATGGACGCCCGGCGCAGCAGGGCGCGCACTCTGGCCTTAAGCTCAAGAATGTCAAAAGGCTTGGTCACATAGTCGTCCGCCCCGGACTCAAAGCCCAGCAGCTTATCTGAGCGCTCGCTGCGCGCCGTGAGCATAATGATGGGCACGGTGGAAAAGCCCCGGATCTCCTGCGCGCTCTGCAGGCCGTCCTTCCCCGGCATCATCAGGTCGAGGATGATGAGATCGTAAGCCCCGGTGCGCGCCATGTTCACCGCGTCCTCCCCGTTGTAGGCCGCGTCCACGCTGTAGCCTTCGTTTTCCAGATTGAATTTGATGCCCTTTACGAGCAGCCTTTCGTCGTCAACCACCAGGATTTTCATCATGATTCTCCATAAAAACCGTTGTAAATCCAGTTGCAATTCTTTTCCGCAAACCGTATAATATAGTCTATTGATGCTATCATACCACATTCCGCAGAAAACCGGGAGAGCAAAATGAAAAAATTTCGTATTTTCTCTATGATATTATGCCTTGCGCTCTGTCTTGGCATCGCGTCGCCCGCCGCCTCCGCCCTCAGCGCCCCCACGCTGGACGGTCAGGCGGCCCTCGTGGTCGATCTCGACTCCGGGCGCTTCCTCTACGCCCTGAACGCCGAGCAGCAGCGCGCCCCCGCGAGCCTGACAAAGATCATGAGCGTTCTGCTCGCGCTTGAGGCCGTCGACCGGGGCGACGTGTCGCTCGGTGACGTCGTCACTGCCCAGCAGGACTGCCGCGAGGGGCTGGGCGAGGACAGCAGC
>CACZXQ010000040.1 GCA_902785115.1 Oscillospiraceae bacterium | reverse complement strand
CAAAGAGCCGTGGTGGCCGTACGTCAAGGGTGTCCTCCGCGCCTATCCCGAATATGAGAGGGAGCTGGCGCGCCTCCGCCGGGCGGTCAAGATCACGCCGAAGTATAACGCCAACGGTGGAGGCGGTGGGATCTCCAAGCCTACCGAAGACCTGGCCTTGCAGGAGCTGCCGCGCAAGGAACAACTGCGCTATGAGGCGGTCGAGTCAGCGATCAAGGACACGCTGACCGAGCCGGACGGGAAAAGCCGTGTGTCGATCATCCGCAAGGTGTACTTCCACAAGAGCCATACCCTCCAGGGAGCAGCCGAGAGTGTGCATGTGTCTTATACCACCGCCAAGAGATGGCACGGGGATTTCATCCGCCGGGTGGGAGAAAATCTCGGCGTGGTGTAAAAGTTGAGCCAAGCGAGCCTAAAAACCGGTTTATCATGACACCATGCAACAGTGACGGAGGGTTACGGATGGCACAGCGCAGAGCCGACCAGATAGGAGAGCATCGGGCAGCATTCGACCGAAACAAAAAGAAGATCTACGCCACGCAATCGGTGTGCGGGATCTGCGGTCAGCCGGTCGATTTCTCCTTGCGCTATCCGAATCCCATGAGCAAGACAGTCGATCATATCATCCCCATCAATCGCGGTGGGCATCCGTCCGATCTGGCAAACCTGCAGCTTGCACACCTGAGCTGCAACCGGCAGAAATCGGACAAGGTTTTGCAGGACGCCGCCCCGTCCGCGCCCGCGGGCATAATATCAAACCGCAATCTCCCGCAAAGCTTCGACTGGGCGAACTACAAGACCAGATAGGGGGGCGTACCCACCCACGCGCACCCGCCTCGGTGCTTCACGCCGTCACTGCGCGAAAAAACACAGGGTAGAGGTGCCGGCCATGGCCTACGAATACCGCGGAATCGCTTATCTCCGCCAAAAATTGAACCGAAAGAGAATCCGGGTCCGCCGGCGCTATAATTTCTACGAGATGAAGATCCTTGTAAGGGATCTGGGGATCTCCACGCCACCGGAACTGCGCGGATGGAACTCGGCGCTCGGCTGGTGCGCTCACGCGGTGGACGACATGGCCGACCGCCTGATCTTCCGGGAGTTTCGCAACGACATCTTCGGCATGAACGAGATCTATTTTGCGAACAATACGGACACGCTGTTTGACTCGGCCATCCTGTCGGCGCTGATCGCGTCCTGCTCCTTTGTCCGCGTTTATCGAACGGACGGGGCGCTGCCGGCGCTGGAGGTGATTGACGGCGCCAATGCTACCGGCGTGATGAACGAGAGCACCGGCCTCCTGGAAGAAGGCTATGCGGTGCTGGAGAGAAACAGCATGGGGCAGCCGACGCGGGAAGCCTGGTTCACGAAGGAACGGACGGTCTACTACGAGAACGGGCGGCAGACAGACGAGCGGGAGCATCCAGCCGGCTGGCCGCTGCTGGTGCCAGTGGTTTTCCGGCCGGACGCGCAGAGACCTTTCGGGCACTCGCGCATCAGCCGGGCGTGCATGAGCTACACCGAGAGCGCGATCCGCACGATCAAGCGCTCGGAGATCTCCGCCGAGTTCTACTCCTTCCCGCAGAAGTGGGTGACGGGCGTGGCGCAGGACGCCGAGTTTGCCGATAAGTGGCAGGCGGCCATGAGCGCCTTTATCAAGTTCACGGTGGACGAAAACGGAGCGGACACCGTGAAATTCGGCCAGTTCCAACAGGCGAGCCAGGCACCGCACCTGGAGCAGCTGAGAATGTTCGCCTCGCTCTTCGCGGGGGAAACGGCGCTGACGTTGGACGACCTTGGTTTTCCGTCCGAGAATCCCAGCAGCCAGGAGGCCATCAAGGCAGCGCACGAAAACCTCCGCCTCAAGGCAAGAAAAGCGCAGCGCACTTTCGGAACTGGCTTTCTCAACGCGGGATTTCTTGCCGCCTGCCTTCGCGACGATTACACCTACAGCAGGGACGCGATCGCCATGACGCGCCCGATCTGGGAGCCGGTTTTCGAGCCGGACGCCTCCGGCCTCAACCTGCTGGGCGACGGCGTGCTGAAGCTCAACACAGCCGTGCCCGATTTCATCACGCGCGAGACGCTGCGCGACCTGACAGGAATCCAGACGAGCGAGAGTGAAACCATATGACAGACGTAGCACCCGAACTGCTGGAAGCGGTGAGCGGGAGATTAAAAGTCTACATCGCAACGGACAAGACACTCGGCCCGCTGGCATGGGCGATCCGGGAAGGGAAAGCCGATTATGAGACCGTAAACCGCTACGCGATCCGCCTCGGCGAGCTGCTCTCCCAGGCGATCCGACGCGAGGTGTCTGTCGATAAGCTCCCGGATGGGAGGATGTATTACGAGATCGCGGAAAAGCTCCTCGCGCCGCTGCTGGAAGGCAATCACGCCATGGTGGCAGATGCCGCCGTCGCCGCGCAGGAGGCCATGAACAAAGCCGCGGGGATCGGACTCAAGGCGGTGCGCCCGCCGATCAACGAAAGCCGTGTGCAGGGGCTTGTGGAAAAGGTCAGCAGCTACGAAAGCTACACTGAGGCCGCGTGGGTAATGCAGGAGCCGATCGTCAATTTTACGCAGAGCGTGGTTGACACCGCGATCCGTGAGAATGTAGCGGCACAGGCGAGAGCGGGATTAGACCCGACCGTCCGAAGGATCGCAGAGGCGGGGTGCTGCCCGTGGTGTTCCAACCTGGAAGGCGAATATGCATATCCGGTCGAGCGGGACGTTTACCGTCGGCATGAACGCTGCCGCTGCATCGTGCTTTTCAAGCCGTCGAGAGGGAAGACGCAGAACGTCCACACCAAAGTCCAATACGCGGACGCCCAGCGCGCAGAGCGCGACAGCAGAATCGCAAGAATCGAAGAACTGAGGGTTCAGAAGGAGCGGGTGGAACAGGCGAAGAGAGAAATGCTCAGGAAGATTGAAACCGGCGAGTACGATCTCAAACTCCTGCCGCCATCGAGAACCAGAGATCGCGGAAGCAGACTGGGGTATGGGCGGCTGACGATCTCGAGAGAGGAACAGCAAAGATATATCAATATGCTCTCCGGGACAGGGACGCCGCGCATCAGCAAGAACGGAAAGGCGCAAAACATCGAGTTTGTTACGGCAGATAAGCCAATCGGAACCATTACCGGCAATACCCCGACAGAAGCGATACCGACAAAGCGAATGGCTATTGTCCACACACGGGACGGCTCGTATATCGTACCGGTTGCATCCGGGAGGACGAACTGATGGATCTCTGGGATTACATCTACAGCTACGTTCGGCTGAAACTCAAGACCGGAGAAACCTTTACGGGCGACGTGATAGCCGTTTTCGGTGCAGAAGAGGTAGAAGAGCGGGAAGACAGTCTCTCGCTTGAAGTCCGACAGGGGCAGATATACGGATTTTTCGCGAGCGAGATCCAGACGATCACACGACTAAACCGAAATGGCTAGAAAACGCATAGGCTCTCAAAAGCCTACCTTCTCCGCGCGGCAGCCGTACAGCAAAAGCCTGGGGCCGGAGGCCATCGCGCTTTATGAGTGCACCGGCCGAAAGGCGCGAAAGTGGCAGGAGATCCAGGTCAAGGATCTGATGGCCATCACACCGAAGGGCTTGTGGAAGCACACCAAGTACGGTATCGCCGTCCCGCGGCAGAACGGCAAGAATGAGATCGTCCTGATCCGGGAACTGAAAGGCCTGGAGCGGGGCGAGAAAATTATCCACACTGCGCATCTGACATCAACAGCACACGTTGCTTGGGAACGACTGCTTGACCGGGTAGAAAAAGCCGGCCTAGTGGTCGTTTCGTCATACAAGGCGCGCGGCAAGGAGCACATCGAGATCGAGGGCGGAGGAAAGATCGAGTTTCGCACACGCACCAACAGCGGCGGCCTCGGCGAGAGCTTTGACCTGCTCGTGTATGACGAGGCGCAGGAGCTGACCACCGATCAGGACGCGGCATTAAAATACACCATCGCAGCTTCCGAGAATCCACAGACGATATATACCGGCACCCCGCCAACAACCAACAGCGCGGGTACGGTGTTCAAAACTTTTCGCGACCAGATCCACAAGGGGACCGCGAGAAACGCCGGCTGGGCGGAATGGAGCGTTTCGGAGCGCACCGATCCGTGGGATCGGGAAGCCTGGTACGCGACAAACCCAAGCCTCGGCCAGGGGCTCACAGAGCGAACGATCGCGGACGAGATCGGCGAAGACGAGCTTGATTTCAACATCCAGCGCCTCGGCCTCTGGATCGAATACAACCTCAAATCGACATTCACCAGGCAGGAATGGGACAGGCTCCTCTGCAAGACGCTCCCGGAGCTGACTGGGCGCCTTTATGTCGGGATCAAATACAACAAGGACGCTGAAAGCGTTTGTCTTGCCGTAGCGGCGAGAACGACGGACGGGCGCATCTTTGCCGAGGTCGTGGACCGGCGCGAGACACGAGCCGGAAACGGCTGGATCGTGGATTTCTGCCGCCGCGTCGCCGGGCACGCCCGGCGCATCGTCGTAGACGGCGCGAGCGGGCAGCAGCTCCTGGCCGAGGACCTGAAAGCCGCGAAGGTGCAGAAACCGTATTTTCCAACAGTGAAAGAAATCATCACCGCAAACGCTTTTTTCGAGCAGCAGGTATTCGGCGAAACGCTGTGCCACATGGGGCAGCCCGCCTTGCGGCAGATCGCGGAAAACTGCGACCACCGCCCCATCGGGTCAAACGGAGGTTTTGGCTATAAAGCGATCCTGGAGGGTGCTGACATCGCCCTGCTCGAAAGCGTGATCCTCGCTGTGTGGGCGGTGGAAAATTTCAGAGACCGCGCAAGCGGCCAAACAATGAGTTGTTAAAGCAGAGCGCAGGAGCGCCCTGCTTTTTCAATGAATAAACGGTATACCTCGCCAAAGAGGGGAAAGGAAATCAACATGTCCGAATTCAAACCCATCACAACACAGGAAGAATTTGACGCTGCGATCCAAAGCCGCCTGGAGCGCGAGCGGCGCACCGCCGTCGCCCCCTTCGCGGACTACGCGCAGATCAAGAGCGACCTGGCCGCGCTGAAGACGCAGAGCGGGGAAAAGGACAACACCATCGCCCAGCTGCAGAAGGATCTCCAGGGCACGAGAGCCGAACTCGCTAAAACGCGGATCGCCATGGAGAAGGGACTGCCCAAGGAGTTGGCCGCCCGACTGACCGGCGAGACGGAGGAAGAGCTCCGCAAAGACGCCGACACGCTTGCGGCTCTCTTCACGGACAACAAAAAGGGTGGCGCGGAACCGTCCCGCAGTCACGAGCCCGCCAAAGGGAAAACCGCGGGAGTGCTGACGGAAGAGAAGGACGGCTTCCAGGCTGAGGCTTTCGCCTCGGTGCTAGCCAATCTCAATTTAGGAGGTAACTAAAAAATGCCGAATGTAGTCAACAAGGGCGCACTGCTGCCGCCCGAAATCGCCACGGGGATGATCAACCTCGTGCGCGGGAAGTCCAGCCTCGCCCGCCTCTCGCAGGCAAGGCCTGTTTCCTTCAACGGAAACGAGTATTTCACCTTCAACTTCGACAACGAAGTGTCCATCGTCGGCGAGTCCGCCGCGAAGGTCAACGGCGGCGTGACCGTCGCGCCTGTGACGGTGAGGCCGTATAAATTCGAGTACGGCGCTCGATTCTCGGACGAGTTCATGATCGCGTCCGAGGAGTATCAGATGGATGTCCTTCGCCAGTTTTCCGAGGGCTTCGCGGCAAAGGCCGCCCGCGGCATGGACATCGCGGCCATCCACGGATTGAACCCGCGCACCGGCGCCGCGTCTGCCGTCGTTGGCACGAACCATTTTGATGCTGCCGTGACCCAGACCGCGACGATCACTGCCGACGCAAACGCCGACGTGGAGACTGCCATCGCCCTGGTGCAGGCACAGGAGCACGACGTTACCGGCATGGCCATGGCACCCGCTTTCCGCAGCGCCCTCGCGCAGCTCAAAAAAAGCGGAACCAGCAACGAACCCATGTTCCCGGAACTCGGCTGGGGCGCCGCGCCCGGCGTGATCAACGGCCTGCCCGTGGACACCAACAGCACCGTTTCCTTCGGCACCGGCACCAAGGATCGCGCGATCGTCGGCAATTTCCGCGACTTCTTCCGCTGGGGCTTTGCTCGCGGCATCTCCATCGAGATCATCGAGTACGGCAACCCCGACAACGACGCTACCGCCGGCGACCTCAAGGGGCACAATCAGATTTACATCCGCGGCGAGTGCTATATCGGCTGGGGCATCCTGCTTCCCGCTGCCTTCGCCCGCATCGTGACAACCTGAGGAGGATCGACATGAACATCTACAGACATAAGCGCACCGGCGCGGAGGTCGTAACGGCCTCCGTCGTGACCGGGGATGACTGGGAGTTGGTCAAGCCCAAGAAGAAAAACGAGACCAAAGAGACCAAAGAGACCAAAGAGGCCAACGAGGACAAAAACGACGGCGGTGACGGCGCGTGAGCGTTCCGTTTGCGACTGTCGCCGACATGACGGCGCTCTTCCGCCCACTTACGCCTGCTGAGACGCAGCGGGCGGAGGTGCTGCTCCCGATCATCTCCGACACCCTGCGAGAAGAAGCGCACAAGGTCAATAAAGACCTTGACGCCATGATTCTGGAGCGGGAGAGCTTCTCGTCCGTCGTGAAGTCCGTGACCGTCGATGTGGCGGCGCGCTGCCTCATGACCCCGACCGAGGGCACACCCATGACGCAGCAGAGCCAGAGCGCCCTTGGCTATTCAATCTCCGGCACCTTCCTCGTGCCTGGCGGCGGACTGTTTATCAAAAATACGGAGCTGTCGCGGCTCGGCCTGCGGCGGCAACAGGTGGGGGTGTTTGATCCGTATGCTCAAGGGGATCCCTGTAACCCTTTTAACAAAAAACCAAACGGGTGTTGACCCGGCGGGGCGTCCGGTTTACAGCTGGACGCCCACCGTAGTGGAAAACGTGCTAGTCGCGCCGCTGTCGGATGAGGAGGTAACAAGCACGCTGGATCTCACCGGCCGCCGCGCCGTCTATCACCTGGCCATCCCCAAAACAGACGCGCACACCTGGGCAGGGCAGCGCGTCCAGTTTTTCGGCGAGACCTGGAGCGTGATCGGCATCCCGACACGCGGCATTGATGAGCTGATCCCCGGCCCGTGGAACATGAAAGTGAAGGTTGAGAGATTTGGCAAAGAGCAAGCTGACACTGGTTAAGAGCAACGTGAGCTCCGAGCTCCTCAAAAACCCGGCCATTACCGATCTCTGTCGCGAAGAAGCGCAGAAGATCATGGAGGCCGCGGGCTCTGATTATGCCATGCGGGAAATCAAGGGAACGAAGCGAAACTCAGTGCTCGTCTATCCGACGACGGATAAGGCCATGTATCGGATGTGGAACAGCGGCGGAATCCAAAAACTCGTTAGGGGGGTCAAGTAATTGTTTATCATAGAACTCGCGGTAAAAGACTACCTGACCCAAAAGCAGACGACGCCCGCCTTTATGGAGGTGCCGGAGACACCGCCGGGCACATACATCGTCGTGGAAAAAGAAGGGAGCAGCACGGAAAACCATGTCCACACGGATTCCGTGACCGTCCTTTCACACGCGCTGAGCCTTTACGAGGCCATGACCCTCAATCAGTCGCTCAAGCCCATCATGGCGGGCATGGTGGAGCTTCCCAACGTCTCCCGCGTCGAGCTGGAGACGGATTATCAGTATACCGACCCGCGAAACAAAACTTACCGCTATAAAGCGGACTATTACATCACCTATATGGAGGAATCCACATGAATGACGCATCTCTCGTCTCCGCCGGAAAGCCGAAGGTAGGCGGAGCAATTTTCCGCGCACCGCTGGGAACCGCACTCCCGACGGCCGCAAGCACGGCGCTTGCGGCGGCCTATGAAGGCGTCGGCTACATCTCCGACGAGGGCCTTGTGAACCAGCAGGGGCGTGAGGTTTCCACGCAGCATGCGTGGGGCGGTGATGAGGTTCTGACGGACGTGCAGAATTTTACCGACCGCTTTGTCTTCACCATGATCGAGTGTATGAACCTGGCGGCGCTCAGGACCACCTACGGCGCCGCGAACGTGTCCGGCACGCTTGCGGAGGGCATCACCATCCGCAAGAACGCCAATCCCCAGGAGCACTTTGTGCTGGTCTGTGACACCATCCTCAACGGCAACGTACTCCACCGCATCGTCGTCCCGGACGCGCAGGTCGTCGAGGTCGGCGATATTTCCCGTGTAGATGGCGAAGCCGTGGGCTTCCCGACCACGATCGCGGCGAAACCCTTCACTGCATGGAAAACCGCCGGCGGCGACGCTGACACGAATCAGGGCGACACGCACCGCGAGTACATGGTGCAGGGCGCGACAGCTGCCCAGAATAACCAGGACGCGGCAGCTGTCCAGAATAACCAGGGCGCGGCAGCCGCCCAGAATAACCAGGGCGCAACAGCTGCCCAGGGCAACCAGGGCGCAGGCTGAAAGGAGTAGACCATGATCGTACACGTCAAAACGGAATCCGGCTTCGAATGTGATTTCGAGCGGGAGGCCTTCAACGACATGGAACTGCTGGAGGCCGTCGAGAACATGGACAACGGGGAGGCCATGGCCTTTCTGCCCTTTGTCCGGAAGCTCTTTGCGCCCGAGGATAAAAAGCGCCTGTATGATTCCGTCCGCGAACCCGACGGGCGCGTCCCTGTGGAGAAGATCGGTCGGGTGATCGGCGAGATCATCAAGGCGCTGCCGGAAGCCGAAAAAAAATAATCGCCCTTGCCGGGATGCTTGCGCGGGATGAAGACGCGCTGCTCTGCGACATGGCGGAGGTTTACCACATCTATGATTTGCGAGCACTGCCAGTGAGGACGCTGGCCGTGCTCGCTTGCGGTTTACCGGAGAGCTCGCGCTCCAAAATGTCGGCGAGCGGGAGCAGGCTCACGCCGGAGCAGACGCTGCTGTGCGGCGTGTTTGACCAGCTCACCGCCCTGCGCTGGATGCTGAGCGGCGATAAGCGAAAGGGCAAAAAGCCGCCCTCCATCCTGGACAAGCTCGGCGGCGAGGGCAAAAACCAGAAAAAAACCATTACCGGCTATGCAAGCGCCGCGGAGTTTGAGGCGGCGCGGCAAGCGATCCTGCAAGGGAAGGAGGGGTAAGGAATGGCAAAAGAAAGCATTGCACAAGCTTATGTGCAGATACTCCCGACAACCGAAAATCTGAAAGCAAACCTCAGTAAAGACCTCGAACCGCAGCTTGAAGCTGCGGGCGCATCCGGCGGGAAGCTGCTTGGCGGATCCTTAGTGAAGGCGCTCGGCGCGCTGGGGATCGGAAAAGCGATCAAAGAAAGTCTGAATCTCGGGGGCGCGCTTGAACAGAGCATCGGCGGCGTGGAAACGCTGTTTAAGGGCAGCGCAGAGCGGGTAAAGGCGTACGCGAATGAAGCCTATGCAACCGCAGGTGTCAGCGCGAACCGCTATATGGAGATCGTGACAGGATTTTCCGCCTCTCTGCTGCAAGGCCTGGGAGGGGACACAGAAAAGGCCGCGGATATTGCCGATATTGCGCTGCGGGATATGTCCGACAACGTGAATAAATTCGGCAATCAGATGGACACGGTGCAGGCGGCATACTCCGGTTTTGCCAGGCAGACCTACACCATGCTCGATTCCCTCAAGCTGGGATACGGCGGCAGCGCGTCGGAGATGGCGCGCCTTGTCAACGAGTCCGGCATCCTGGGAGACGCGATCGAGGTGACGGCGGAAACGGTCAAAGAGGTACCGTTTGATCAGATCATCCTTGCCATCAATAAGGTGCAGCAAAACCTCGGCGTAACAGGCGCGACAGCGGAGGAGGCAGCGACGACACTGCAGGGGAGCTTCGCGGCGGTAAAGGCGTCGCTGGAGAACACGATGGCCAATATCGCTTTGGGCGAAAATGTAAAGCCCGCGTTTGAGGCGCTGATCTTCACATCCAAGACTTATCTCTTCGACAACCTCCTCCCGATGGTCGGAAACATCGCAAAAAGCATTCCGACGGTGGTGGCCTCGGCCGTGAAAGAAGGACTTCCGGCGCTGCTTGATGCAGGAAAATCTCTCGTGACGGAACTAAAAACCGGATTTGTTGCGAACCTCCCGCAGCTCATAAAGCAAGGGCTGCCAATGCTCAAAGAGTTTACCGGCGAAATCCGCAAAAATGCGGGTGAGCTGGTGGATATGGGCATCGATATGATTGTAAGCCTGGTGGACGGTCTGATTGAAGGCCTGCCTGATCTGATCGCTTTTGTGCCGCTTATCATCTCGGACATTGCCGGAATCATAAACGACAATATGCCGAAAATACTCAAGGCCGGCATTGAGATCATCCTTGCCTTGATTAAAGGACTTATTCAGAGCATCCCGGATCTCATTGCCAACATGGGAAACATTATCCAGGCCATCGCCGATGTCATTACGGCGGTCAACTGGATTGATTTCGGCGTCAAAATCCTGGAGGCGATCGGAAAAGGGCTGCTGTCTATGGGGAGCTCGTTGGCCAATCTCATGTCGCAAAGCTTTTCCGGCGCGCTGCAATGGCTTAAAAACCTTCCGTCTCAGGCGCTCCAGTGGGGCGCTGATATGATCTCCGGATTTGCACGCGGCATTACATCGAGCATCGGCGGGCTTCTCAAGCCGATCAAAAACGCGGCAGCGGCAGTCAAAAGCTACCTGCACTTCTCGCGGCCGGACGTCGGCCCGCTGCGCGATTACGAGACCTGGATGCCGGACTTCATGGCGGGACTTGCTGATGGGATCCGGCGCAATGAGTACCGCGTGAAAAACGCGGTGGACGATGTGACCGCGGAGATGATGCGCGGCTTCGAGCCCGTGACCGTGACAGGGAGCCTGACGAGCTACGGCGGCCAGGGCGGTATCGAGCGCCTGGTCAGGCTTGTGGAAAACCTGTCGGATAAAATGGACAGGATGCGCGTGGTGCTCGACAGCGGAAAGCTCGTCGGCGGAATCAAGACCGACATGAACAAAGCGCTCGGCGACGAGAGCAATTTGGAAGAAAGGGGTGTGGCCTGATGCTTTACGGCGTGAAAATCAACGGCGTGGACACCCTGGAGCAGTACGGGCTGTGCCTGCTTGCGGATCTCAAAATCGAGCGACCGGCGGTCAAGGAAAACCTTGTATCCATCCCAGGGGGAGACGGAGCCCTCAACCTCAGCAACTGGCCGCAGGGGCGGCCGACCTATCAGGAGCGTGCCATCACCGGCACGCTCTTTTCGGGCATTTCCGACGTGGAGCTTGAGCCGATCAGGAGCGAGCTCTGCAACCTCTATCAGGGGCACACCGTGCAGCTTATCCTCCCCAACGACACCGCGCATTATTGGCGCGGCGTCATCCAGTTCGGGGCGCTGAGCGGGTACAACAGCGGATCGATCCCTTTCAGCTTCCGCGCCTACCCCTGGAAGCTCAAGCTCACTCAAACCACCATCACGCAGGAGATCACCGACACCGGCGAAATCGTGCTGAGCAACGAGGCGCGCCCGGCGGCGCCTACCATCACCGCAAGCGCCGCTGTAACCGTTGCGTGGGGCGACAAGATCGCGGCCATCCCGCCTGAGACACCGACAACGCCGACGGGCTGGATTCTCCCGGCCGGGGAAACGACGCTCACCGTGACCGGCACCGCCGTTGTCACCGTTACCTATCAGGAGGGCAGCCTATGAGCTACACCGTGACCTGTGACGGCCTGCCGCTGATCGACTACGCAAATGACGCCTGCCGCCTGTACGACACACGCCTGCATCTGGAGACCGATAAGGCCGGGAGCCTCGCCTTTACCGTCTATCCTGACCATCCGCAATACGGGGCAATCCGGCGGATGAAAAGCAAGATCCGCGTCTACTCCGACGGCGAGCGCATCTTCAGCGGAAGACCGCTGGATGATGAGAGCGGGTGGGTGAATGAGGGGTCTTTTCTCTGCGAGGGCGACCTTGCAATGCTCAATGACAGCGTTCAGCGTCCCTTCTCCTTCCCGGCGGACGACAGCCACGCGACGCCGGGCGATTACCTGACCTTTTTAATCGAGCGACACAATGCACAGATGCCGCCGGACAAGCAGTTTACGGTCGGCACCGTCACCGTGGCGGATGCCAATGATTACATCGCCCGCAGCGACAGCGAGTACAGCACCACCTGGAAGCTGATCCAGGAGGGGCTCCTGAACACGGTGGGCGGGCACATCGTCCTCAGATACGAGGGCGAGGCGAAGATCATCGACTACCTCGCGGAGTTTGACCAGTTGTCCACACAACCGATCGTCTTTGGCGAAAACCTGCTGGACATCCTCACGCAGCACAAAGGTGCCGAGCTCGCCACCGCCATTCTGCCGCTGGGCGCGCAGAATGAGGAGACCGGCGAGCGGCTGACCATCCAGAGCCTCGAAGACAGCGAGACGGAGGATATTTGCAAGCTGGGCGACCTGGTCTATTCCAAGGCGGCTGAAACCGCATACGGCGGTCGAATCATCAAGGTCGTGCCGTGGGACGACGTGACCGTGCCGCTCAATCTCCTCCGCAAAGCGCGGTCAGAGCTTGCGATCCGGCGGCAGGTTGCCTCCACGCAAAAGCTCACTGCTGCGGATATGGCGGCAGCAGGCTACGACGTAGAGCCGTGGATCATCAACCGATACGTCTACGTCACCGACGAGCCACACCAAACCGCGCACGATTTGCAGCCCTATTACCTTATCACCGCCTTGGACATTGATCTGATGGACGCCTCAAAAAACACCGTAACCGTCGGCGCGGTGTCCAGGACCTTCACGGCGCAGAGCAGTGAGCGGGTAAATAAGGCAATCGGCGAGCTGATCCTTGCTGACCAGCGGAACCGAGAAGCCGTTACGGGCATGGAGCAAAGCGTGAGCCGCATCGACAGCCAGATCGCCCTGACCAACGAGGCCATCACGCAACTTTATCAATTTGCGCGAGGGACGGACGCACGCGTGGTGGATATCGAGGCATATATCAAAACCGGCCAGATCATGACGGACACGCAGGGGAACCCCATTTTCGGCGTCTTGATCGGTCAGCAGGATCTACAGGGCGCGTTCCAGGGTGCCTTTACCGCGCAGATGCTGGGCTTTTATGAGGCAGGGGAACTGATCGCGTTTTTCTCCAACCGAAAGCAGAACGTGAGCACAATCCGCACTGCCGCCATGGAGCTGACGGACGATCTGGAAGACCCGCAGGCGGTCGATTGGCTCATTACACTGGATAACGGCTTTAATCTCAAGTGGGTGGGAAGCTAATGTCAACACAATCCATCATCTACAGCGCCGCCGCGAATTATAACGGAGCGTGGAGCGGCTACGGGTCGGCATCCGGCTACGCCGGCAACAACAGCACCAACAACTACGCGACGGCGATCCGCTTTCAGACGCCGGCATTTACCGGCATCTCTGAGCGGCTGCGCGTCACGCTGCCGGTGATCCGCGGCTACACCAACAGCGACGCGACGCTTTACGCCGCCATCACAACCACGGACCCGACGGGGACAAGCGCCTACGCGCAAAATACGCCCGGCGCGGACAGCGGCCGGATCTATCTCGCGGAGCACTATTTGAGCGGGCTCACCGCCTCGGTACAGCGGATAGAGATCGCGCTGCCGACGGACGCGCTGAGGCCGTCAACGACCTATTATCTCGTGCTGTCTGCGGACAGACCGGCACGCGGCTCAAACAATTTTGTCCAAATATACGATCCGTCAACGATCTCGGGCGCGGTCGATTACCTCGAAAACGCCTCCACGATCTCCGCAAATGTCAGCACGCAGGAAATGGGCAAAAGCTTTGCTTTTGCGATCAATCGCGAGAGCGCATCCTATACGCACACGCTGTTGTGTCGGTACAACGGAACGGGAGCATATACAACGATCGCGGAGAACGTCGGCATCAGCTATTCCTGGGCCGTGCCGCTGGCTCTTGCAGCCTCGATTCCGAGCTCAGAAAGCGGAGTGTGGGAAATCCGGTGCGAAACCTATCTGAGCGGGCGCCTGATCGGCGCGAACTCCATCAACGTCACGCTTATTGTGCCGTCCTCGGTGGTCCCTTCGATCTCTGGCTTTGCGCTGCAGGCGGTAAATGAAAATCAGACCGTTGCCGGGTGGGGGATCCTCTTGCAGGGATACTCAAAGCTTCGCTTTACTCTCGCTGCCGCGGCGCAGTATTCCACAATCGCTTCATGGTCTATCAATTACGGGGACGGAAGCATAGCAGCCCAGCCGGGAACCGGACAGATCAGCATCGACCAAACGACAGGGCTTCTCACCGCAACGGGAGAGCTTACGGCGACAGCCACCGTGACTGACGCGAGAGGGCGCAGGGCTACCGCGGCACTGAGCTACACCGTTGTGCCTTATGCTCCGCCGAGCGCGAGTGGGCTGCAGGTATACCGATCAACTGCCACGGGCACGGCCTCGGACAGCGGAACCTACATCGCCGCAAAGGGGACCGCCGTATGGAGCAGCGCCGGCGGGAATAACAGCCTCCAAGCATTCACGGCGGCCTACAAGGAGCGAGGCGCGCAAAGCTATAGCCCTGCAGTCAACATAAGCTCCACGGTCACCGTCATGGGCGGGGCGCTTGAAATCAAAAAGTCCTACACGGTCAAAATAACCGTGCAGGACGCGCTTGGGACTACGGAGATTATCCAGCTCGTCGCGACACAGCAAACGACGCTGAACGCCAAAATGGGAGGTCTGGGGGCCGCTTTCGGCAAGTACGCGGAAACAGATTATGCGCTTGAGCTCGCGGAAGGCTGGAGCCTTATCCTGGGGGATACGCAGGGGAACACCGAAGCGCTGGATTATCAAACGCTGAAAAATCTGAAAGGCAATGCGCTGCTCGCAGAAAAGCACGAGCTGGCCAGCAAAAGCCAGTATTATGCATTTTCGCTGGCCGCTGCGGCGGTATGGCTTGCAATTACCTGCTGTCCGTCAAATTCGACCAGGAGCGGAAGCTCTGCGTGGATCATAGCCAGAAATGCGGCGTGTGTCGCGCTGGGGGGAACGGGATCAATGACAATGATAACGGATTACTCGGACGGCATCATATGCAAAGCGCCGGAAGATAATACGGTGCTATGGCTGATCCCACTGACGTAAGGAGGACCAAATGAGAACCATCAGAATCAACACGGGACAGGACGCGCCGCTGAGCTGCCCGATGCCGATCGGCGTGCAGGGGGAAAACCTGGCACTGCAGATCGTGCTCGATTTTAGCGCATGGCAGGCGGAATTTGGAGCCGGCGCGGTCTCTCTCGCCGTCAGGAGGAGCGGGGATACGGCGCCTTATCCGGTGCTGCTAAACCAGAGCGGGACAGAGGCGGTCTGGAACGTCACCAATGTTGATACGGCAATCCCGGGGACCGGGCTTTTGCAGTACACCTACACCGTCGGAGAGACGGCAGTGAAAACGAAGCGAATGTCCTTTGCCGTCATGTCGAGCCTTGAAGCACCGGGAGAAGTGCCTGACCCGTATGAAGATTGGCTTGCGAGACTGCAAACGCTTAGCGAAGAAACGCAGCAGAACGCCGAAGCCGCCTCCGCCTCCGCCACCTCGGCTGCACTTGCCGCCTCGCACTACCCCAAAATCATAGACAATACATGGTACGTCTGGAGTGTCGAGGCTGACGCCTATATCTCCACCGGCATCGCCGCGCAGGGAGCCGACGGCTACAGTCCCACGGTGCAGGTTACGCCCATCGAGGGCGGACACCG
>CACZXQ010000039.1 GCA_902785115.1 Oscillospiraceae bacterium | reverse complement strand
CACCTACTACATCGCCGAATACATCGGCATCCTCGACAAGGCCGGCCGTACCGAGGAGCAGACCGAGAAGGTCAAGGAATTCTGCGACTGGTTCGGCTCCGCCGAAGTGCAGGCTGCCTGGGCCGAAGAGTTCGACTCTGTCCCCTGCAACGCTGAAGCTGTTGATCTCGTCTACGGCGAGGACATCCCCGAGATCTACCTGCTGGATAACTTCGCCCTTGCAAAGGTCGACGGTACCGATATGACCTACGCCGCCTACGTTGCCGCCCACTCCGCCGAGTGGACCAACATCATGACCAACCTGGGCTTCTACTGGGCCGACGCCTCCGACGCCAAGCCCGAACCCGATTGGGACAGCCTCGACTGGGCGGTTCTGACCCAGAAGGCCGCGTAAATCTCAATCCAAGCACAATGGCGAGCCGGGCAACCGGCTCGCCATGTTCATAAATTGAGTGGTCAGGAAACGAAGGAGCACGATACACATGATCAAATTAAACGACATCGTGGTGAAGTTCGGGGACTTCACCGCCCTGCACGACATCAACGTTCACGTCAAGGAAGGGGAGTTTTTCACCTTCCTCGGCCCCTCGGGCTGCGGCAAGACCACGACGCTGCGCACCATCACGGGCTTTATCGAGCCGGTCTCGGGTTCGGTGGTCGTGAAGGGGCAGGACATCACCCACGTCCCCATCGAAAAGCGCAACATCGGCATCGTCTTTCAGAGCTACGCCCTCTTCCCCACCATGACAGTGTATGACAACATCGCCTTCGGTCTCAAGATCAAGAAGCTCAAGAAGGACGAGATCGACCGCAAGGTGCGCGAGATTGCCAAAAAGGTCGACCTCTCGGACGAGCAGCTCAGGAAGGCCGTGTCCCAGCTCTCCGGCGGACAGCAGCAGCGCGTCGCCATCGCGCGCGCACTGGTTACCGGGCCCGCCATCATCTGCATGGACGAACCGCTGAGCAACCTCGACGCAAAGCTGCGTGTGCAGCTTCGCAACGAGCTCAAAAAGATGCAGAAGGACTTCGGCATCACAACGATCTATGTCACCCACGACCAGGAGGAGGCGCTGACACTGTCAGACCGGATCGCGGTGTTCAACAAGGGCTACATCGAGCAGATCGGCACGCCGAACGAGGTCTACAACTTCTCCAAGACCGAGTTTGTCTGCAACTTTATCGGGGACATCAACCGTCTGAGCGATGCGGTGGTGGCAAAGCTCAACGCCGAGGGCGCGGGGTTGGACGCCGCCAAACACAACTACATCCGCCTGGAGCGCCTGCACGTGAACGTCGCGGCCGGTGAGGGGCTGCACGCCCTGCCCGGCAAAGTCACGATACGCGAATACTACGGGCTTTACATCAAGTATTATATCGACCTCGGCAGCCAGACCATCAAGGTCATCGAGAAAAACGACGGCGTGCGCATCTACGAGGAGGGTCAGCAGGTCTCCGTGGTCATCGACCCCAGGGACGTGATGGCTTACGCGCCCTCGGGAGAGGACGTGGTGGCGCAATGACACAGTCGCTTGCGCGTAAAATCCGGCCGGAGCTATTTGTGCGGCTGGTGGGCGTGTGCTTTTTCGCCTACCTGTTCTTCGGCTTCATGCTCCTGCCCTGTCTCAACACGCTGACCAGCATCTTCAACACCCGCAACGCCGCCGGGGAGCGGGACGCCTTCGCCGTCATCCGCTTCTTCCTCGCCGGTTCCATGGGCAAATACGTCTTAAACTCCCTGAAGCTCGCGGTGTGCCTCGTCATCACGGTGAACGTGGTGGGCGTGTCCATCGTGCTTTTGACCGAGTACTTTGACATCAAGGGCGCGCGCATCCTGCGCATGGGCTACATGACCACGATGATCTACTCCGGTGTCGCGCTGGTCACGGGCTATATGTTCCTCTACGCGGGTGACGGCATCCTGACCTCCGCGATGAAAAACGCCTTTCCGGACTTCAATACGAGCTGGTTTTCGGGCTTCAACGCGGTGCTGTTCACGATGACCTTTGCCTGCACCTCCAACCACATGCTCTTTCTGCGCAACGCCATCCGCGGTATCGACTACAACACCGTGGAGGCTGCGCGCAACATGGGCGCCAAGCCCTTCAAGGTGCTGTGGAAGGTCGTTTTCCCGACGCTGATCCCGACGATGTTCTCCCTCACGGTCATGACCTTCATCACCGGTCTCTGCGCCATGTCCGCGCCGACGCTGCTGGGCTTCGACTCGATTAACCCTGAAATCGTGCGTCTCGCGGGTTCCTCCTCGGCGGACGAGGCCTTCCCCCAGGCGAGAGCGGCGCTTTTGTCGATCATCCTCGCAATGTTCACGATCGTGCTGCTGACGGTGCTTTCGGCCTACGAGCGCAAGGGGCATTACCTCTCCGTCTCCAAGACGAAGGCGAAGCTGCAGAAGCAGAAGATCGCAAACCCCGTGGCAAACGTGCTGGCGCACATCTACGCCTATGTGCTGTTCATCATCTACATGACCCCGGTGGTGATGATCGTCATCTTCTCCTTCCAGACCTACAGCGCGATCCGGCTCAAGAAGCTTGATCTCAGCCAGTGGACGCTGATTAACTACTTCGGGCAGCAGGATTACGAATACCTCACCAGCCGCGGCAAGTACAAGACCCGCGAGGGCTCGATCTCCGGCGTGTTTGCAAACGAGGCCACGCTCGGCGGCATCAAACTGAGCTTCATCCTCTCGGCGCTCGCGGCGGCGCTGGCCTGCGTGATCGTGGTGGTCGCCTGCAATTACATCTTCAAGAAGAAGAACAAGGGCACCGGCGTGGTGCTTGAGTACGCACTGCTCTTCCCCTGGCTGCTGCCGACGATCCTGATCTGCTACTCCTACCGCAGCTACTTTAACTCCGACGCCATCTGGTACGTCGGCAATCAGAACCTCTACTACGCGCAGAACGTAAGGTTTCTGATCGTCATGGCCTATACGGTGACGAAGCTGCCATTCTCCCTGCGCATGATCAAAGCGAGCTTCTATTCGATTGACGAGGAACTGGAGGACGCGGCGAAGAACCTCGGCGCAAGCGGGATCTGCACCTTCCTGCGAGTGAAGCTGCCGATCATCCTGCCCTCGGTGCTGGCGGTCTTCGCGCTCAACTTCAACGCCCTCTTCACCGAGTACGACATGTCCGCCACCTTCGCCAGCACCTACGGCACAAGCTACGCGATGGTCATTCAGGCCATGTGCCGCGAGGAAGGACTCTACGGCTACAACGTCAACGCCTCGGGCCGCCGCTGTGCTTCGACGGTGTTCATTATGCTGGTGTCCGGGCTGATCCTCTATCTCGTGTACGGCGTCGGCTCCCGCGATCTGGGCGAACGCCTGGAGGCGCGGGATCGGAGACGGAAGCGGATGGAGAAGCTGACAGGCTTGTTCAGTGAAAAACGAAAAGTGAATGGTGAATAGTTAAGCTGTCGCTTCGCGACGATTTTAATCTGTCCCCGAAGGGGACACCACAACTGTTCGCTCTTCACTATTCACTATTCTAAATGTAAAGGAAAATGTCAAGGCATGATCAAAAACATCGTATTCGACATGGGTCGCGTGCTCATTGAGTGGGCGCCGGAGGTGATCGTCGCGCGGGAGGGCTTGAACGCCGAGGACAGCGCGCTCTTGCTGCGGGAGGTGTTCCAGTGCGGCGAATGGGCGGCGATGGATCACGGCTGGATGAGCCAGGACGAGGGCTGCCGCCTCATCTGCAAGCGCCTGCCCGCGCGGCTGCACGAAAACGCGCGGCACTGCGTCTTTGACTGGTGGAAGGCGGAGCTTAGGCCGATCCCCGGCATGGCGGAACTGGTGCGGGAGGTCAAGTGCCTCGGCTACGGGGTGTACCTGCTCTCCAACGCCACAAGCTGCCTCTCGGAATACTTCCACCGCATCCCGGGTTCGGAGTGCTTCGACGGGCGCATCGTCTCGGCGGACGTGAAGATGCTCAAGCCCGAGCGGGAGATCTACGCGGAGCTCTACCGGCAGTATCATCTCGACCCCGCCGAGTGCTTTTTCATCGACGACAACATCCTGAATGTGGACGGAGCCTGGCTCTCCGGCATGAACGCCACCGTCTTTTTCGGTGATATGCAGCGGCTCAGACGGGAGCTCAACGAGGTCGGCGTCCCGGTCGAACAGCCGTAGCGCCGATCATTGATCGGCGAAGTACAAACGAACAGCCAAAACAAACAACAATAAAGGTGTCGCTTCGCGGATGATACGATCCGTCGCGAAGCGACACCTTAACGATTCACTGGTCGCGGGCGACCACAAGGGTCGCCCCTACGCCGCTGACCTCGCGGGCGACCGCAAGGGTCGCCCCTACGGCACAACATCAGCCGTAGCTGTGCAGGCCGGGCATGAGGGTGTTGACGCCGGCGAAGGTGAAGAGCACCACGGGCACCGCGATCACGACATACCAGGCGAGCATTTTCGCGTTCGCGTTCTTGCGCAGGTGCAGATGCAGGTATACGGCGTAGATGATCCAAGTGATGAGCGCCCAGACCTCCTTGGGGTCCCAGGTCCAGAAGGAGGACCAGGCCTGCTCCGCCCAGATAGCGCCGGTCAAAATGGTCACCGTGAGCAGCAGAAAGCCCAGCGCGATCAGGCGATAGCTCAGAAAGTCCATCTGCCGGAGCTTGAGCGCGTCCGGCTCCTTCTCCCTGCGGCTGAGCAGCAGATAGCGAAGCCCCACGCAGCCGGCAAGCACGAAGGCCGAATAGCTGAACATCGCAGAACCGATGTGGAAGACAAACCAGGTGCTCTTGAGGGCGGGCATGAGTTCGGTGATCTCCATGGGCTTGAGCGCCGCGTAGGAGAGCACAAGGAAGGCCATCGGCATGGCCGCTACCGAGAGCAACTCCGCGTGAAGCCTTGCGCGAAACACGATCAGCAGCGCCGCGATGCCCCAGGAGAAGGCCATCGAGAACTCAAACTGATTCGCCAGCGGCACACGCCCGGCCTTCACGCCGCGCGCGACAAAATACACCGTGTGCAGCGCAAAGCCCGCGAGAAACACGAACCACGCCGCCTTGAGCAGCTTGTCCTTTTTGAAGCTCACACCCGCAAACTCCAGTACCGACGCGGCAAAATACAGTACCAACGCGCCGAAAAAGATGATGTTCAGCATTGTTATTCTCCCTTCTGCTCGAGCAAAAGCCGTATCTCCATGCGTATTCCCTCCGGCTTGGGGCCGGAGACCGTATAGCCCTCCCCGTCCAGCTTGACAAGCACCGGCTGCATAAAGAAGGTGATATACAGCCCCGCGATCATCAGGCAGAAGGCGAAGACCAGCAGCGCGTTCACAAGCGGCGGTGTGTGCTTGATGCGCAGGCCGGGGTACTCCACCGGCGCGTTGAACACATACTGCATCTCCCCCACAGTCAAATCCTCGCCCGGGAAGGCCAGCACCGGGGTATACTCCCCATCGGAGGCCAGCAGAAGCTGATACACCGGGTCGTCATAACTTCCGGAGGTGGAGGTGATGAGGGTGAAATTTCCGTCCGCATCCCGGACGTAGCCGGGATACAGCGCCTCGTACCAGAGGCCGTTTACGCCGTCCGCAGTCAGAAAGCAGGGTTCCGTGAGGGTGAAGACATCCTCGCCGCCGTTTGCGGTGTTGCGCACGGTGATGGAGCCCGCGGTGCCATAGGTCTGCTGGTAGATCTTATAGCTTCCGAAGGAGAGCGGGTGGTTCACGCTGACCGCGCGCCAGTCGCTTTCGCGCCCGTCGGGGAGTTTGACGCGCAGAACGCTCTCGAAATCCAGCTCGCCCAGCTCGTTTTCAATGTGGAAATCCCGCACCGCGATCTCAACACCATCCGTCATGGTGAGCGACTCACCGGGCAGGCAGCTTTGGTCAATGACCGTGGGCGAATAGAGCGCCGCCGCGCCGAAAAGCACCGTGAGCAGGATCGCAAGATGGGTGATAAAGCTCCCGTAGCGCCCGAAGAGGTTTTTGCTGTATACGCTTACCTCACCGAAGTCATTGCACTTGCAGCGGATGGATGTAAGGTAGCCGCGCACAAGCTCCACGCCGTCTGCGGTCAAGGCTTCCGCGTCCGGAAGCTTTGCCGTGCGGGGCAGCAGTTCCTCCCCCGCTTTGACGACGCTGCGAATACGCACAATGGAGCAGAGGCTCAGATTCACGCACAGCAGCACCAGCAGCGTCACAAAAAACCAGCCGCGGAACACATGGTCAAGCCCCAGCATGAGCAGGTAGGCGTGGATCGCGGTATAATTCTGCGCGTACCAGGCGGCGCCGCGCTCCTGCGGGATCACGGAACCGACGACCGAGCAGAGCGCAATGAGCGCAAGCAGCAGGATGCCAAAGCGCATCGAGCGCAGAAAGGCTACAATCTTTTTCATACGTCCTCTTAAAAAACCGCCCCGCCCTTTCGGGCGGGACGGCCTGAATTCTGTTTTCTCAGTGCAGCAGCGCCAGGGTTTCTTCGATCAGCGCCTCAGACTTATCGAGGCACTCATGGGTCAGCCTGGAGTTATGCGCGCCTTCGCTGTTTTCCACAAAGACAAAGTTCCAGTAGAACTGCGCGTTGCGGTAGCTCATGCGGATGGCATCCAGCTCCTCGTCCGTGTACGCGCCGCTGTTTGCCGCATCGGTGATCTTGTTGATGAGCTCCTCCAGCTTATAGCCGATCTCGTAGGTACGCTCCTCGGCCTTCTCCTGGATGCCGTGTACAAAGGAAGGCAGGTCGGCATGGCACTTGGAGCAGGTGCTGTCGATAAGCTCCTGATTATCGAGCGGGCTTCTCAGGTAGTGGTCGGGATAGCTGCTGCCGTCGGCGGCGGTGGCGGTGCCCATGTGGCAGTCGGCGCAGGTAAAGGTGCCGTAATGTACGCTGCCCTTGCCGGTGAAGGTCTCAAACTCGGGGTGGTTCACCATGATCTGGCGCACGCCGGAGCTTGCGTGGACATAATCGGCAAAAACCTCTCCGTCCACCATCAGGTTGTTGTAATAATCCAGGATGTCGTCCGGGTTCATGCTCGCAAGGCTGGTATAGGGAAGCGTGGTGGCCTTGGTGCCGGGAGCAAAGTAGTAGTCCACATGGCACTGGCCGCAGGTCAGCGTCGCGGCGTCGACCTTTTCCAGGTCGCTGCCGAGCGCCTTGGCGAGATACTGGTGCGTCACCATCAGGGTGCTGCCGGTATTGCCGTGGCAGTTATAGCAGCTCAGCGGCTCGTTTACCTGCTGCAGCACATCCTCAAAGGCGAGGGAATAGGCCTCATCGCCCAGCTCGTTTGCCAGAACGGTGAAGTCCGGGGTCTTGCAGGTGAAGCAGTTGGCCATCGCGTGGGGGCGGCCGGTGCTGGTCACATCCTCGATCACATAGGTGTGGCCGCGGGCGCCGCCGTAGAATTTGGCAAAGCCGTAGCCCTCAAAGAGTGTGGAGATCATGGGGTAATCCGCCACATAGTCCTCGGCGGAATCGTTTTCGCTGTTCATGGAATAGGACGCGTAGATTTCGGGATAGGTGTTCTCCCAGTCTTTGGCAGTGAGCATGGTGATGCCGGAGCCGGTTTTCTCAACCTGGGCAATGCGCACACCGCTCTCGGAAAGCGCGTTTGCGGGGGCGGCGGCAAGGGCAACAGGCCCCTTGGGGAAGACCGCGGTAAGCAGGACAAGAGACAGAGCCGCGCAGCAGACCATGATCGCCAGACCCAGCAGGAGCCTCTTCTTCTCCTTTTTCATAACAACCTCCAAAATTTCACGCCGAAACGGCGCATTCCTACAGTTTCATTATACTGTGTACGGAAGCATCTGTCAAGCAGCAACAGCGAACAACAGGCTTCTACCCCTGTTTGGCTTTCATCACGAGGCGGCTCAATAAAATGCTCAGCTCGTACAGGCCGATCATCGGGATCGCCACCATGATCTGGGAGACGATGTCCGGCGGCGTGATGATGGCCGCCAGCACAAAGATCGCCACGATCATCACGCGCCGACCCTTCATAAGCCACTCGGCCTTCAGGACGCCGAGCCCCGTCAGCAGCACCGAGATCACCGGCAGCTCGAACACCGCGCCGAAAATCAGGAACACCGTCAGCAGAAAGCTCACATACTGCTGGATGCTGATGGAGGCCGCCACGTCCACCTCCCGGGAAAAGCCGATCAGAAAGCGCAGCATGAAGGGCATGCTGATAAAGCGGGCGAAGGCCACGCCCAGCAGGAAAAACACCGTCCCCGCGAGCAGGGCCAGCACGATGCCCGTCCGCTCCCGCCGGCTCAGACCGAGGCTGCAGAAGGCATACGCCTCGTAAGCCAGCACAGGGAAGGTCAGCACCACGCCGCCCACGAGCGCGAGGTTAAAATACACCAGCAGCAGCTCCTGCGGCGCGATATAGACATAAGTATAGTTATAAACTGTGCCGAGGTCTGTCAGCGCCGTGACGATGCGCCCGGCAACGCTCAGGCACAGGAAAAAGCCCGCGACCAGCACCACAAGGCACACCGCGATGCGGTTTCTCAGCTCCTTGAGATGCCCCGTGAGGCTCATGCTGCCATCGTCTTCGGCGGCTTTATTCCTTTTCATCCTCGGCCTTCTTCGCCTTCTCTTCCTCCTCGGCCAATCCGTCCTTGAAGCCCTTGACGCTCTTGCCGAACATCTTCGTGAGCTTGGGGATCTGGGTGGGTCCGAAGATGATGACGACCACCGCTAAAATGATAAGCAGCTCCTGTACACCGAGTCTCATGTGTTTTCTCCTCCGTTTTCCGTTTCCGCCGCGGCTGTGACCGCGGGCTCTGCTTTTGCTTCCGCTTTCGGCGCTTCCTTTTTCTCCTTGCCGATGTTGTTGAGATCCGTTTCGACGCTCTTGAGGTTCCGGTTCAGCTCCCGGTTCAAGTCCTCCAGCGGCTCCATGGCCTCCCGCAGGGGCTTCTGCGCCTCCTCCAGCGGTTCGACCACGCTCTCGCGGATGTCCTTTGTCATGTCGCTGGACGCTTTGCGAAACTCCCGCAGGGCGTTGCCCAGCTTTTTGGCATAGCTCGGCAGCTTGTCCGGCCCGATCACCAGCAGCGCCACGATGAAAATCACGACCAGCTCCATCATGCCGATCTTCATGCCATCACCTCTGTCTTTGTTATACCTTCATTATAATGATTTTTGCCTGCAAGTCAAGGGAGGATAAAAAGTCAGCCGAAAGGGAGCGGGCGATTCGTGAATCGCCCCTACCGGTCACTGACCACTGACCACTGGCCACTGTACCCCTCCACGGGGCTTGCACAATCCTCCAGCCCCGCCGTGATGTACACGCTGCCGTCGCGCAGGGTGAAAACCGCGTCAAAATCTCCGCTGTGTGCGCGCCAGTAGTCAGAGGCTTTCTCCAGCCCCATGATGTAGAGCGCTGTGGAGAGCCCGTCGCCCAGGGTGCCGTCCGCCGTCACAACAGTGACCTGCGCAAGCTCATTTTGCACAGGGTAACCTGTTTTCGGGTCCATGATGTGCTCATAGGTCACGCCGTCCTCGACGAAGAAGCGCTCGTAGCCGCCGGAGGAGATGACCGCTTTGTCCTTCACCGCGACGATGGCGACGATGCCGCCGGTTTCGGTGTCGGGGTTTCGCACGCCGATGCGCCAGGCGGAGCCGTCCGGCTTTGCGCCGAGGCACTGGACGTTCCCGCCCAGGCTCACAAGGCCGGACGTGACGCCGTACTCGCGGTAAATGTCCATGATGCGCTGGGAGGTATAGCCCTTGGCGATGCCGCCGAGGTCGATGGCCTGCCCTTCCGCCAAAGTGAGCGTTCCGGTCTCCGCGTCAAAGTCCAGCCGATCCGCCCCGATCCTTGGCAGCGTCTCTCCCATCTCCGCCGCCGTGGGCACGTGATGCTCCCCGCTCGGAAAGCCCCAGAGCGCCATCAGGGGGTAGACCGTGGGATCAAAGGCGCCGCCGGTGGAATCGTAGATCTCCAGCGCCCGCCGCACAAGGTATGCCGTGTCCGCGCTCAGCCCGGCGCTCCCCTCCCGGTTCACGCGGGAAACTTCGCTGTCCTCCAGGCCGATGGACAAAAGAGCGTTTAATCGCTCCACCTCCGCCGCCGCCGCGTCCAGCGCCGCATCCCGCTTTGCGCCGTAGGCTGTGAGCTCGATGAGCGTATCCATGCTGTTTACATAGCGGTAGCCGCGCTGTGCTGCCTCCGGGTCGGCGGCGGCTTCTGCCCCGCATCCGGGCAGCAGCAAAAGCAAAACAGCAAGCAGGATCGCAAGTATCTGTTTCATCAGTTTCTCTCCCTGAAGACTGGTTTTTTCTTATTGTAACATATAAGAAAGTGAAAAGGGAATAGTGAAAAGCGAAAAGTTGTAGTGTCCCCCCTTCGGGGGACGGATTATAACGCCCTCTCAGTCTCGCTCGCAAGCTCGCTCGACAGTTCCCCCAGAGGGGGGGAGCCAAGTGCGCAGCACCGTTCCCTATCCGACACCTAAGTATTCACTGACCACTGACCACTATTCCAGCGCCGCTCTCAGCTTCTCCAGCGCCTTTTTCTCGATGCGGGAGATATAGCTGCGGCTGATGCCGAGGCGCTGGGCAGTCTCCCGCTGGGTAAGCCCCTCCCGCCCGGTAAGCCCGTAGCGCAGGCGGATCACCTGCGCCTCCCGCTCATCGAGCTTTGTTGCCACGCACTCGCGCAGCTTATCGCACAGCTCCAGGCTCCCAAGGCGCTCGTCAAGATCGTCCTCCTGCGCCACCACGTCCAGAAAGGACAGATTGCCGTCCTCGTCCTCGGCATCCAGCGCCTCGGAGAGACTCAGCTCCCCCGCCGTCTTTCGCTGGGCGCGAAAGTGCATGAGGATCTCGTTTTCGATGCAGCGGCTGGCATATGTGGCAAGCTTCACCCCCTTCTCCGTCCGGTAGCTGTTGATGCCCTTGATGAGCCCGATCGTGCCGATGCTCAGAAGATCTTCCGTGTCGCCGGTCTGGGCATAGTATTTCTTGACGATGTGCGCCACCAGCCGCATATTGTGTTCGACAAGGCGGTTTCTCGCCTCCATGTCCCCCGCCGCCCACTTTTGCAGCGCCTCCTGCTCCTCCTGGCGGCTCAGCGGCCGCGGATAGGAACCGCCCGGCGCAATGCGCAGCATCAAAAACAGGCTCCCCGCCAGCAAATGAAACGCGTTTTCCAGCATATTCTCACCTCTCTGACAGCATATTCACGCACAGCCTTGTACCATGCGCAAATACGGTAAAAAAACGGCGAGAGATCAAGCTATTGTTGAAATTCCCGCGCTTTTGTGATTTAATGTAAATATCCTTGAAAATGCAAAGGGACGGGATGTTATGAAAGTTGTATTGCAGCATGTTACCAAAAAATTCCCCAGCCGTCATAAAAAGGGCGAGGATGTGATCGCCGTCAACGATTTCACCTTTGAGATCCCGGACGGACAGCTCATCGGTCTGCTGGGGCCTTCCGGCTGCGGCAAGAGCACCACGCTCAATCTGATATGCGGTCTTGAAACGCCCACGAGCGGGCATATCTTCTTCGGCGAGGACGATGTGACCCGGCTGCCGCCCGAAAACCGCGGCGTGGGGCTTGTGTTTCAGAACTACGCGCTCTACCCGCATCTGACCGTGCGGCAGAACATCCTCTTCCCTCTGCAAAACCTCAAGGGGGATGCCCGCCCGAGCAAGGCGGAGATGCTCAAAAAGGCGGAGGAGGCCGCGCGCCTCGTGCAGATCGAGCAGCTCATGGATCGCAAGCCCTCCGAGATGTCCGGCGGACAGCAGCAGCGCGTCGCGATTGCCCGCGCGCTGGTGAAGATGCCGCGCGTCCTGCTTCTGGATGAGCCGCTCAGTAACCTCGACGCCCGCCTGCGCCTGCAGACGCGCGAGGAGATCCGCCGCATCCAGCGCGAGACCGGCATCACCACCATCTTCGTCACCCACGACCAGGAGGAGGCCATGAGCATTTCCGACCTGATCGTCGTGATGAACACCGGCGTGGTGCATCAGATCGGCAAGCCCCAGGAGGTCTATGACGAGCCGCGAAACCTCTTCGTCGCCAAATTTCTCGGTACCCCGCCCATCAACGTCTTTCACGGCGAAGTGCGCGGCGGCGTGCTGTATATCGGCGAGGACGGCGTGCTGACCGTCAAGGGCGTGAAGGATCAGAAGGTCTTTGTCGGTGTGCGGCCCGAGGGCTTTGTGCTGCAGCATGCGGGGCCTTTGAGCTGCGCGCTGCAGGCCGTGGAGGTCATGGGCAGAGACCGCAGCGTCGTCTCAACCCACCCCGCCGCCGTGAGCGGCGCCATCCGCGCCATCATCCCCTCTGACGAGGAGCTGGACACCAAGCACGGCGCCGTGCGTTTTGCGCTCAAGCCCGCCAAGGTGCACCTCTTCCACGCCGAGAGCGAGGAGAGGATTCCGTTTGAGGTGTGAACGGTCGTCCTTCCCCCAGCGGAGGAAGGTGGCAGCGAAGCTGCCGGATGAGGGAGAGGCTGACCTTTTTGGCATCGTATGGTGTAAAACACAAGCTTCTCCCTCATCACCCACCAGTGTTGCGACACCGGTGGGAGCTTCCCCCGCTGGGGGGAAGCACAGGGGAGCCGATAAGGAAGTGTTTTTTGTATGAATAAAAACTGGAAAGCCTGGTTATACCTGCTGCCGGCGATCGCGTTTTTGGGCGTGTTCATGGTCTACCCGCTGGTGGACGTGTTTGTCTACTCCTTCGAGGAGGGCTACAACGCCGCCTCCCAGAGCTTCTGGGGCACGGGATTCTATAACTATTCCTACGTCCTGCACGACCCCTATTTCCTGCAGGCCGTGAAGAACACCTTTATCCTCGTCATCATCACCGTGCCGCTCTCCACGGGGCTGGCGCTTCTGATCTCCGTGGGACTCAATTCCATCAAAGCCCTGCGGGAGCTGTACCAGACCGTGTTCTTCCTGCCCTACGTCACGAACACGCTGGCGGTGGGTCTGGTGTTCATGATCCTGTTTAAAAAGACCGCCTACTCCGACGGTCTCATTAACCTGCTGATCCACTTTTTCGGCGGACAGTCCGTGGACTTCATCGACGGCCCCTACTGGGCGAAGATGCTTGTCATGTGCATCTACACGGTCTGGGTGGTCATGCCCTTCAAGATCCTGATCCTCACCTCGGCGCTTGCCTCCGTGCGGCAGGATTACTACAACGCCGCCAAGATCGACGGCACCTCCAAGTGGCGCACCTTCACGCGCATCACGCTCCCGATGATCTTGCCCATGATCTTCTACCTCATCATCACGGGCTTCATCGGCGCCTTCAAGGCCTACAGCGACGAGGTCGCCATTTTCGGCACCGACCTGAACGCCGCCGGCATGAACACCATCGTGGGCTACGTCTACGATATGCTCTACGGCGACAGCGGCGGCTACCCCTCTTACGCCTCCGCCGCGGCGCTGATCCTCTTCGCCATCGTGCTGACGATCACGGTCATCAACCTGATGATCAGCAGGAAGAACGTGCAGTATTAAGGGGGTGTGGGCATGAAGTATGAGAAAATCGAGCTTGCCGCCGCACGGCGGGACAGAGTCCGCAGAATCATCACCTATACGCTGCTGACGCTCTGGGCGCTGGTCGTACTGTTTCCCTTCTACTGGATGCTCCTGACCTCCGTCAAAAGCTACAGCGCGTATAACGGCGAATACGTCCCCAGCTTCTTCACGCTCTCCCCGACGCTGCAGAACTATGCGGACGCCTTCACCACCGTAAACCTCGCCCGGTATTTTACGAACACCATCGTCTTCACCCTCGCCACCACGGCCATTATGATGGTGGTCATCATCTTTGCGGCCTACGCCTTCGCGCGGCTGGACTTTCCCGGAAAGAACCTCGTGTTCGCGCTCTTCCTCTCGCTGATGATGATCCCGAGCGAGCTTGTGGTCATCACAAACTTCGTCACCATCACCAACTGGGGCATGCGCAACACCTTCTGGGGTCTGATCCTGCCCTCCGTGACCTCGGTGTTCTACATCTATCTGCTCAAGGAGAACTTCGAGCAGGTGCCCGAGGAGCTTTACAAGGCCGCGAAGGTGGACGGCACCTCCGACCTCAAGTATCTCTTCAAGGTGATGCTGCCCATCTCCCAGCCCACAGTCGTCACCATCGTGATCCTCAAGGTCATCGAGTGCTGGAACAGCTACGTCTGGCCGCGGCTCATTACCGATGACGAGGCGTATTTCCTTGTCTCCAACGGCATTCAGGAGATCCGCGAAAACGGCTTCGGGCGCGAGAACATCCCCGCCATGATGGCCGCCGTGGTGGTCATCTCCGTGCCGCTCATTGTGCTGTTTCTTGTGTTCCACAAGAAGATCATGGCCGGCGTTTCGAGAGGAGGGACGAAGGGATGAAAAAGCTTCTGTGCATCCTTCTCTGCCTTGTGATGCTGCTGCCGCTCGCGGCCTGCCACGGTTCGAAGGAGCGCGCCGCCTTTACCGTGCCCGCGAGCTTTGACGAGAGCCGGGACATCGAGATCACCTTCTGGGCGAAAAACGACACCAACAAGACCCAGACCGCGATCTATCAGAAGGCCATCGAGGATTTTGAGGCGCTCTACCCCAACATCACGGTCAATATGCGCCTCTACACCGACTACGGCAAAATTTACAACGACGTCATCACGAACATTGCCACCGACACCACGCCCAATGTCTGCGTCACTTACCCGGATCACATTGCGACCTACATGACCGGCGCGGACGTGGTAGTGCCGCTCGACGAACTCTTTGCCGACCCCAACTTCGGCTTCGGCGGCAGCGCCCTGCGCTACGACGGGCCGACGGCGGAGGAAGTGATCCCCGAGTTTCTCGCCGAGTGCCGCATCGGGAACGTGAGCTACGCCGTGCCCTACATGCGCTCGACCGAAGCCTGCTATGTCAACAAGAGCTTCGTGGAGAAGCTGGGCTACATCCTGCCCGAAATGCTGACCTGGGACTTCGTGTGGGAGGTGTCCGAAGCCGCGATGGCGAAGGACGCGGACGGAAACTTCAAGCTCAACGGGCAGAAGGTCATGATCCCCTTCATCTACAAGTCCACCGACAACATGATGATCCAGATGCTCCGGCAGAAGGGCGCGGGCTACTCCGGCGCAAACGGGGACATCCAGATCTTCAACGACACGACGAAGGAACTGCTCTATACCGTCGCGGAACACGCGAAAACCGGCGCCTTCTCCACCTTCAAGATTTCCTCGTACCCGGCGAACTTCCTCAATGCCGGTCAGTGTCTCTTCGCGGTGGACTCCACAGCGGGCGCGACCTGGATGGGCTCGGACGCGCCGCTGCTCGACATCAGTGAGGATAAGCTCGTGCGCTTTGAAACGGCGGTCTACCCCATTCCCCAGTTTGACCCGGCGCATCCTGTGATGATCTCCCAGGGGCCGAGCCTCTGCGTGTTCAACAAGGAAGATCCCCAGGTGGTGCTGGCCTCCTGGCTGTTTACACAGTTTCTGCTGACAAACGAGGTGCAGATCGCCTACGCCGAGACCGAGGGCTACGCCCCCGTCACCGCCAAGGCGCAGCAGAGCGCGGAATACCAGGACTATCTGAAGCGTGCCGGGGAGGACAACAAGGAACACTACCCCGTGAAGATCGCGGCGACAAGGCTTCTCATGGAGAACACCGCGAACACCTTCACCACCCCGGTCTTCAACGGCTCCACCTCCCTGCGCGACGCGGCGGGGCAGATGATCGAGGACGTAACCAAGTCCGTCCGCCGCAAGCAGACCGTGGATGAAGCCTATATGCAAAAGCTTTTTTCCGACGTAAACTCCCTTTACCGCCTCGACCAGATCAGCGCCGCCGGCGCGGGCGGCCCGCGTGATCTCGGCCCCCTGCCACAGACGGCGGTGATCCTGCTCTCGTCGCTTGTGATCGCCTGGGTGCTGATCGGCGTTTTCACCCTCGTGAGCACGATCCGCAAGAAGAAATAGCGCTCATACTATTATCCAATAGAAAAGCTCGTTTTTTCGCGGTCAGAATTGCGCCATGCTTCGTTATCGTCCTTGTAAATACACAAAGTATTCCCTGCGGACNNGTCCTTGTAAATACACAAAGTATTCCCTGCGGACGCTGCCTCGCCTGACACAATTCTGGCCGCGAAAATTCCAAGCCTTCTTATTGGATAATAGTATCAGAACTGTAGGGGCGATTCACGAATCGCCCGCGCGGAACAATTTGAAAGCATACGGAAGCCCCCGCAAAAACGTACAACTGTACGGATTTGCGGGGGGCTGTATTTTTGGGAACGATTCAGATTTCGTATTTCTTCGTATACTCCTCGTAGAGCTCGTCAAAGTTATGGGAGTGCAGCTCCTTGAGGTTGATGATGTAGCCATGGGTGTCGTACTGATCCTCCTGCAGCTCGATCATGGCGATGGCAATGTTGGAGCAGTGATCCGCCACGCGCTCAAGGTTCGTGATGAGGTCATTGTACATGAAGCCCTGGTTGAGGGAGCACACGCCCTCCTGCACGCGCTCAACGTGGTTGAGCTTCATCTCATCACAGAGAATGTCGATGCGCTCCTCCAGCGGCTCCACGCGATAGGCCATGGCGAGGTCTTCCCCGGTAAAGGCGTCCACCGAGAGCTGCAAAATCTCCCGCACCGCGCCGGTGAGAACCTCAAGCTCTTTGAGGGCTTGGCCGGAGAAAACCGTCTTTTTCTCATATATCTCCCGCGCCACCTGGGCAACGTTCATGGCGTGGTCGCTGATACGCTCAAAGTCCGAAAGCGTGTGCAGATATTTGGAGATGCTCTCGTTCTGCTTTTCATCCAGCTCGTGCGCGTTGAGCTTGACGAGGTAGGTACCGATCTTGTCCTCATAGAGGTCAACCAGATCCTCGGTCATCTCCACCTTGCGGGCTTTGGCGTCGCTAAAATCGCGCAGCAGCTCCACCGAGCGCAGCAGGTTCTCCCGCGCCGTGTGCGCCATGGCGTTAACAGTCATGCGGCTCTGCTCGATGGCGAGCGCGGGGTGCTGCAGAAAGCGCTCGTCCAGGCGATCAAGCTCCCCGGCCAGGGACTTTTCGTCCTCGCTCTCCTTGATCAGCAGCGTGGTCAGCCGCTCGATCTGCCTGTCAAAGGGCAGCAGCAGGAAGGACACGGCAGCCCGGAACACCGTGTTGACCAGCGCAACGGAGAAGGTGTTCATGATCCTTTCATCCAGGGGAAAATGAACGATCGCATCCGCGAGATAATAGCCCGTGCCGAAGACCAGGACGCCGATCACCTCGATCACAAGATAGGACCAGGCGGCACGGCGGCCGTCTGCCTTTGCGCCCAGGGCGGACATGAGCACCGGCAGAGACGAGCCGATGGCAATGCCGAGGATCAGCGGATACGCGACGGCAAAGCTGATCGCCCCGGTCATTGACAGCGCCTGCAGAATGCCGACCGCGGCAGACGCGCTCTGCAAAACGGCGGTGAAGATCGCGCCGACCAGGATGCCCAGCAGCGGATGGGCGACGCCGGTCATCAAGCTCAGAAAGTATTCGTTCTCGCGCAGCGGCTCGACCGCGCCGCTCATGCTGTGCATGCCGAACATCAAAACGGCAAAGCCCAGCAGAATATCGCCCAGATGATGGTGCATCTGCTTTTTGGAGAACATGCGCAGCACGACGCCCACAACGGCCACAATGGCCGAGAGGTTGGAGGTGGACAGCAGCGCCGTCCAGCCCGCGCCCTCCATGCTGGAAAAGGCGATGATCCAGCCGGTGATGCTGGTGCCCACAAGGGCGCCCTGGATCACCGAGATGGCCTGCCCCAGCTTCATCACGCCCGAGTTGACAAAGCCGACCACCATCACCGAGGTGGCGGAGGAGGACTGGATCACGGCGGTCACGCCCATGCCCAGCAGCACCCCGCGCAAGGGCGTCCCGGTCAGGCGGTAGAGCACCATCTCCATACGATTGCCGGCGACCTTCTTGAGCCCGTCGCCCATCAGCGTCATGCCGAACAGGAACAGCGCCACGCCGCCCAGCAGATTGATAATCATGGTAATGTCCAGAGTAATCACTCCTCAAAAGAGCAGATCTGATGAAAGCCCGACTTCCACCAATTAGTACTATAACACAAAAGCGTGATACCGCGCAAGCCCCGCTCTTGCATTTTGCGCCGGGAAACCGTAAAATACGTCGTGGTGATGATAATGGAACTGACGATCTTATTTCAGGACAGAGACATCGTGCTCTGCGTAAAGCCCGTTGGCGTCGTGTCTGAGGAGGGCGGGATGCCGGAGCTTCTGCGCGAGCAGACCGGGGCGAAGGAGATCTTCTGCGTGCACCGGCTGGACAAGGCCGTGGGCGGGCTGATGGTCTACGCGAAGACGAAGGCCGCGGCCGCCTCCCTCTCCCGCCAGATCGCGGAAGGGGCGATGGAGAAGGAATACCTCGCCATCTGCCGGGGCGACGCGCCGGACGGCGGCGAGATGCGCGATCTTCTCTATCACGACGCGGCGAAGAACAAGAGCTTTGTGGTCAAGCGGGAACGCCGCGGCGTGCGCGAAGCGATTTTGCACTATGAGACGCTCTCACGGCAAAACGGATGCAGCCTTGTGCGCGTGAAGCTCGTGACCGGTCGCTCCCACCAGATCCGGGTGCAGTTTGCCTCTCGCGGGCTCCCGCTCCTGGGCGACCGCCGCTACGGCGGTGAGAGCGCCCCCCGTCTCGCGCTCTGGTGCCGCGCCCTGCGCTTTGCCCATCCGAAAACCGGCGCGCCCCTCTCCTTCGAGGCCGCGCCGCCCGAAGAGGCGCCCTGGGACGCCTTTCGGGAATGAAAGGGGATGTGAAAAAGACTATTTTTCACATCCCCTTTTTGTCGTCAAAGACCCATTTTTTCTGGATCGTATAGCTTGCGAGGAACAGCACCGCGTCCACGCAGATCTTGATGCCGGTGGAGAGCGCAGGCGCGGACACGCCGAACACATGATCCAGCAGCGTCACCAGCCCCGCCGAGCAGAGCATGACGGGCACCGCGAGGCAGTAGTAGCGCAGCAGCGCCTTTCCGTAGCCGCCCCGGTTCTGAAAGACCAGGCGGTTATTCGCATTGAAGTTAAAAAACGAGGAGACGGCGCGCGCCAGCGCCGTGCACACAAGATCGGCAAGGCCGCCGAGCCGGGAAGCCAGAAAGGTCTTGAGCAGCCAGAAGAGCCCGTTATCCACGACCCAGGAGGCCACCGAGCTGATCGAATATTTGAGTAACTGCCAGTATTTCCGCATCGCGCTACCTGAACTTTGCCTTCAGCATGATTTTGAAAATGCGCCAGGAATCCTTGACGGCGTTATAGTGGGAGCTGTAATCCTCCGGATCGTAGACGGTCTGGATGGGCTGCTCGAGAAAGGCGACGCCCTGCTTCTTCATCTGCAGCAGCATATTGGTCTCATACTCAAAGCGCTCCCCTTCCATCTCGATGAAGCGCCGCAGGAAGCGCGCGGGAATGGCGCGCAGCCCGGTCTGGGTATCGGAGATGGTGATACCGTAGAAGAGCTTGAACATGCGGTTGGTGGTCTTGTTGCCGGCGACGCTCCGCGGCGGGACGCCGGGCTGGTCAAAATCCCGGCAGCCGAGCACGACCTTGTCCCCGTTTTCCAGCATCTTCTCCGCGCAGGCCACAATATCCGGCAGCAGGTGCTGCCCGTCGCCGTCGATGGTGATGACGCCCGCGAGCGCCGGAAGCTCAGCCAGAACGTGCGCAAACGCGGTCTTGAGCGCGCGGCCCTTGCCCTTGTTGACGCCGTGGTGGAGCACGGTGCACTGGGGATGGCGCGCCGCCTGTTCAAACCAGCGCTGGTGCTCATCGTCACTGCCGTCGTCCACGATCACGATATGCTGAAAGCCGTCCGCCACCAGGCCGTCCACCACGGCGGCAAATTTCTGATCCGGGTTGAGGGATGGCAGAATCACCGCCACCGCTTCCCTGCATGATTTCTGCTTGTCCATATCAGCTTTCATTCCGGTTATTCTCCACTGTGACGGCGCGGATGGAATCGCCGAAGTCCCGGGCGATGATGGTCAGGCCGTCAAACTCGTGCAAAACGCCGTTATCGCCCTTGTTGGGGTAGACGACCGTGGTCTCCGTAGTGACGTCCATAATGTAGAAGCCGCTGCCGATGTCAATGACACTGTTGAGCGTTGCGCCGTTGAAGGTGTAAGACACCGTATGCGCCCAGCCATAGCCGTCCATCGCCATCCAGAGGCGCTGCTCCAGATCGCTGCCCTCGACGATATAGGGTTTGAGCTGGTTGATGATGTAAGCCGCATCGCCGGTGCCGGCGCTGAAGCGCTTGTACTGCTCGGAGAAGGCGATGGCGAAGGCCTCCAGCTTTGCCCAGGTTTCGGCGTCGGGCTGCTTGATGTACTGCATATCGTCCTTCGTCTCGTCATAGACGAAGATGTTGCCGTCCTCATCGTAGACGACAGGCTCCTGCACACCGAAGAGATGGTCCACCTCATAGGTGACCTTGGTAGGCAGATCCGGATACTGGCTGTAATAGGGCTTCAGCACATCGTACTGGATGCCGCGCTCGACGATGTACTCCTCCCCCACAGGGATGTCATTGATGCGCACCGTATAGCTCGCGGGCGCGGTCACTCTCAGAGAAGTATACAGCCCCGTCACATAGAACTCATTGCTCTGCACGATCCAGGGGAGCTGGTTATCGGGCATGGTGCCGCGCTTGCTCTCGTCCCGCACGGCAACGGCCTTGCCCACAAGGTTCTTGCCGCAGATCAGGTCATATTCCACATAGCCCGATTCATTGGTGCTGCCGGGGCGGCGGCGGTAGCTCCAATCGCCCTCCAGCATATCCTCAACGATCTGCACGCACTCCTCGTTGCTCTGGAACTCATGCGGCATGGCGGCAACGGTCTGGGCAATGCCCTGCTCAAAGACATTGGTCTTGAGCTGTTCGATATAGACGTCCATGATACTCTCCGGCTCCACCGGGTCGACGGTCTTCGCGTACTCCCAGAGGCGGGAGAGGCCGAAGACGATCACGACCCCGAGAACCAGGATATAGACGATCAGAAACGTGGCGTATACACCGGCGCCATGGGTATTTTTCTTTCTTCTTGCCATTTCGTCGCGCCTCCTCAGGAAATGGTGTTCTCAGCCGTGCTGTCCAGCGGGCGGATCAGAAACGCGTCCGGAAGCGGGCGGGCGATGCCGTTGGCGGCGGAGCTGCTGTTGAGGTACTCGCCGTAGCAGTACATGCTCGAAGAGGAGCCGCCATCCAGGTTGCAGGCGTTGACGGCGCCGTACTCGGCCATGATCCGTGCAAGGTCGGTATAGGTTGCGCCGATGCTGTGCACCTGGCGGCCGTCAATGACCAGCATCAGGATCGCGCCGTCAGCCCGCTGGCCGATGGCGGTGCGGGGATTGACGCCGCTGGGGATCTTGGCGGAGTCGGTGACGTTGCCGTTGATGATCAGCACCGGGCCGAAGCTCACACCGTCGGTGATGTTCATGTTCTGCGCGTCCTCCACCGTGTAGTAGCCCACATGGAGCCTGCCGTCGACGTCGATTCCCACAAAAGCGTCCGCGCCGTAGCCGGAGTTGATCACCCTGCCGCCCAGGATCGTGAGCCCGTCGGGCGTATCGCCGGTGCCGCCGCCGTTGACGTCCACATAGGCGCCGCCGTTGATGCCGCCGATCGCATCAAAGCGCTTGCACATCTCCTCGAGCGGGAGACCGTATCCGATGCCCACCGCAGCGCCGACAAAGACGCGCGAGGGGTCCTTGACCACAATCATATGCCCGACATAGCCGGTGCCGCGAATGTCCTCGATGATGATGCCGTCGCCGTCCTCGTCAATGAGGCCGTAAGCGTCCGGCTGCGGTCCATCGGTCTGCCCGTCCGCAGCGACTACCTCCTGCGGGGCGAGGCTGATGAGCGAGGCGTCAAAATTCTCCTCCACATGCTGGTTGCGCGTGGCCTTGATCGCGGCGACCTCCTCCTCACTGAGGAAGATGTTCGGAACCCAGATAAAGCGACGGGTTTCAAACATGGTCATGGCGAAGGTGTTGCGAAGCTGCTCGGAAGGCCCTTTGAGCAGCACATACTCCAGCCCCAGGCCGCCGAGACCGGCCATGATCACGGTTGCCATGACAAAGCCGAAGATCCGGTTGATCACGCGGCTTCTGGCCTTGCGTTTTGCCATTTTGCGGCGGCGCTCCAGCAGCGCGTCCTGCTCTTCCGGGCTGAGTTCATCAAAATCTATTCCTTGTCTCTTCACGTTCTATCCCTCTTAAAACCGTTGTCTTCAAACATACGTCGGAATTGTAACATAAGCCTTGCAGACTTGCAAGGCTTTTGTCATAAATTTAGAATTATGTAAAAAATAGATAGCGCTGCGAGTCGTGTGTTCTTCCCTTTGCGTCGAGGTCTCTCCCGTTTAAAAATGTATTCTATCTCCCCCGCGTGAGTCTCGGCCGGAGGATGCGCAGCCAGTAGAGCTGCACCCGTTTGAGCGCCAGATCATAGATCAGCATGACCAGTACCAGCGCCGCGAAGAAAGCCGCGCTCATCCAGCGGCTAAAGTCCCCGAAGTCCGCCAGCAGACTCTCAAGCTGAAGCACCCAGATCAGCAGCGCGTACATTGTTCCGAGGCTCAGCGTGAAGAACGCGAGCTTCGCCAGCACGCGCAGGACCCCCGTCTTCCCTGCGTCCAGGCGCGGACGCAGCATCGGATAAAAGCCCACAAAGAGGTAAAAAAACGCGGCCTCCCGGTCAATGCTCAGCAGCAGCGACAGCGCCGCCGTGACCGCCCAGGTCATCCAGGCCCAGCGCTCGCCGTGCTCGCTCATCACGGGCAGCAGCAGAACGGAGGCGACCAGCGGGCTGCAGTAGGTGGCGACGGGGATCAGCCCGCCCGCCGCCATGATGACCGTGCCCAGCGCCGCCATCAGCGCGCAGAACGCGACATGCATACGCTTCATGCGTGACGAAGTTTTGGCAGCCAGTAGCCCTTGCCGAAGACAAGGATCTCCGCCGCGAGACACATGGGGATCGCCGCGATCACGTCCACCGCGGAATGCTGCTTGACAAAGCACACGGCGAGGGAGACCAGCACCGTAAAGACCCAGAACGCGGCCTTTCCCCAGGCGGGGCAGCTTTCGTCCTTCTGCATCGTGGAGGCCACCGCGACGCTGTAACCCACATGCAGCGAAGGGCAGACGCCGGTCGGCGTGTCAAAGGCGTAGATAAAGCCCATGACCTGAGTGAAAAGATTGTCCCGCGCAAAGCTCTCCGGGCGCAGCTCCTGACGGCTCGGCCAAAGGATATAGACCGTCATGGCAATGAGCTGCGTCAGCATGATATAGGTCTGCAGCTTTTTGAAGCTGTCTATGTTATATAAAATGGTATACAGCAGCGCGCCGAAGACCACGAAGTACCAGGCCACATAGAAAACGGCGAAATACTCGTTAAAGGGGATCAGATCATCCAGAAAGCCGTGCACCACATGGCAGCGCTCATAGGGGATCAGATTCTCGGTAATAAAATACATGGCAAAGTAGGCGATCCAGCCGCCTAAAAGCTTCACATGGGCAAAGCGCGGCTCGTTTATACGGGAAAAGCGAAATTCACGGTAGTCAACAACTGGTTTTTTCATGCGTATAGTCCTCGAAGGGTATGTTTTTCGGGTAATCCCGCTTGCGGATGTTGCGGTACGGGATCACCGTGTGCTCGGGCAGAGAGCAGGCTTGCTCCACAATGGCGTCATGGATGGCGTCGCAGATGCGCTCCCGCTCGCGGTCGATGGGGGCTGTGGGATCAAAGCGGATCGGCTCGCCAAAGTACAGGGTTTTGCGCTTCGGCGCGATGTAAAGCGGGACAAAGTCCAGCGCCATGCCGGTTTTTTTATAATAGAAGCGGGCCAGATCCACAAACTTGTCCTGAAACGCGTAGAGGATGTTGTCCTTGCGCTCGTACTTCTCCGGAAAGATGACGATGCTGCTGCCCCCGCGCAGCTTTTCGATGGATTCCCGGTAGGTGGTAATCAACCGCGTATCGTGGTAGACCGGGATCGTGTGCGCATTGTTGAACACGCAGACCGACAGCGGCGTGATGAGCTTGCTCAGAATGCGAAAGTACCAGTGTGTCCAGCGGGGCTTGTACGACCAGAAATCCTGAAAGGCGTAGGCCGAAACCTCGTCCCAGTGCATCATTTCCCCGGCACACCAGATCTCGTGTTTTACGGGGGTATACAGCTCACAGCCGACAGGGCCGTACATCTGGCTGTGGTTGCCGACGATGACGCAGGGCTCCTTGGGCAGATTTTCCGCCCCCTCCACCTTGAACTTCGGTGAAAAGAGCCAGACAAACCAGCGGATGATGCAATAGATCAGCGACGTCTTCTTCTCTTCCATAGTCTCCCCTCCAAAAGCGCAAAAAAATTATAGCACAAAACGCGCTGAAAAGCTTTAAATATTTTGAAATTTTTTTAAAACCATGACCGGGAAGAGATATGCGGCCGCTTGTTTTGCGCATTTGGCTGTGGTATCATGGAGAAAAACACATTCGGAGGAAGGCGCATGGCAAGATCGACCAATCAGAAGCTGAAGCTCCTGTATCTGCTGCAGTTCCTGATGCGGCAGAGCGACGAAGGGCATCCCGTCACCATGGCGGACATGATCGAGGAGCTGGCAAAGCACGACATCCCCGCCGAACGCAAGAGCATTTACGACGATCTTGAGGCGCTGCGCAGCTTCGGGGTGGACGTGGTGCAGCTTCGCGGGAAGCAGCCGGGCTACTACATCGGTGAGCGGGCGTTTGAGGTGGCGGAGCTGAAGCTGCTCGTGGACAGCATTCAGGGCTCCAAGTTCATCACGGAGAAAAAGACCCTCGCCCTGATCCGCAAGCTTGAAAACCTTGCCAGTGTGCACGACGCGCGGCTTTTGGAGCGGCAGGTCTATGTGCGAAACCGCGTCAAGAGCATGAACGAGAGCGTCTATTATAATGTGGACGAGATTGCCAACGCCATCAACCGCGACCGGCAGATCCGCTTTCGCTATTTTGAGTTCACCGTGGAGAAGGAGCGGCAGTTCCGCCGTGACGGTGCCGTCTATGTACTCAGCCCCTTCGCCCTCATGTGGGACGATGAGAACTACTACATGCTGGCCTGGGACGAGTCCGAATCGCGCATGAAGCATTTTCGCGTGGACAAGATGAACCGCATCCAGACCCTCGAGCAGGAACGGCAGGGCAAGGACGCCTTTCAGACCGTGGACATGTCCGCCTACTCCAAGAAGGTCTTCGGCATGTTCACCGGACAGGAGAGCCGGGTGAAGCTGCGCTTTGTCAATCACCTCGCCGGCGCGGTGATCGACCGCTTCGGCAAGGACGCGGTGCTCGTGCGGGACGGAGAGGCGCATTTCACCGTGAGCGTGGACGTGGTGGTCAGCCCCCTGTTCTTCGCCTGGGTCTTCGGCTTCGGTACGGACGCGCAGATCCTCGCCCCCGAGGCGGTACGAAGCCAGGCCAGAGACGCCGCGCGCGAGATCGCGGCGATGTACCAGCCGTAGGGGCGGCTATTAGCCGCCCGCGCAGTAAAACATTATTTTTTTCGTAAAAAGCAGGCGGATTCACATCATTTTAAACGAATCCGCCCATTATTTTTGTATATTTTTCCGCTTTCCGCGCTGGCAGCTAATAGCCGCCCTACGAGTTCAGGGGGCTTTTACACAGTTTTTTTACTTCGACAGCAGCATTGCGTCGTTTTCTATCTGCGCGCCGGAGAGCTGGGTGAACTTCTCCATCAGCTCCCGCTTGGTCAGGTGCGCCTTTTCCTCGCCGCGTACGTCGAGGATGATATGCCCCTCGTTCATCATGATCAGACGGTTTCCGTGGCGGATGGCGTCTGTCATGTTGTGGGTGATCATCAGCGCCGTGAGCTGGTTTTCCTGAATGATGCTGTCCGAAAGCTCCAGCACCTTCTTTGCCGTGGCCGGGTCGAGGGCGGCGGTATGCTCGTCCAAAAGCAGCAGCTTCGGCTTTCTGAGCGAGGCCATCAGCAGCGTGACCGCCTGGCGCTGACCGCCGGAGAGCAGGCCGACCTTCGCGGTCATGCGATCCTCCAGCCCGAGGCCGAGGGTCTTGAGCCGCTCATGGTACTCCTCCCGCTCCGCCTTTGTCACGCCCCAGCGCAGCCCGCGCTTTTCCCCGCGGCGCTTGGCAAGGGCGAGGTTCTCCTCCAGCTGCATGTTCGGCGCGGTGCCCATCATGGGGTCCTGGAACACGCGGCCGATGAGAAAGGCGCGCTTATGCTCGGGCAGGGCGGTGATGTCGTTCCCGTCGAGGACGATGCGCCCGGCGTCCACCGGCCAGACGCCCGCGATGGCGTTGAGCATCGTGGATTTGCCCGCGCCGTTGCCGCCGATGACCGTGCAGAAGTCGCCGGGCTCGAGGTGCAGGCTCAGATCCTGCAGGGCGCGCTTTTCGTTGATGGTGCCGGGGTTAAAGGTCTTGCTGATGCGGGAAACCTCAAGCATCCCTGTGTCCCCCCTTCTTGAGCCGCGCAAAGGAGCTCTTGCTGTGTGCGCGCAGATAGGGCACCGCGAGAAACAGCCCCACGATCACGGCGGTAAAGAGCTTCAAGTCGTTGGAGTTGAGCTTGAGCCAGAGGACGATGACGATGACAAGGTAGTACAGCACACCGCCCACGACGACGAAGCTCAGCGTCCCGAAGAAGTTTAAGTATTTGCCGAGAAGCCCGTGGCCGATCACCTCACCGATGATGACGGCGGCAAGGCCGATGACGATCGCGCCGCGCCCCATGTTGATGTCGGCAAAGCCCTGGTACTGGCTCATAAGCCCGCCGGAGAGGGCGACGATGCCGTTGGAGAAGGCAAGCCCCAGCACCTTCATATGATCGACGTTGATGCCGAGGGCGCGGCACATGGCGGGGTTTGCGCCGGTGGCGCGGATGGCGGAACCCTGCTCGGTGCCGAAATACCAATAGAAGGCGGCAATCAGCACCAGCGCCAGCAGCGCGCCGGTGAGGATGGAGCCGGGGATGTTGCGCGAGGTGAGGATCAGGTGGTATTTATCCACGCTGACCGCTTTGTTCGCGGACATGCCCATGATGCGCAGGTTGATCGAATAGAGCGAGAGCTGGGTCAGAATGCCCGCGAGGATCGCGGGGATGCCGAGGCGGGTATGCAGAAGCCCCGTGCAGAGTCCGGCGAGAATGCCCGCCAGCACCGCCATCACCAGCGCCGCCCAGGCAGGCCAGCCTGCGAGGATCAGCATCACGGTCACGGCGCCGCCCGTGGTGAAGGAACCGTCCACCGTCAGATCGGCCACGTCCAGCAGCCGGAAGGTGATATACAGCCCCAGCGCCATCAAGCCCCAGATGAGTCCCTGCGCGACGCCGCCGGGCATGCTCTTGAGAAGCTTTAGAAAGTTCAGCGAAGCGAAATATGCAGCCACAAGTGTTTCTCCTAATTGTTATGATACGGGAGGGGATACAAGCCCCTCCCTGCTTTCGTCTCAGCCGATCGCCACATAGTCGGCGGGGACGGTGATGTTCAGCGCCTCGCAGACAGCGGCGTTATACTCCTTGGTGAACTGGGGCGCGTACTGGATCTCCATGGTGGACACGTCCGCACCGTTTGCGAGGATCTCATAGGCCATGAGACCGGTGGCGTAGCCGATGTCGTAGTAGGAGATGGACAAGGTCGCCACGCCGCAGCCGGCGCAGAGGTTCTCCTCACCGCAGACGATGGGCACACCCGCGGGCAGTGCCACGTTGTGGATGGCCTCGGCGCAGTTGGCGGCGGTGTTATCGGTGGGGATGTAGAGCACGTCGTTTTCATCGCAGGCGGTGGTGGTGACGGCGGCGACATCGTTGGAGTCAGCGAAGGTGTAGGCGGTCACGCGGTAGCCCTTGGCCTCGAGGTAGGGAGTAATGGTCTCGACCTGGTACTTGGAGTTGGCCTCGGCAGAGCAGTAGAGGATGCCCACGTTCGCAGCGTCGGGGAAAAGCTCAGCGAGCACGTCGGCCTGTCCGTCCAGTGGCGCGAGGTCGGAGGTGCCGGAGACGTTGATGCCGGTCTTGCCGTCAAAGTTGTCGATGCCCAGCGCCACGCCGTACTCGGTGATGGAGGTGCCGAGGACGGGGATGCTGTTGGTGGCGGCCTGCGCGGCCTGCAGGGCGGGAGTGGCGTTTGCCATGATGAGGTTTACCTCGTCAGAGACGAAGGTGCCGACGATGGTGGCGCAGGTGGCGGAGTCGCCGGATGCATTCTGAACATTGATGCTGACCTGATCGCCCAGCTTTTCCGTCAGCGCGGCGACAAAGCCCTCGGTGGCCTTGTCCAGCGCGGGATGCTGCACGAGCTGGCAGACGCCGACGTTATAGACCGTGGAAGCGGCGGGAGCGGCCTCGGAAGAGGACGCGGCAGGCGCGGCGGACTCGCCGCAGGCGCAGAGCGCAAACACCAGGCTCAGCGCGCAGAGAATGGCAAGAAGCTTTTTCATTTTGTATTCCTCCAGTTTAATCATATATCCAACAAAAAAGCCGCACGCTTTGTTCGTGCGGCTTGTTGAATCGGGTTCAGGCTCGCGCAGGGCAGCACAAACAGCTATTACTTTGTCTTGCAAACGTAATAGCGATAATAGCTGCTCACACGACGCACCATGATGCTCTCCTTCTCTGTTTCTCAGGATGGTTACACTTTAACTCTTTTTGGTGTTAAAGTCAAGAGCGTGCGAGATTTTTATGCAATAGTATAAAAGAAGCGGTAAACGGCGATACTTCTTTGTGAATTATTCAAAATTGTTTGAGGATTATCGCCATGAAAAACAATCTTCCGAAACCCCTTCGCCTGCTGATGACGCTGACGCTGATCGCGGCCGTGGTGCTCATCAGCTTTTACAGCTTTTACCGTATCTGGGAAACGCCGCCGGCAAAAAGCGCAGCCCCCTTGGAGGCCAGAGCCGCCGCGCCGCGGGAAGAGACGCCAAGCCCCGCACCCACCGCATCCCCCACACCGGAGCCGGAGGACGAGGGCGGCATCTACACGCTGCTGCTGGTAGGCAACGACGACGGCAACGGCAACACAGACACGATCCTGCTCTGCCGTCTGGACACCGGCGCGCACACGCTGCGCTTTCTCAGCATCCCCCGCGACACGCTCATCAACGCCGACTGGGAGGTGCGTAAGGTCAACGCCGTCTACTGGGGTAACCGGCTCACCGGCGGCAATGGCATCGACGCGCTGCGCCGTCACATCCGGATGCTCACCGGCATCACGCCGGATAACTACGCCGTGCTGGATATCGAAGACCTGATCGCGGCGGTGGACCTGCTGGGCGGGGTGGACTTTGAGGTGCCCATGCCCATGCATTACGACGACTCAAGTCAGAACCTGCACATCCATCTGGACGCGGGGATGCAGCACTTAAACGGCGAGCAGGCCATGGGCGTCTGCCGCTACCGCAGCAGCTATGTGATGGGCGACATCGGCCGCATCGAGATGCAGCAGCAGTTTCTGCGCGCCTGTCTGGAGCAGTTCACCGCGCTTGGCAAGGTGCCGAATCTGGTGCAGGCGGCGGAATACCTCGCAAACGCCGTGGACACCGATCTCACAGCCGCCAACATGGCCTGGTACGCGCGGCAGGCGCTATCTTGCGATGTAAGCGCGCTGCGCTTTGAAACGCTGCCCACCGAAGCGGCAACGGTGCACAAATACAGCTATGCCGTGGTGCGGCTTTGGGACTGGCTGCCCATGCTCAACGAGCTTTTTAACCCCTATGAGCGCGAGATCACCGCGGACGATCTCGATCTCGTCTACCGCGGCGATCAGGGCTATGTCGGCACGCAGGGTCTGCGCGGCAGTTGGTATTACAGTTGGGCGGCTCCCGCCGCCGTGATCGAGTCCCCGGCGCCGACACCGGAGGCCGGGCCGCGGATCGCAAGCATTACGATAAAAAGAGAACCGTGAAGAGTTATTGTGTCCCCTACGGGGACGGATTATTATCCGTCGCGCAGCGACACCTTCACCGGCCACTGACCACTGGTCACTATTCACTCTTCGTATCAATCGAGGAATTTCTCCGAAAACGCCTCGAGCGGCAGGCAGTCGGCAAAGCCGGTCAGCAAATCGTGGCTGTTGTAAGCCTCGCTCTCATTCTCCCGCAAAAGGCCATGGCACGAGAGAAAGCGGCTGAGCGTCACGCGCACGGCCGTGCCTTTTCCGGGGCGGCTCTCCAGCAGCAGCGTCCCGCCGTGCAGCTGCGCTACGCCCCTGGCAACGCTCAGCCCCAGACCGGGGCCGCGCCCCATCTGCAGGGCGTTGAAGTCATAGCGGTAGCGGTCAAAGGTGCGGTGCAGCTGCTCGGCGGGGATGCCGCAGCCGTCATCGCTGATGGAGAGCATCACGCTGCGCGGCATCTCGCTCAGGCGCAGGCGGATATGGCTGCATTCCGTGTGGATCAGGCAGTTTTCGATCAGGTTTCCAAGCATCAGCTTCACCAGCGCCGGATCGGCGTTCACCCGCCTCTCGCAGTCGATGGCGGTCTCGATCTCCACCTGCGGGAAGAAGGGCGAAAGCGCCTCCGCCATCGCGTGGCAGACCGCTCCCAGATCCACCAGGCTGATATTCGAGGCGTTCGTCCCGCCCAGCAGCCCCAGCACGAAGCCCGCGTTCTCCACCTGCCGCATCAGCCGGTAGTAGCACTGCGTCAGCGCGGCGGTGTCCTTGAGCAGCGCAGCATCAGCGCGCTTCTCCGCCGCAAGGCGCATCCCCTCGGTGACGATGCCCATGTTCATCAGCGAGCTTCGCATGCTGAAGAGCATCGGATCGTTCATCACAGCCGGATCGCTCCGCTCCGGGGAAAGGAAGATCAGATAGCCCTTTTCCAGCGCGGAAAAACGGGCGGTGCAGCGCCCGGCGCCAAGCGGAAAATCCGCGATCACGCCGCCCGCCTGTACGCCGGCCAGCTCCTCGCCGAAGACTTCCCGCAGGCTCCGCCCCACGCAGGAAGCGCCCAGAAGCGCGCAGGCGGCGCTGTTTGCGTAGCGGATCACGCTGCCCTGGGTGCAGATGGCTGCCTCGCCGGAGAGGGAGAGAATATCATAAGCGTTCTGGATCATAGTACCCTTCCTTTCCGCCGGCTCGCACCGGCGGCACATTGATGCCTATATTGTAACAAAGCTCGACAAATTACACAAGAATGAGAGAGAAAATTGCCTGTTTTCCCGCAAAATTTCGGCAGTTTTTTGGGCAGATTCCATAGAAAGAAAGCTTGATTTTTGCAGATAGTATATGTTACAATTGGGACGCTGATAAGTACGCAGGGGCTTTTCTGGAAGTCTTTGCCACGGCAATTCCTGTCATTATAAAAAATTGGAGGATTCAACGAATGATTAAAGTTGGTATCAATGGTTTCGGCCGCATCGGTTCCCTGGCTTTCCGCGCTGCTATCCAGTCTGACGACATTGAGGTCGTCGCCATCAGCGCTCCCGGCCATCCCGCTTCCCATGTTGCTTACTGCGTGAAGTACGACTCCGTGCACGGCCGCTTCAACGGCGAAGTCACCAGCAACGACGAGGACAGCACCATCACCGTCAACGGCAAGGTCGTCAAGATCCTGTCCGACAAGACCTATCGTGACGCTTCCCTCCTGCCTTGGGGCGAGCTGGGTGTCGAGTACGTTCTCGAGTGCACCGGTGTGTACCTGACCAAGGAGAAGGCCCAGGCTCATATCGACGCCGGCGCCAAGGTTGTCATCATGTCCGGCCCCGCGAAGGACGATACCCCGATGTTCGTCTGCGGCGTCAACCTCGACAAGTACACCCCCGATATGCAGTTCGTTTCCAACGCTTCCTGCACCACCAACTGCCTGGCTCCTCTGAGCAAGGTCATCAATGACAACTTCGGCGTCGTCGAAGGCCTCATGACCACCGTTCACGCCTCCACCGCCACCCAGGCCATCGTTGACGGCTTCCCCAAGAAGAAGGATCTGCGCGGCGCCCGCTCCCTCTACAACAACATCATCCCCTCCTCCACCGGCGCTGCCAAGGCTGTCGGCAAGGTCATCCCCGAGCTCAACGGCAAGCTCACCGGTATGTCCATGCGTATCCCCGCTCCGGACGTGTCCGTTGTTGACGTGACCTTC
>CACZXQ010000038.1 GCA_902785115.1 Oscillospiraceae bacterium | reverse complement strand
GCTCGTGGAGCTTGCGGAGAGCTATGAGCTCTGCAGCCACCCGGTTCACCCCTACACCGAGTCGCTGCTCTCGGCCGTGCCGATCCCTGACCCGGATGTGACGCGCGCGAGACAGCGCATCCTGCTTGAGGGCGACATTCCCAGCCCCCTCGACCCGCCCACGGGCTGCCGCTTCCACACGCGCTGCCCATACGCCACCGCGCGCTGCCGTGAGGTGATGCCGCAGCTGCAGGAGCAGAGCCCCGGCCACTTCGCCGCATGTCACCGTTTAGACGGGTGACAAACGCTGGTATTTCGTTCCATCGGAACCTGATACAATATATTTATTTTAGGAGGAAAACAATGAAAAGAACCCTTTCTATGCTGCTCGTGCTATGCATGGTTTTCGCACTCATCGGCTCCGGTTTTGCCTTTGCCGAGGACGCGTTTGTGGTCAACGCCTGCATCGCATCCGAGCCCGAGACCATTGACCCGGGTCTGATCAGCTCTGTCGATGGCTCCACCTACACCCAGCACCAGTTCGAGAATCTGATGAAATATCAGATCATCGACGAACTTGCGGCTGACGATCCCAACATGTTCAACACCGAGGTCGTCTGCGGTCAGGCCGCTTCCTACGAGGTATCTGACGACCTGTGCGTCTACACCTTCACCCTGCGCGATGACATCTTCTGGTCCGACGGCGAGCCGGTTACTGCCAATGACTTCGTGTATAGCTGGCAGCGCCTGGTCGATCCCGCCACTGCCTCTGACTATGGCTACTTCCTGGACGGCATTGTGCTGAACGCCGCCGCGATCCAGGCCGGGGAGCTGGACAAGAGCGAGCTGGGCATCAAGGCCATCGACGACAAGACCCTGGAGATCACCCTTGAAGCCCCCTGCGCCTACTTTGTTGAGATGTGCGCCTTCGCCTCCCTCATGCCTCTGCGCGAGGACGTGGTCGAGGGCAACGACAACTGGACCGACCCCGCAAACATCGTCGTCAACGGCCCCTACAAGGTGGTTGAGTGGGTGCACGACAGCTACATCCGCATGGAGCCCAACGAATACTACTATGATGTGGATAATCTCGGCCCCGATGCCATCGTGTGGTGGCTGAGCGACAGCGAGACCGCCATCCTCTCCGCCTACCAGTCCGGCGAGTACAACTTCATCGAGACCTTCCCGACTGACCTCATCGAAAGCCTCCAGGCCTCCGGCGACTGCTTCATCAATCCTTACGTCGGCACCTACTACCTGTACCTCAACTGCTCCAAGATCACCGACTGGCGTGTGCGTGCGGCGATGGTGCTCTCCGTTGACCGTGAGAACATCGTTGAGAACGTCACCCAGGGAGGCCAGGTTCCTGCGACCGGCTTCGTCGCCTCCGGCATCCTTGACTCCGAGGGCAAGGACTTCGCCTTTGGCGTGTCCGAGCTTGGCGCACTCTACAACACCCTGCAGGGCATGTACCCCGACGCCGACCTGAGCACCTACGCCGGCAAGTGCGAGCTGGCTGAGCAGCTCTACAACGAGGCGGTCGAGGACGGCTCCTGGGACCCCAACACCACCGTTGTTTACAACTTCAACACCTCTGAGACCCACAAGGCCATCGCTGAGGCCTGCGGCTCCGACTGGGAGACCGTTCTCGGCCTGAACATCACCCTGGAGAACCAGGAGTGGGCGACCTACACCAACGGTCTTGGTGAGCACAGCTTCGGCGTTGCCCGTCTCGGCTGGATCGCCGACTACAACGACCCTGTCACCTACCTTGAGCTGATGGTCACCGGCAACTCCTACAACTACGGCCTGTACTCCGACGAGAATTTTGACGCGAACATCACCGCTGCCAAAGCCTCTCTCGCGGGCGCTGAGCGCGACGCGCTGCTGTACGGCGCGGAGGAGACCCTCTTCGGTGAGGGCGGCTTCCCTGTTTGCCCGATCTACTATTACACCAATATGTACTGCAACCAGGGCCTGAGCAATCTCGGCTACACCGGCATGGGCTACTTCTTCTTCCAGTACGCCCAGCAGGCTTAATCCTTATCGGGACTGTGAAAACTTCGTTTTCACAGTCCCGGTTTAGCGTTTTTAGATTCATCTGTCGTAAGTATTCAGTCCCTTTTTTCGTCAGACGGGAGAGCGCCGTTGCCTTGACAAGCCCCGCGTTTTCCACTGTGACGGCAAAGGGAAGCCGCCCGCGTTGAGGGATTGCCGGAAGAATACATTGACCGCATCCGTGAGGCTCAAGCCGTTGTTCTCGTGGACGGTCTCCGGTTTCTTTCGGCGTTCAGTATTTCTGTCAGTCCGGGATCACAATATACCGTCTCGCCCCGCACGGGGCGAGTGAAGTGAAATGCTGTCCACAAAGCCCCCGGCGATGCTCCGTTTCGGAGTACGCCGGGGGCTTTTCGCGTGCATTCTCAGCGCTTTTGTTCGTATGGGGTCGCTGTACCTTCAGACGGATCGGAACGGGCAGGGGAGCGGTTGCGCCCTCTTGACAGAAAGTGAATTTTCAGCGCAATTTTTTGTTGAAAATTTCTTTCATCACTGGTACACTGTAAGCAGGATGATATTTGAAATAACGCGAATCGTTGAGAAGGAGGAACCCCCTATGGATAAGGTAAAACTCGCAGAGAGCCGCGCGTGGATCCGGGAGGAACTGGATCGCTGCGTCAATTTCTGGCTGCAAAACGGCATGGATCCGGTCAATGGCGGCGTCTACACCTGCCTCGACCGGGAGGGCAAGATCTTTTCCACCGACAAGAGCGTCTGGATGCAGGGGCGCTGCGGCTGGATCTTTGCCTGGCTCTGCCGCCTCTACGGCGTGCGGGAGGACTGGCTCGCCGCCTCGAAGAGCTGTCTGGACTTTATGGAAGCCCACTGCATCAATCGTGAGGCCGGAGATCGTATGTACTTCACCGTGACCGCCGACGGTAAACCTCTTCGCCAGCGCCGCTATTACTTCTCCGAGGCCTTCTATGCCATGGCTAACGCCGAATACTACGGCGTGACTGGCGACCGGGAATGCCTGGAACGGGCGCGGCGGGCGTATGATCTCTACTGGGATCTTGCCCACGGCATGCCGGACCCCACCGGTCTCGGCGCCAAGACCATTCCCGAGACCCGTACAGGCCGCGCCTTCGGCATCCCGATGATTTATCTGAACGTGACGAGCGTGATGCTGCGCGCCGACCCGGAGCACAAGGCGCTCTATGAGCAGCGGGCGCAAGCCTGCGTTGAGGAAATTTTCCGCTACCATGTGAAGGACGAACTGGGATGCGTCCTCGAGAACGTGGGGCCTGAGGGCGAAGCGCGGCTGGACTTCACCGAGGGGCGCATCGTAAACCCCGGACACGACATCGAGGGCGTCTGGTTCCTGCTGGAGCATGCCAGGCGCACGGGCGATAAAGCGCTTGTGGAAAAGGCCGAGACGATCTTCAACCGCGCGATCAACGCCGGCTGGGACAAAGAGTACGGCGGTTTGCTGTACTTTATTGACTGTCTGGGCCGTCCGCCCGAGGCGTATGAGCATGACATGAAGCTCTGGTGGCCTCACGACGAGATCCTGATCTCCTCAATGATGCTCTACCGCGATACGGGCAAGGAGGAATATCTCGACTGGTTTTACAAGACGCTCGATTACAGCAAAGAGCACTTCTCCGACCCGGCCTACGGCGAATGGTACGGCTATCTCCGCCGTGACGGCCTGCCCACGGAGCCGGCCTGCAAGGGCTCGACCTTCAAGGGACCCTTCCATCTGCCGCGTATGCTGAGCATGGTGGATCAAATGATGGGCGAGCTCCTCGGCGCGTGAGGGCAGGGCCATGGCTGAAAACGTATTTGAGACCATCAGCCGGAGCTACTACGACCTGACAGCTTCCGAAAAAAAGACGGCCGATTATGTCATGAAACACCATGACGAGACACAATATATGTCCATTGCAGAGCTTGCGGAGGCCAGCGGCGTGGCGGAGGCAACGGTGTCCCGATTCTGCCGCCGCCTGGGATACAAGGGTTATAACGCCTTCAAGCTTGCCATCGCAAACGCCGCCGCTATGGGGCAGCGGGACAGTGTGCTGCTGACCGGGCAGATACAGGAAGACGACAGCCTGGAGGACATGAGCCGCAAGCTCTATTCGGCGGATGTAGCCGCTCTTGCCCAAACGCTTGAACGCATCGAACCGGAAAAAATCCGCGTTGCTTCCGAGCTTTTGGAGCGGGCAGGGAAGGTACTGTGCATGGGGCAGGGGGGCTCTATGCTGATGGCGGCGGAGTGCGCGCACCTCTTCTCCACTGTGAGCGGGAAATTTTTCCCTGTTGGCGACTCTCACAGCCAGGTAATTGCCGCGGCGAATCTGGGGCAGGATGATACGCTGATCTTCTTCTCCTATTCCGGCGCAACAAAGGACATGTCGGAAACCCTGCATATTGCGCGGGAGCGGGGCGCAAGGATCGTGCTCATCACAAGGTTTCCCCGCTCACCGGGAGCGGCGCTGGCCGATGTGGTTCTCAGCTGTGGCTCGAATGAGGGACCGCTGCAACTTAGCTCCGTCCCTGCCAAGGTTGCTCAGCTCTTTCTCATGGATGTGCTCTTCTCCGACTATTGCCGCCGCGATCTTGAGCGCTGCCGTGAAAACCGCGCCCGCGTCGCCGAAGCCCTGGCGGAAAAGCATCTATGAAATAAAATTTCACGAATATTGAAAAACGACGGAGAAACTTTCGCGGTTTCTCCGTCGTTTTGTACAAAGTAAATGCTTCAAAAATGTGAAAAACATAAAAATAAATTTCATAACGAAAAATTAATGAAAATTTCTTTCAAAAAATCATTGACAAGGGAGCGTTTCTTCGGTAGAATCCAAGTGTAAGCACGGCGGGCGGCACCCGCCGAAAAACGAAAAATTTTTTACAGGAGGAACATTATGAAGAAACTGCTTGCACTGATGCTGGCGCTGATCATGGTCTTCGCGCTGGTCGGCCCCACCGCCTTTGCGGACGACAACGTCACCATCTCCCTGTGGACCTATCCCATCGGCAAGTGGACGGATGAAGCCACGGTCAAGGGCTTCATTGATGCGTTCAACAAGGTACATCCCGAGATCACCGTCAAAGTCGAGTACCTCGACTACACCAACGGCGACGACAAGGTGAACACCGCCATCGAGGGCGGCCAGGCTCCCGACATCGTGATGGAAGGCCCCGAGCGCCTGATCGCGAACTGGGGCGCCAAGGGTCTGATGCTCGACCTGGCTGATCTGGTTCCCGCCGGTACCTATGAGGGCGTCGCCGGCTCCTGCACCAGCGCTGACGGCAAGGTGTATGAGCTGCCCGTCTGCATGACTGCGCACTGCATGGCCATCAACAAGGACGTGTTCGAGGAAGCGGACGCGCTGCAGTACATCGACCTGGAGAACCACACTTGGACCACCGAGAACTTCTTCAAGGCTGTTCAGGCTGTCTATGACGCGGGCTACGAGTATGTCGGCACCGTGTTCTGCGGCGGACAGGGCGGCGACCAGGGCACCCGCGCCCTCGTCACCAACCTCTGCGGCGGCACCTACGCCAATCCCGAGCACACCGAGTATACCTACGCCTCCGAAGAGAACGCCAAGGCGCTGAGCCTGCTGTGCGCACAGGACGGCATCAGCTTTGACCCCGCCATTGTCGCGAGCGACGAGATTCAGAACTTCGTCAACGGCACCTTCCAGATGGCCTTCTGCTGGAACGCCACGCAGGAAGTCAACAACGCCGACGCGCTGGGCTTTGACGTGTTCCCAATGGCCTTCCCCGCTCCCGAGGGCGTTCCCAGTCTGCAGGGCGGCATCTGGGGCTTCGGCGTGTTCGACAACAAGGATGAGGCGCGCGCCAACGCCGCCAAGGAGTTCATCAAGTTCCTGACCGAGGACGACGGCATTTACGCCCAGGTCGTTGAGGCCACCAACTTCCAGCCCGTCCGTGACGTCGCAGGCGTCTACGAGGGCAATGAGCTCATGGCCGAGTACGCGCTGATGAACCCGATGATGGGCGACTACTACCAGATCACCAAGGGCTGGACCACCGCGCGTACCGAGTGGTGGAACATGCTGCAGCGTGTGGGCGAGTGCGACGGTACGATCGAGGCCATCCTGGCTGAAATGACCCAGGCGCAGGATGCCGCCAACGCCGCGGCTGCCGCCGAATAAGCGATACGCCGGAAAAAGCAAGCCATATCTTCGCCCCTTTCCTCTCTGTCAAGGTGAGGGAAGGGGCATGCTTTTTGACCGCTTTCCGGTCAAAAAGTGAAGAATGACGGAGTTCCCTTCGGGAACGGATTCTAATGATTTCCACGGGAGGCTACGCTATGCCAAATAACACCCTTGCCGCGTCGCGAACCAGGCGGTTGGTCTTGCAGGAGAATGTCGCGGCCTATCTGTTCCTGCTCCCTTTTCTGCTTTTCTTTGTTGGCTTCGTGCTCTATCCCATGTTCATGTGCGTCTTTACCAGCTTCTTTGACGCCACCATGGGGCGTAAGGACATCTTTATCGGCTTTGAAAACTTCAAAGAGCTGGCGGCAGACCCGGTTTTCTGGGTTGCGCTGAAAAACACGATGGTGATCGTCATCGTCTCTGTGCCGGTGACCTGCGCCTTCTCCCTTTGGGTCGCAACGATCATCAGCCGCATGCCCGTTGCGGCGACTTCCGCGTTCCGCTGCATCTTCTATTTACCTGTGGTCACGGGCTCTGTCGCGGTGACCATGGTGTGGAAGTGGATGTTCAACAACTACTACGGCATCTTTAACTACCTGGGCAAAAGCATGGGGCTGATCGACAAGTCCATCAACTGGCTGGGCGATCCGAAATACGCCCTCGGCTGCATCGTTCTGATTTTGCTGACCACCTCCGTGGGTCAGCCCATTGTGCTCTATGTCTCGGCGCTCGACAACGTGGACAAGTCCCTTGTGGAAGCCGCCGAAGTGGACGGGGCGACGCCCTTCCAGGCATTCTGGCGCGTCAAGTGGCAGCAGATGATGCCCACCACGCTCTACATCCTCGTCATCACCACCATCAACTCCTTCCAGTGCTTTGCGCTGATCCAGCTTCTGACCTCCGGCGGCCCCAAGAATTCCACCATGACAATCATGTACTACATCTACTACAACGCCTTTAAGCTCTACCGCTACGGTTACGGCAACGCCATGGGTGTGATTCTTGCGATCATCATTGCGATCCTCTCAGCGATCCAGTTTAAACTGGGTCGGGAAAAGTGAGAAAGGGGGAGATGAAATGAACAAGACCAAATCCAAAGTCTATTACATCGCCGGCTTTATCATTGTTGCGATTCTGGCTCTCTCCTTCCTCTTCCCGCTCTACTGGATCATCTCCGGTTCCTTCAAGATCAAGGCGGAGATCATCGCGAAAACCCCGGTCTGGGTGCCGACCCAGTGGGTGCTGGATAACTATCAGAACCTGCTCTCAAAGCGTTCCGCGCCGCTGTTTCAGATCGGCTCGCTCGTCGGCCCGACGATCCCGGCGGCATTCCGCTGGCTCATCAACACGGTGTTCATGTCGGCGGTGTCGATGCTGCTGACCTGTCTGACCGCCTCGATGGCGGGCTATGCGCTGGCGAAGAAGCGCTTTTTCGGCAAGACGCTGCTGTTCTCGCTGATCGTGGCAGCGATGGCGCTGCCAAAACAGGTCATCCTGATCCCGCTGCTGCGCGAGATGTCGGCCCTGAAGCTGTATGACCACATCTGGGCGACCATCATCCCGATCGTCGGCTGGCCCTTCGGCGTGTTCCTCATCAAACAGTTTGCCGAAGGCATCCCCACCGAGATGGTGGAGGCCTGCCGTATTGACGGGGCGAGCGAGTGGCGCACCTTTACAGACGTCATGTTTCCCATGATCAAGCCCGGCGTCGGTGCCTGCGCGATCTTCACCTTTATCAACGCCTGGAACGACTACTTCATGCAGCTCATCATGCTCTCGAGTACCCAGAACCAGACCATCTCCCTCGGCATCGCCACCATGCAGGGCGAAAACTCCACGGACTTCGGCCTGATTATGGCGGGCTCGGCGCTGGCCTCGGTGCCGATCATCATCGTTTTTATTATCTTCCAGAAATACTTTACCAAGGGCATCACCATGGGCGCTGTGAAAGGATAAGGCCATGATTTACGCCGATTTACAGGACGCGAAATGTTATCGGGGCATCCATCCGCGGCTCGACCGGGCACTGGAGCTGCTGACGGAGGACTTTCTACGGAGCGTGCCCACGCAGCGCACGGAGCTTGACGGGAACGCCCTATTCGTCACGCGCTTTGACGTAAAGACCAGCGTGGATGAAGAACGGCTTTTTGAGTACCACCGCCGCTATCTGGATATTTTCGCTGTTGTGGCGGGGGCGGAGCAGGTGGACATCGCGACGCCTGAGAACATGACCGTCGAAAAACAGCAGGATGATTACTGGGGCTGCAAGGGCAAAGAGGAGCAGGCGGTGATCCTTCGACCGGGGAAATTTCTCGTGCTCTTTCCCGGCGACGCGCACCGCCCCGGCACTGCCGTTCAGGAGTCAGGAGACGTTTCCAGAATCGTCTTCAAAATTTTGATTGAGGAGAAGTAAATGAAGGATTTGAGCAAATATTGCGGCATTTTCCCTGCATTTTACGCCTGCTACGATGAAAAGGGCGACATTTCGCCCGAGCGGGTTCGTGCCTTTACCGCGTATCTGATCGAAAAGGGAGTGAACGGCCTATATGTCGGCGGTTCCTCCGGCGAGTGCATCTACCAGTCCGTGGCTGAGCGCAAGCTGCTGCTCGAAAATGTGATGGCGGTCGCAAAGGGGCGCATCGTGATCATCGCCCATGTCGCCTGCAACAACACCGCTGACAGCCGCGAACTCGCTGCCCATGCCGAGAGCCTGGGCGTGGACGCGATCGCCGCCATCCCGCCGATCTATTTCCATCTGCCTCCCTACGGGATCGCAAAGTATTGGAACGATATCTCCGACGCCGCGCCGAATACGGACTTTATTATCTACAACATTCCTCAGCTCGCGGGCGTTGCGTTATCCAGCCAGCTCCTGCGCGAGATGCTGAAAAATCCCCGCGTGATCGGCGTGAAAAACTCCTCCATGCCAGTACAGGATATTGAGATGTGGCGGGATGAGGGCGCGATCGTCTTTAACGGCCCGGATGAACAGCTTCTCTCCGGCCTCGTCGCCGGGGCGATCGGCGGCATCGGCGGCACTTACGCGGCCATGCCGGAGCTGTACTTGAAGATCTATTCCCTCGTGCAGGAGGGCAGAATTGCAGAGGCGCGGGAAATCCAGGACGCCTGCTGTCATGTGATCTACAAGATGTGCGCCTGCAAAGGCAATATGTACGCTGTCATCAAGGGCATCCTGCGCGCCCAGGGCGGCCCCGACATCGGTGACGTGCGCGCGCCGCTCTATCCCTTGCAGGAGGAGGATCTTCCGGCGGTCATGGCACTAGCGGAGGAAATCGCCGCCTTAGTGAAAAAATACTGCTGAAAACAAGTCACAAAAGACCCGCGTTTTGCGGGTCTTTTGTACGATAACAGAAAACAGTGAGGATCGTGTTATGAACTATCTGGGTATTTCTTATGACTATCAGAACAAGCCCTTGCTGGATGAAAGCTTCGTACCCTTCGGCGTCTGGGCGGGGGCTTATCTTCAAGAAGCGACGCGTCCCTTCCGTGTGGCGCTGGAGCGGGAAAACGGGCATGTGTCCGTCTTTTCCTCTTTTCTGCGCGGCGAAGAGTTTGCCGAAGCAAATTTCCGCTACATGGAGCGCTATGTGAAGTTCCTGCTTTGGAGCGTGGGCGGTTGGCGCGTAACGGTATGCGGCTGCCGGGAGACGGCGGAGAAGCTGAAAGAACACTACCGCGTCGGCGGTGAGCGTGATTTTGACGCGCGCTTTGAGCTGGATGTGTTTGAACGTCCTTTCGAGCTCGTGCTCTGCGAGGAGAAAGACTTCCCCGAAGCGCGTGAGCAAGCAAAAAATATCGGCGGTCACCTTGAGGGCTGCCGCATCGGTTTTGACGCGGGCGGCTCAGACCGCAAGGTCTCCGCCGTGATCGACGGCAAGAGCGTCTATTCCGAAGAGGTCGTGTGGTTCCCGAAGGAGTCGGCAGACCCGAACTATCAATTCCAGGGCATCGTCGAGGCATTCAAGACGGCGGCCTCCAAAATGCCGCGCGTGGATGCTATCGGCGTGTCCTCGGCAGGTACCTTTGTTGGCAACAGCCCCATGGTCTCCTCGCTTTTCATCAAGGTTCCGCGGGATCGGCGTGAGGAGGTCAAGAGCGTGTATGACCGCGCGGCGAAGGAGATCGGGGACGTGCCCATTGTCGTGGCAAACGACGGGGACGTGACCGCGCTCGCGGGTGCTATGAGCCTGAATGCCGGCGCGGTGATGGGGGTCGCCATGGGCACCAGCGAGGCCGCGGGCTACGTCACGCCGGACGGAAAAATCCTCGGCTGGTTTAACGAGCTGGCCTTCGCCCCGGTCGATCTGCAGGATAACGCCCCGCAGGACGAGTGGAGCACCGATTTCGGCGTGGGCTGCAAATACTTCTCCCAGGACGCGGTGATCCGCCTTGCTCCCCGCGCCGGCATCGAGCTGGAGGCGAGCTTGAGCCTTGCTGAAAAGCTCAAGGCCGTGCAGAAGCTGGCGGAGGACGGGCACGAGGGCGCACGGAAGATTTTCGTGACCATCGGGAGCTATCTTGCTCACACCCTGCCTCTCTACGCGCGGTTTTATGATCTGCGCTACCTCCTGGTTCTCGGCCGCGTGGCCTCAGGCGTCGGCGGAGATCTGTTGATCGCGGAATGCAATCGCGTTCTGCGTGAGGAATACCCCGCGCTCGCGGAGAAAATCACGGTGATGCTGCCGGACGAGAAGGCACGCCGTGTGGGGCAGAGCATCGCCGCGGCCAGTCTGCCGGAGGTCTAAAATGCTGTATACCAACGCCAGAATTTTCACGCCAAAAGGCTTTGTTTTGGGCGGCTTCTGCGTGGAAGATGGACGCTTTGCCGAGGTCTGTGCGGGGGAGCGCCTCGCGGGCATTGACATGCACGGCGCGACGGTGATCCCCGGTCTGGTGGACATTCATACCCACGGCGCGATGGGGGCGGACTTCTCCGACGGTGATGTGGAGGGCTTAAAGCGCATGGCGGCACATCTTGCTAGTTGCGGCGTCACGAGCTTTGCTCCCACCTCCATGACCCTGCCCTATGAAACGCTCGCTGCGGCGTTCCGGACCGGGGTAGAGCTGCACAAAAACCGTCCGGCGGGCTGTGCGCGCGTGATGGGCATTCACATGGAAGGCCCCTATTTTTCCGAGAAAAAGAAAGGCGCGCAGAACGGCGCTTATCTCAAGCTGCCGGATTTCGAGGGCTTCCGCGCGCTGTATGAGGGCTGCGGCGGCCTTGTGCGCATCGTTGACGTGGCGCCGGAGCTTGAAGGCGCAGCGGCGTTTACCGAGAAGGCCAAGGCGCTCTGTACCGTGTCGGTTGCCCACACCGACGCAAGCTATGAGGACGCCAAAGCAGCCTACGCCGCCGGGGCAAGCCATCTGACCCATCTCTACAACGCCATGCCGCCCATCCACCATCGCAAGCCCGGCGTGATTGGCGCGGCCTCCGAGTGCGAGGGCGTCACGGCGGAGCTTATCTGCGACGGGCTGCACGTCCACCCCAGCGCCGTGCGCATGGCCTTCAAGCTCTTCCCGGGGCGCATCTGCCTGATCTCCGACTCTTTGCGCTGCTGCGGCATGCCGGACGGCGAATACGAGCTCGGCGGGCAGCAGGTTTTTCTCGCGGACAGCGTTGCCAAGCTGTCAGACGGTACCATCGCGGGCGCGGCCTCCGACCTTTACGCCGATATGAAAAACGCCGTCGCATTTGGCGTCCCGGTCGAGGAAGCCATCCGCGCGGCTACGATCCGCCCCGCGCGGGAGATCGGCTGTCAGGACGAGATCGGCTCCATCGAAGTCGGCAAGCTTGCGGACTTCGTGATCTGTGATGAGAAGCTGAACGTCCTCGAGGTCTGCATCGGCGGCGAAATGCTTTGATGCTGAAGATACGGAAGGAGAACGCTCATGAAGAAACATATCGTTTGCTTTGGGGATTCCAACACCCACGGTTATTGCGCCGACCCGACGGACTGCGCCGATGGCGGGGATCGCTTCAACGAGGAGGAGCGCTGGCCGTGCCTGCTGCAAAAGCACCTGGGCGATGAGATTCTGGTGCTGGAGGAGGGACTCTCCGGTCGGACAACGGTGTTTCCCGATCCGCTGCATGAGTGCATGGCGGGGCTGGATGTGATCTATTCCACGCTGATGAGCCATGAGCCGGTGGATTTGCTGATCGTGATGTTGGGTACCAATGACACGAAGGAACGCCTGGGCGCAAACGCCGCCTGTATTGCCATCGGTCTGGAGCGGCTTTTAAACAAGGCGATCTCGGTTCCCGCCTGGAGAAACGGTCAGCCGCGCATTCTGGTGATCGCGCCGCCGCACATTGGCGAAGGGCTCTATCTGCAACCGGAGGGGGAGGCAATGGGCCGGGGCTGCCCGGAGAAATCCCGCGCGCTGGCGGCGTATTATGCGCCCGTCGCGGAGCGCCTGGGCTGCGCCTTTCTGGACGCGGAGGGCGTTGCGGAGTTTAACAACATCGACTGCATGCATCTGACCCGCCGCGGGCATGCCCAGCTTGCCGCAAGACTTGCCGAGCTGGTGCCGACGCTTCTTCCCTGATATGCGGCGCTTCTTTAACGCCGACAATTTTCTGTGGCGCTGGCTGGGGATTTTCGGTGATCTTGTGCTGCTGAGCTTGCTGTGGACGGTGTTCTCCCTTCCGCTCGTGACGCTCGGCCCTGCCAGTGCTGCGCTCTATGACGCGGCGGTGCATGTGCTGCGCCGCGGGGAAGGGGTGAGCTATGCGCGCTTTTTCGCAAGCTTTCGGCGGGAGTTGAAGCAGGGGACTGTGCTTACGCTGGCCTGGGCGCTGCCGTGTACACTGTTGTGGCTTGTGTTTCGCGCCCTGCCAGGCTCTCTGCCGCTGCAGATTGCCGCGGTGCTGCTGAGCTTTTTCCTGCTGGGCTTTCTCTGCTGGCTCTATGCCGCCCTCTCTCGCTTTCGTATGCGTACAGCCGCGCTGCTGGTCTCCTCGCTGCGTCTCACGCTGGGACACAGCTTGCGCAGCGCGGGAATGGCGCTTGTCTGGGGCGCGGCGATCTCTGTCTCTCTGCGCTTCGCAGCGCCCTTTTTCCTCTGCCCCGCCCTTGCGGCATATGTCTCGAGTTACCTGATCGAACCGGTTTTTATTTTGTTTGAAGATGAAAAAGAACAGGGGATGTGAAAACGATCCGCTTCACAGAACCGAGTTTTTGCTTCCGACATAATGAAATTGGTATGCTGAGCCTATTGACTCCACAGATCTGTTATGATTTTATGGGCTTCATCCCTCTGGATGAGCTGATGAAAAAGGAAACGGCATGACCCGAAAGTCATGCCGTCCTTGCAAAACACTATAAAACTGTTTTACGACCCCCGCTCGATCGAGCGGGGTGCTGTTTTTATGAGGGGAACTAGATGCGCATGCAGACGTCCCATGCACGCCAAATGACGGTGCGCAGGTTGCCGATGGCAACGCAGTCGCCGACACGGTGGACGTGGGGAGCCTTCTCACCGACGGGAGAGGGAACGAAGCCGATGCCGTTGACAACAGCATCGCACTCCTGCTTGAAGGAGCCGTCAGGCGTCTTGATGATGCAGTAGCCGTCGCCGATCTCGGTGATGGTGCTGTGCAGGTAGACGGGAACCTTGTGATACTCCATCGCGTCACGCAGGAAGGAGGTGTTGGCAAGGCAGGTGGCCTGCGCCGCAACCAGGTCATTGCCGTACTCGACGATGATGGGGTGCTTCTTGAAGTTGTAGACCATATCGTAGGCCGCCTCGCAGGAGGACTGGCCGCCGCCGAGGAACACGACCTTCTGCAGCTTCTCGTCCTTGATCTTGCCTTCCTTGAGGAGCTCGGTGAAGGTCATGGTCTTCTCGAAGCCCTTGATCTGCGGCATCTTTCTGGGCACGGAGCCGGTGCAGACGATGATCTCGTCAAAGCCGCGCTTGATGGTGCCAAGGTCGTTGACCTCGGTGTTGAGGCGGACCTCAATGCCGGCCTCCTTCATCTCGCGCAGATACCACTGGACGAGCTGCTTGTCGTTCTCCTTGAAGGTCATGGCGGAAGCGGTCAGGAACAGGCCGCCGAGCTCGCCGGTCTTCTCGAACAGAACGGGCTTGTGGCCGCGCTTCTTGAGCATCAGGCAGCACTCCATGCCGCCGATGCCGCCGCCGATGACAGCGACCTTCTTCGGGTTCTTGGTGGGAACGATCTTGTAGCGGTTGTGCTGCATGGTGGGCGGGTTCAGCGCGCAGCGGCCCAGATGCAGGGAGTCGGGCAGGGACTGGATGTTCTCCGTGCCCTCGAACTTCGCGAAGTTGAAGCAGCCGTTGTGGCAGCGGATGCAGGGACGGATCGTCTCTTCCTTGCCCTCTTTGATCTTGGTGACCCAGTGCTCGTCGACCAGGTTCTGACGCGCGATGGCGACGGCGTCCAGACGGCCGGCGGCGATCTCCTCGGCGGCCTTGACCGGATCCATACGGCCGGCGCAGGCGACGGGGGAGTTGGTGAACTGCTTGATATGTTCGACATCTGCGAGGTTGCAGTTGTCGGGCATGTACTGAGGCGGATGTGCCCAGTACCAGGCGTCGTAGGTGCCGTTGTCGCAGTTGAAGAAGTCGTAGCCGGCCTGCTCCAGGATCTTGACGGCCTTCTCGGACTCGGCCATATCGCGGCCAAACTCCTCAAACTCCTCGTAGGGCATTGCGCCCTTGCGCCAGCCCTTGGTGCAGGAGCGGACGGAGTAACGCAGAGATACGGGGAAGTCGGACCCGGCCTGCTTCTTGATCTCCTGCGCGATCTCGCAGGCGAAGCGCAGACGGTTCTCCAGGGAGCCGCCGTATTGGTCGGTACGGAAGTTCATGTTGGCGATGGCGAACTGGTCGAGGTTGTAGCCCTCGTGCACGGCGTGAATTTCAACGCCGTCGACGCCGGCCTCGCGCAGCTTTCTGGCGGTGGCGCCGAAGTGCCACACCATCTCCTGAATCTCTTCCACGGTGAAGGGACGGGAGGTCAGGTTGTCGGCCCAGCGGTTGGGCGTGGCGGATGCGGAGGCGCAGCTGTACTGTACGTCTACGATGGGGGAGGCGAGCTTGTTTAAGAGGTCGTTGCGGGCGAGAGCCGCCATCCAGGGGGTAACGGCCATGGAACGGCCGAAGCCGCCGGCGAGCTGGATAAAGAGCTTGCCGCCGGTCTTGTGGTACTCGTCCATGTAGGGCTTGAGCACACGGTACATCTGGCGGTTGGAGTCCAGCCACTTTCTGCCCATGGTGTCGCGGATGACCTGCATGCCGGGGAGCACCAGACCAACGCCGTCCTTGGCGCGCTTGAGCAGGAAGTCGGCGCCCTCAAGGTCAAAGTGAGAGGGCTCCAGCCAGCCGAACAGGGTGGTGCCGCCCATGGAACACTGCACGATGCGGTTCGGAATCTCCACTTCCCCGATCTTGAACGGGGTAAACAGAGCTTCATACTGTTTATTCATAGTATGACCCTTTCTTTCTCAAATTTTGCTTTGAAAGCTTTTGATACGAAATGATGGCTTACGGGAGCAGCGCCCTGACAAAATCGATGGGCCACATCAGCAGATCGGCAAGCAGGCGAACCGTGGAATCCAGAGCGATGTACTTGTCCTCGCCGAGAGTCTCAAAGAGCTTGTCACGCACGGATTCGATCTGCAGCAGCTTGGCAACGCCGTAACCGACACAGCAGACGCATACGAGCGCAAAGCATCTCTTTGCCTTCTTCTTCATGAATTTTTCCCCTCCTGTTTCGTTATTTAGGTTTCATGCTTTGAGGTCAGCCTGCGGCATACGCAAACTGACCTTATTATGCCATGATATGGTTATTATACTGTTTTCCCCGAAAAGTGTCAAGCGTCGATTGGTGCATTTTAGACAAACAAAGGGAATTGTATCAATGGATTATACCATAGACGCGGCGCGGATATGGTATAATTTGTCATGTTTTTCGGTTGCCGCGTCAGCGGCGAGAAAAACGACCCAAATCCTATAATAACGGC
>CACZXQ010000037.1 GCA_902785115.1 Oscillospiraceae bacterium | reverse complement strand
GATCGTTTGTCATAAGCAAGCGCCGGTCACACTTTTTTATGACGCGCAGAAAGTGTGACTTCGTGACTTTGTGTACCGGTTTGGCTCAACAGAACTTTTGGTTGACTTTTTCCTGATTTCATGCTATAATATCCCCATCTTGAAGCTGCCGCGCCGATGGCGGAGGGCAGGACAAAGAAGGGGGAAAGACATGGTCGAACAGGAAATCGATTATCGGCAGTACCCGGCGCTGGAGGCGCTGTGCGTACCGGAGGAGGATCTGCGGCTGATCGAGCGGACACAGCACATCAGCCTCGCGCAGATGGAGCAGTACGGGCAGGAGCAGTTCGCCCTCGGCACGGACATCGACAGCCTGCGCAAAATCTACACCGATCTGGCAGAGGAGATCCGGGCGTATGAGGCAAGGCCGCTGTATTTTGCGGTTCCGGCGTCCAGTTTTACAGAACGCGAAACGCGCTTTGTCTGGAAGCCCTACCTGCCGGAGGGGGAGTTCACGGTGCTGATGGCGCCCGGCGGCACGGGCAAGACCTATTTCGTCTGCGCGCTGGCGGCGGCGATCAGCCGGGGCGAGCGCCTGCCGGGGGAGACGCGGCCGCGGAGCGCGGAGAAGGTGCTGATCATCTCGGCGGAGGACGAGGGCAGCCTGCTTCGCACACGGCTGGAGCGCTGCGGGGCGGATCTCGAGCAGGTGATGCTGCTCGACAGCCAGGCAAGCCAGGGGCTGTGTCTGACGGAGGAGTGGGAGGATTTTCGCCGCGCGGTGCTCGCCTTCCGGCCGCGCCTCGTGGTGGTCGATCCCTGGCACGCCTTCCTCGGCGGGGTGGACATGAACCGCGCCAACATCGTGCGCCCGGTGTTCCAGCGGCTTGCCAACCTCTGCAAGGAGTGCGCCTGCTCCATGCTGCTCCTCAGCCATGTGAACAAGCGCCTGCAGAGCGAGAACCTCAACAACGCCGCGATGGGCTCGGCGGACTTGGTGAACGCCTCGCGCTCGGTGCTGTATCTGATCCGCGACCCCGAGGACGAGAGCTGCCGCGTCGCGGTGCACAGCAAGGCAAACTACGCCGCCGAGGGCAGGAGCCTGCGGCTTCGCATCAGCGAGCAGGGCGCGTTTTTTGACGGCTTCTCCGACGTGACGAAGGAGGAGCTGGAATCCGCCAACCGCAGCCACAAGTCCCTCAAGGAGTTGCGGCGCATCCGGGAGGAGAAGGAGAGCGAGAACGAAGCGCTGCTGCAGGCGCTGCTCGCGCTCACAAACCCCTTCTCCCCCGTGCGCATGAGCTATGGGGAGCTGCAAAAACGCTGCGGCGAGATGATCTTCGGCGGCCTGCAGCCCAAGCGGGCGCTGGATCTTCTCAAGCCCCGGCTGGAGGAGCTGGGCATATACCTCAAGCCGGGGATCTGCTTCAAAGAAAAGGGCAGAAGCTCCCGCGGCTTTCTGCTCCAGCAGATCCCGGAGGAGCCGGAACAGACCGCCCTCGAAGCGTGAGCGGTTACAAAGTTACGAAGTTACGCTTTCCGCGCGTCATAAGAAAGTGTGACCGGCGAGCGGTGAGCGGCCACTTCCCGATCCTTCTCGTCAAAACAGTTGCGAAAAAGCGCAGATGGCGTTATAATAGTATAAAATGCTTGGTTGGGGAGGACGCCATGAAGCAATGGATGCGAAAATACGCGCTGCTTTTGCTGGTGCTGCTGGTCATCACCGGGGTGTGCCTGCTGTTTTCCTGCCGCAAGAGCGGCATGTTCATTGATGAGATCTACACCTACGGTCTCTCCAACAGCCACTTCGCGCCCTTTCTGCAGGACGTGGCGGGCGGCGATCTGCACGATCGGCTGCTCACGCGGCAGCAGCTTTTCGAATACGTCGCGGTGGATCACGGCGAGATCCTGGACTTTGCCTCGGTCTACGACAACCAGGTCAGGGACGTGCATCCCCCGCTCTACTACTGGCTCTTCAACGTCGTCTCCTCCCTCACGCCGGACGTTTTCAGCAAGTGGACCGGGCTTGCGCTGGACTATGGGATCTATCTCTGGGCGCTGCTCGCGCTCTGGCGGCTCGTGATGGCGCTCTATGACAGCCCGGCGAACGCCGCCGCCACCGTCGCCCTCTACGGGCTGAGCAGCATCGGCCTCTCGACGATGCTGATGATCCGCATGTATGTGCTCATGACCGCCCTGACGGTGGAGCTTGCCGTGCTCATCGTGCGTCTGATGCGAAGGCCGAAGGCGATCTGCTACCCGCTCGTCGGGCTGGTGATCTTCCTCGGGCTGATGACGCAGTATTACTTCGTGTTCTACGCCTTCTTCCTCTGCGGCTTTTTCGTGCTGCGGCAGCTTGTGCGGCGGCAGTACCGCTCGATGGGCGCCTTCGCCGCCTGCGCCTTCGGGGGCGTTGCGCTGCTGGTGCTGTGCTTTCCCGCCTGCCTCGATCAGCTCTTTGCGGAAAAGCTCGTCTCCGGCGCGAACGCGCTGGAGAACCTGAGCCTCGTCTCCCAGTACGCCGGGCGGCTGGGGATCATGCTGGCTCGCCTGCGCCACGGGCTGCACGCGCCGCTCTATCTGCTGCCGGTGCTGCTGCTGCTCCTGCTCCTCTGCGGCGGGGGGATCGCCTCGGCAAAGAAGCAGGGGCTTTTGCGCTTTGACGGGCTGATCGTCCTGCTCCCCGCCGTGATCACGCTGCCGCTGGTGGCGGTGATCTCCCCCGTGACGGAGGAGCGCTATCTCTACAACCTGATTCCGATCCTGCTGACGCTCTGGTCGCTGCTGCTGCACCTCATCGAGCAGGGGCTGCGCCGTCTGCCGCGAAAGGAGTGCTGGAAGAACGCGGCGGCCGTCGCGATCCTCGCCCTCTCGCTGTGGGAGGCGCGCACCGTGCCGCCCGACTATCTCTACCCCGAATACCGGGACTATGACGCCGCCCTCGCCCCTTACGCCGAGAGCCCCTGCGTGTACATGACGGACGGCTACTTCGCCCCGCTGACGCAGGATCTGCTGCAGCTGATGACATTTGAGGATTTTTTCGTCACCGGCGAGCCGGATTCCGAGGCGCTGGACGCTTATCTCGATCAGCGCAAGGGCGAGACCTGCGTCGTCTACATCGACCGCAGCGCCTTCTGGAGCAGCGGCTTTGTACCGGAGGAGATGCTGCCGCGGCTTCTGGGCAGCACCGACTACACAGGCTGGGAGCCGCTGTATGAAAACGGGCTCTCCGCCGCGTATCTGCTGACATAATAATAGAGGAACCTGCCATGTTATCTGTGATTCTCCCCTCGTATAACGAGGAACAAATGATCGCCATCGCGGCCAAAACCGTCACCGGCATTCTGGACAATGCCGGGATCGCGCACGAGCTGCTGTTCGTGGACGACGGCTCCCGGGACAAGACCTGGGATGAGATCCAAAAGGCCAGCCGCGTAAACCCTCACGTCGTGGGCGTGCATTTCAGCCGCAACTTCGGCAAGGAGTCTGCGATGTTCGCGGGGCTTGCGCAGGCCAGGGGCGATTGCTGCGTGGTGATGGACTGCGACCTGCAGCACCCGCCCGAGAAGATCGTCGAGATGTACCGGCTCTGGGAGCAGGGCTATGAGGTGGTCGAGGGCATCAAGGAGGACAGGGGCAAGGAATCTGGCCTGCACCGCTTCGCGTCGCTGCGCTTCTATCAGCTCATCAGCAAGGCCACCGGGCTTGACATGTCCGCCTCCTCGGACTTTAAGCTTCTCGACCGCAAGGTGGTGGACACGCTCAATCAGATGCCGGAGCGCAACGTCTTTTTCCGGGCGCTCTCCTTCTGGGTGGGCTTTCGGCGCGCGGAGGTCAGCTACCGCGTGCAGGAGCGCACTGCCGGGGAAAGCAAGTGGTCCACCCGCTCGCTGATCCGCTACGCCGTCAACAACATCGGCTCCTTCTCCTCCGCGCCGCTGCACCTCATCACGCTGCTCGGCGTGGTGATGCTCCTGACCGCGATCGTCTTCGGCGTGGTGGCGCTGGTGCAGAAGATCATGGGCGTCGCCCTCGGCGGCTTTACGACGGTGATTTTGCTGCTGCTGTTTGCAAGCTCGCTCATCATGATCTCCCTCGGCATCATCGGCTATTACATCGCCCGCATCTATGAGGAGATCAAGGGTCGCCCGCGCTACATCATCGCCGGCGTCTGCGGGAGGGAAGATTCTGCAATTTGAAATTGCAGAATCTTCTGATTGAAAAAACGTGCCGCTCGCCCCTTGCGGGGCAACCGCGGCACATGTTAAAAATCTCCTTCTGCCGCCGGAGGTTTTTGCATAAGGAAACTTCTTGTCGGCAGAAGGAGATTATATGATCGAAAAGCTCAAAGCCCTCTGCCTCAAATATAAAGAGGTGCTGCTCTACCTCATCTTCGGCGGTCTGACCACGGTGGTGAGCCTTGTGAGCTTCTGGCTCTGCACCTACCCGCTGCGCATCAACGTCCTGATCGCAAACGTCATCAGTTGGATCTGCGCCGTGACCTTCGCCTACTTCACCAACGCGAAATGGGTCTTTGAGGCGAAGCCCCGGAGCCGGGGCGAAGCCTTGCGGCAGTTTGTGTCCTTCTACGCGGGGCGGCTTGCCACCCTCGGCGCGGAGGAGGCGATCCTGCTTATTTTCGTCACGCTGCTGCACGGAAACGAGATGCTCGTCAAGCTCATCGCGCAGCTCGTCGTCGTGGTGCTCAACTATGTGGTGAGCAAGCTGTTCGTGTTCAAAAAGGGGATGTGATTTTTTCACATCCCCTTTTGCGCGCCGCAGCGCTTATTTTCAAGTTGTTCCGGGCTTGACAAAATACACCCGCGTGGTATAATGAACATACAAAAGGGCGCTGTTGATTTGACGGTTGGCCCATGCAAGTCAATAAAATGTTGACCGCTCGGGTTGCAGCCGGGCGGTCAACAAGCTTTTAAAAGCTTAGTAAGCCTTTGGTGCTATGTACATCAGGATCAGAACGATCACGATGAGGCACAGCAGAAAACGGAGAACACTCCGCTTATCCATAAGCCCCACCTCCCCTCTTAGGGAAGTGGCCAACCGCCATATTCAACAGCGCATACCTTTCGCCGGATTGCTCCGGTGGCCTCTTGCGAGGTTACGTTCATTCTACACATTGCGCCGTATTTTGTCAAATATTTATTACGGGCGTTTTGTGCAGCGCAGCCTATTTATGTTTACACGATCTCCACGCTCACGCCGTTGAGCTCCACGCCGCTGTCGGCGGCGATGAGGAGATACTTTTTCCCGTCGATGATACGGCTCTCCACGAGGTAGCTGTACTTGGGATCGACCGTGATCCTGACCTCGGCGGCAGCGATCTCCATGCGCCGGGGGCTCGTGACGTTTGCCGGGCGCAGCACGGCGTCCTCGCCCAGCTCCTCCTCCCAGCGCTTGCAGAAGGCCTCCGCCTGCTCCGGCGCGGCGCCGCTGTTTTCCAAAATCTCGCCCATCTCCTCCACCGAGACGGTGAGCGGCTCCGGGTCCTTGCTCTCTTTGTGCAGGGCGATGCGCTCGCTCAATTGCTCATGCAGCGCCTGCACCACGTCGAAGCGGCAGTCCTTGTCCATGACGGCGGTCAAGACCTCGTCAAAGGTCTCCTTCTGCTTCCCCGCGGAGGCGGGCGCCGGCGTGCGGAACACCGCGTCGATGAACTCCTGATGGATGCTTTCGCTGTTTTTCGAGTAGAACAGGGCGTTATAGATGTTCGCGGCGCGCTCGTCGAAGCTCGGCCAGAGAAAGCCCAGCTCCGGCGCGGTCACCACCTGACCGGCAAAGGCGCTGTGAAAGCGCTTCTCCTCCGGCTCATAGCCCAGCTCCAGCTTGCCGGTCTTGACCGGGCAGATGGCGCAGAGCAGGTATTCGTACACGTCGCCCCGGTCGTCGTCATTGCCGTCCTTGCCGTAGTGCGGCACGTCGTAGCGGTCGCAGACCAGGAGGATGAGGTAGTTATCCTCCCCCATGTCGATGTTTTCGATCACGCTGTGATAAAAGGCGTCGCGCAGACCCGCGTCCTCCAGGCGGCACTTGCGCAGCGCGGAGAGCAGGCGGTGCTCCTCGCTGTCCATGACCTGCCTGGTGGCAAAGGAGATGTCCAGCAGGTTCTTCCCCAGCGCGCCGCCCAGCGCCTTCTTGAGAAGCGCCAGATACTTCTCCTGCTCCTCGCGGGTGATGAGCCCCATGGACTCGTCCAGATCGGCAATGATCTCCTTGTTTGTGTTTACATAACACCCGTATATATGTTGAATGCTGTTATGCTCCGGCCGGATGCGGCGGCGGATCTCCCCCAGCTCTTTCTGGTTCATGGCGATATGTCCTCCCGAAATTGGTTTTCAGTTCATTGCCGACCGATGATACCACATCGCAGGCGGAAAGTCAAAGGCGGATGTGCTTTTATGGAAAACGGGATGCGGCAAGGCCGCATCCCATTTTCCCGGTATTCAGCAATTCGCGCAGTATTTCTGCCTGAGCTCGTTGATCTTCTGCTGGGGCGCCTGATCCGGGGCGTACCAGCCGCGGCTTGCCATGTCGGCATAGATGCTGTTCTGCATCCCCAGCACATCGTTCAGCGCAGCGCTGAAGGTCTGGTGCACGTTCGGCGTCGCCGACTCGATCGAGCCGTGCATCAGCAGATCGCAGCTTCCCTTCACACTGTCAAGCAGGCCTTCCATCACACATTTGTCGTCCATGTCACGCACCTCACACAAGATTGTAAAACTGCCGGTAGATCTGGTTCTGGCGATCGGCCAGCTGCTGCACGGTCACGCGCAGCGTCGGGTCCTTGATCTGGCTCGCCGCGTTCTGAAACTGGGTTTTCAGAAGCTGGATGTGCGCCAGCGCGTCGTCCACATAAAGAAGCTCTTTGGTTGTCATCGTATTCTCCTTTCTGTTAAGGGAAGCGCTGAATCAATCGCCTTCGGCATCTTCCGGAAAATTTACGTTCTTATTTTGTCACTTTTTCTTGCAATACACAACTGCGAAAAACTGCCTTCATCAGAACGCAAATTTTCTCGGAATCTGCTCTCGCCGATTGAATCAGCGCTTCCCAAGAGGATATTGATATCCTCTGCTTTCAGTTTCTCCCGTTGACCTTTCTTTATACTGCAAAATCTTTTCCAAGAGGATAGGCAAAACACGGAAAATATGATACAATTTCAAAAAACAACAGGGAAGGATGTTCGCTATGACTTATGTTTGGGCTGCGCTGGCCGGGCTCCTCTGGGGTGCGCTGGCGGGCTTTCTCAATGCGATGATCAGCAGAAAGGCGCTGGGCAAAAACAGCACGAACGCGCTGCTCTGCTCGAACCTCATCCGCACGGCGGTAGACCTCGCGGCGCTGGGCGCGGTGTTTCTGGCAAGGAAGCTTCTGCCCTTCCCGGCCGACGCGATGCTGGTCGCCACGGCGATCTCGCTGTCCATCGTGACGATGATCTTCGCCTTCCGCCTCGCGGGGAAAGAAAAGAAGGGGAAGTGAAAAACAGCGTTTTCACTTCCCCTTCTTTTCCGTTTTGCGTTTGGAGGAAAAAAATCTCAAAACGCTTATTCGTCCTTCTTGAAGCTGTCCCCGATCACGTCCTTGACGTCGCCCACGATGTCGGCGGCCTTGTTCTGCAGCTTCTGGCTGTCCTCCTCGCTGAGAACCTTGACGATCTCGCCGCTGTCCTTGACGATCTCGACGGTGCAGCCAAAGCCCACGGTGGCAAGCAGCGCGGCGAGGGTCGCCCACTTGGCGGCGGTGATGCCCACCACGGCGCCGACCACGCCCACGGTCACGGGCAGGTCGAGCAGCGTCTTCTCGTCCTTGCGAACGATGATACGGGAGACATTGCCCTTGGCGACGATCTCCTTGATTTTATCCACAATATTGTTCACGGAATTGCTCATGCTGAAGACTCCTTTCCATTTCCAATGCTGTCTGTTATTATAGGCCGTTTTTCTTTCATTTCAAGTCCGAATTGTAAACATTTTACCCGCCGGAGCAGTTGAAAATGCATCGGCTTTCCGTTACAATAGCTTTGACGAAAGAAAAAAGGAGAAGTTCCCATGAGAACGCAGGAACAGGTCAACGAGATCGTGCGCTTGCTGCTGGCGGAATACCCCGAGGCGCAGTGCACGCTGGATTATGACAAGCCGTATGAGCTGCTGTTCTCCGTGCGCCTTGCCGCCCAGTGCACCGACGAGCGCGTCAACCAGATCACCCCGGCGCTCTTCGCCCGCTTCCCGACGCTTGAGAGCTTTGCGGAGGCGGATGTCACCGAGGTCGAGCAGTATGTGCACGCCTGCGGCTTTTTCCGCGCCAAGGCGCGGGACATCGTGGCCTGCGCCCGGGTGCTGCTGGAAAAGCACGGCGGCCGCGTGCCCGACACGATGGAGGAGCTTGTGGCTCTTCCCGGCGTGGGGCGCAAGACGGCGAACCTCATCCTCGGGGACGTGTACCGCGTACCCGGCTCCACGGTGGTGGACACGCACTGCATCCGGCTTTCTAACCGCATGGGGCTGGTGGATGATTGCAGGGACCCGGTGAAGATCGAGATGGCGCTCAGAAAGATCCTCCCGCCGGAGCAGTCATCCGACTTCTGCCACTGTCTCGTGCTGCACGGGAGAGCCGTCTGCGACGCGAGAAAGCCCGCCTGTGAGCGCTGCTGTGTAAAGCATTTGTGCCAACATTTTTCGGGCTAAGCATGTGTTCCACATCTTAACGTGAACCGGAGGCGTCCATGAAAAAATTTGCCGCTTTGCTGTTGCTGCTGCTGCCGCTGCTGACCGCCTGTGCGCTGTGCGAAAGCGCCGCCGCAGCGACGCCGCCCGCGCAGCAGACGCCGGAACCCACGCCCGCGCCAAGCCCCGCGCCGGAGATCCTTACGCATATCCGCCTCAAGCGCGACCCGCTGCCGGAGGGCTTTCGGATGCTCGACTACGCCGCCTGCTCCAACTCCACAATGGACAGCCAGACCTACGTGGACACCGGCGTGAGCCCCAGCAACGAAACGCGCTTCTATCTGGACTTTGCATGCGCCTCGGGCTTCACGGTGAAGGACACCTGGTTCTTCGGCTGCTTCAACCGGGAATCGCACATGTACATGGAGGTCGGCTACCACCAGGGTCAGGGCAACGACGCGAATTTTTACACGGCTACCGGCGTGCATTACAGCCAGACGGAGGATTCCGCCGCGCGCACCGTGGCCTGGCTCCGTCCGGGGGACTACTTTTATCCCGACGTGCGCAACGGTGTGATCCTGCCCGGTTTTACCGAGCCGGTGGAGCAGCACCTCTTCCTCTTCTCCCGCCAGCACACGGACATGACGATCGCGGGCACCCACGACGTCTACGGTCACTATGACCTGCGGATCTACGGCTGCCGCATCTGGGACAAGGGCGAGCCCGTGCGGGACTATGTCGCCTGTCTCAGCCCGGAGGACGGGCGCACCGGCATGTATGACCTGACGGAAGGCCGGGTCTATTATAGCGCCGGCAGTGACGAGCTGATCCCCGGCGAGGAATCGCTGCCCGAGGCGGAGATCACCGCGATCAACGGCATCATCCGGGAGCCTCTCGAGAATCCCGCTCTGCCCGGCTTCGTGTTTGAAGGCTACTTCACCGGCTATGGCGGCAGCGGCGAACAGATCATCGACGCCAAGGGGCAGCCCTGCGCCAATGTCGCGCCGGAAGAGGGGCTGACGCTCTACGCCCACTGGACGCGGGACGAGGCCTATTTTGACCGGTACTGAAGGGGATGTGAAGTAAGTCCCTGAACTCGTAGGGGCGGCCCTAAAGGACTAGCTTTGCGTCGCTATTAGCCGCCCGGCAGTATAACGGAACATTTTTACAGAGAAAGCACGGCAAATTCGTAGTTTATTACGACTTTGCCGTGCTTTTCACCTATATATTGGGCATCGCCGCGCGGGCGGTTGATAACCGCCCCTACGGAATAAACCCTCCTGTTTTGCCTGTAGGGGCTGACGCTCTACGCCCACTGGACGCGGGATGAGGCCTATTTTGACCGGTACTGAAGGGGACGTGAAGTAAGTCCCTGAACTCGTAGCTTTTGAGCACGAGGCGCTCGTCATATTCCGGCATGCGCGTGATCTCCGCCCGCTGCAGCAGCACCCAGAGGATGCCCTTGTCGAGCGTCTTGTCCCGCCCCATGCCAAGCTCTTCGGTATGGCGGATGGACGCCTCCTGCAAAAGCCGGAAGAGCTGGGATGTACGCAGGCGGCGGAACATGTCCACATCCTTGCTTCGGAGCAGAAGCTCCTCCTGATATATGCTCATTATTTCTCGACGCGCTTGCAGATCGCGTCCGCCACGTCGCCCAGGGTGGAGAGCTTGTTCCACTGGCGTTCGGGGATGCGCACGTCAAAGAGCGCCTCCAGCTTGCAGATCACAAGCACGAAGCCCATGGAGTCGATCGCGGTCTCGGTATTGATGACCGAGTCCTCCCGCAGCGTCTCAACGTCCATATCGGGAAAGCAATCGTGGATCACCTTTTTGGTCTTTTCCAAAACTTCCTGTCTGGTCATGTCGGATTTCCCACTTTCTGCTGGAGTTCCCAGCGTTTTATTTTGCCCGTCGCCGTGCGCGGCAGGGCTTCGTCCGTGATCAAAATGCCCGCGAGCTGCTGCCCGCGCGGAAGCTGACGCATCAGCCCCTGCAGCTTTTCCCACAGGGTCTTTTCCTCCGCCGTGCCGACAAACACCAGCAGCGGCTTATTGTCCCGGAGCGTCACGGCAAGCTCGGTATGCCCCAGGGTGGTCATCAGCCGCGCCTCATACTCAGGCAGGAAAAGCTTTGTCCCGTCCGGGAGCACAAGAATGTCCTTCTTGCGGCCTGTGATGTGGAGCCTGCCCGCTTCGTCAAAGCGCCCGAGGTCGCCGGTGCGGAGAACGCCGCCGCGCAGCACCTCCCAGGTGGCCGCGGGTTGCTTGTAGTAGCCCTGCATCATGCAGGTGGGCGCTTCGATCAGGATCTCCCCGTCCTCAGCGAGCGTGACCGTGTCGTCCGGGCAGATCTCCATGGCAAAGGGATCGTCCCCCACGCTGATGGCGACGCCGGAGCTGGTCTCGGTCAGGCCGTAGCCGAAGCTCACGCGCACGCCCTTTGCCGCCGCGGCCTGCAGCAGCGCCGGCGAACAGTCCCCCGCGCCGACAAGGATCAGCCCCAGCTCTGCGTTCATGCAGTTTTGCCGCAGCAGGAAGCCCAGCAGCATCGGCACCACCGACACCGCCGTGGGGCGGTAAAACGCGCAGTCGTCCGGATAATGCCTCGCGCCGCGGCCAAGCGCCACGCAGGCGCCGCAGGAAAGCCCCCACAACAGCCCGCACACAAAGCCGAACACATGCCCCAGCGGCAGCAGGCACAAAAGCGTATCCTCCGGGGAAAGGGGAAGCTTGCTCGAGCCGTTGTAGGCGCTCTGGCACAGGGAGTGATCGGTGAGCACCACGGCCTTGGCCTGCTCCGTGGTGCCGGAGGTGAAGAAGAGGAGCTTGCCCGCCCCATCCTGTACACAGGGTCGGTTGAGCGCCATCTCCAGCTCCTCCGCCAGATCCGCATCGCCCCAGAGGGCGTCGACGTCCGTATAGCGGATCAGGGTTTTCAGAAGCCCCGCCGGCGCAAGCGCATCCAGCAGCACGGTCTGCTTGCCCGCGAGGTTCGCCGCGAAAATCTCCTCCACACAGCGGAGGCTTCCGTCAGCGAGGATGCCGACGCAGGCGCCCGACTCGCTCTGCAAGGTCTCGGCGCGGCTTTGTACGTCTTCCCAGAGTCCGGCGAAGCTGCGCGTCTCGCTTCCATAGCGCAGCGCCGGGGCGTCTGGCCGCTTCTCAGCCCAGTAGGACAGCAGCTCACGAAAAGAATCGAATCGCATAGAGATCCCCTTTCATCATGCGCAAAGCTATTCCAATCGTTTGTCTCTTTCGACGCCTATCATATCACATCCCTTCAGGCTTGAAAAGAGCGTTGTAAAGATTATGAAACTTTTTTGACAAAGATCGTAAAATATATAGTGAAAATTGAAAGGACTTGTTGTATAATAAAATTTTATAATAAAAGCAGCATCGAAAATGCATCGCTCTACTATCAGGATCGAAGGAAATGACATGGATAAAAACATTCGCATCTGCATCGTCGGCGGCGGCCCCGCGGGCTTGTCCGCCGGTATGTATCTCGAGAAGAAGGGATACAACAACTACACGATCCTTGAGCGTCAGGATCGCGTCGGCGGCAAGTGCTGGAGCCCCCACTACAATGGCCGTCGTTACGAGATGGGCGCCATCATGGGCGTGCCCTCCTACTACGCCGTGCATGACGTGGAAGAGTTCTGCGGCATCACGCACGACGGCCCCCAGCTCAACCGCAACTACAAGGACGCAAACGGCAACGTGATCGAGCCCTCCGCCCGCACCCTCGGCAACATCATCAGAAACCCCTGGCTGCTGAAGATGAAGGGTCAGCTCAAGAAGTTCGGCGAGCTGCTCGAGACCAAGTACAAGGGCTATGACCTCAACGGCCACCGCGGCGTTGCCAAGAGCGTCAAGGAAGACATGGAGAAGAAAGGGAGGCTGTGAGAAATGAGTATTAAGGTCAAAGGCTTTTTGCAGGACGTGGGCGGTGCTTCCCGCGTTACCAGGCTGAGAGAGGAAAACTTCGCAAACGGCTCCCCCATTCCCGATCCCAAAGACCCCATCCGCGAGATGGCGGACAAGCTGCACCCCAAACACATGCTCTTCAAGGTCGTGGATATCCGCGAGGCGTCCCCGTCCTCCCGCATCTTCCGCTTTGAATCCGCCGACGGGCACATCCCCGTGTTCCAGTCCGGCCAGTATGTGAACTTCCGTCTCAAGATCGGCGAGAGCCTGCTCTCCCGCCCCTACACCATCTCCTCCGCCCCCTTCGAGGCCAGAGGCGCGCATCCCTTCTTTGAGATCACCGTGCGCCGCAACGTGCCTTACCTCGTGCCCGACTACCTGTTTGAAAACGTCAAGGTCGGCGACACGCTGGAGGGTGCGCTGCCCTTCGGCTTCTTCTACTGGGAGCCGCTGCGCGACTCGAAGGAGCTTGTGGCGCTCGCCGGCGGTTCGGGCATCACGCCCTTCCACTCCATGGCCAAGGAGATCGCTTATGGCAAGATGAAGGGCTGCAAGCTCACGATCCTCTACGGCTCCGTGAAGGCAAACGACATCGTGCTCAAAAAGGAGCTCGACGCGATCGAGAAGGCCTGCCCCGACGTCAAGGTCGTGCACGTCCTCTCTGACGAACCCGATTGGGACGGCGAGAAGGGCTTCATCACCCGGGAGATCATCGAGAAGTACTCCACGCCCGACTGCACCTATATGTTCTGCGGCCCGCTGCCCATGTTCCGCTTCGTCAAGAAAGCGCTCGACGAGATGGGCGTTCCTGTGCGCCGCTTCCGCCACGACGTGGTGAACAACCCCGCCGACGTCTCCACCCTGCCCGGCTACCCCAAGGGCACCGAGACGAAGACCTTCAGGATCACCGTCCTGCGCGGCATCCATGAGGACGTGATCGAGGCGAAGGCCAGCGAGCCGGTTGCCGTCGCGCTCGAGCGCTCCGGCATCGCCATCGACACCCACTGCCGCAACGGCGAGTGCGGCTTCTGCCGCAGCCACCTGCTCGAGGGCGAGATCTTCGTCTCCCCCATCGGCGACGGCAGACGGCGCATGGACAAGGAGATGGGCTGGTTCCACGCCTGCTCCTCCTGGCCGCTGACGGATCTCAAGATCAAGATCCCCATCATGTAAAGCTGTAACACACCCCGCCGAATGGCGGGGTGTGTTTGTTATAATCCGATGATATCCTTGATGTGGTCGAAGAACTCACGCACGGAAGAGACGACCTTGCTCACCGTCTGGATGAAGCCCACCACCTGGGTCTTGGCTTCGGAGACCTTGTTGAGCGTGCTTTGCACATCCTCCACCCGCTTTTTCAGCGAATCGGGATCGAGCCCCTCCAGCGAGCGGCAGAGCGAAATGAGCTGACGGATCTGATTGTCCGTGAGGCTCACGTTGTACTGTTTGGCAATGGCGATGATCTCCTGCCGGATCTCCTCGTCCGTCATTTTCTGCGTCTCATCCAGCATCAGCTTGAGGTCGTTGACGATGGAGGTGGAGTCCATGCTGCCGATCTCCTGCGCAAGGCCGCCGGTGATGGTGAGCTCCTGCGTGGAGACAGCCTTCGCCAGATCGTCCAGCTTCTTGCCGGTCATGTCCTCGTAAGCCTTGTACACGCCCGTCAGCGCCGCCGTCCCGCTCACGGCGAAGGGGGAGGCGACGATCACCTTCGCGTCGGTGATCCCCGCGGTGGCAAGGGCGCTCATGTACATCTCGGGCGTACACCAGGTGATGTTGCTGGTGCGCACATCCATGTTGGAGCCTGCGGGCAGCAGCTCCACATAGACGCTGGAGATCGAGCGCGTACCGATCAGCGACTCGCTCACATAGCCCTGCAGGTACTGCCGTTCCTCGGCGTTTGTTACGGTAAGCTCGATGGCGCTGCCGCGGCTGAGGCCGAAGGCCTGGTAGACAAGCGTCACCTGATCGGGCGTCAGATCGGCGCCGATGACCGCGCGGCTCTGGTTCACTGTGACCTGCGCCGGCGCCTGCTGCACCGCGGTCTCCTGTTCGGCGGGCAGCACGACCGTTGCGACGCTGTCCCCCTCGGCAAAGGCTGTGGGCATCGCGCTCAAAATCAGCAGCGCCGCCAGCACAGCAGTAATAAGCTTTTTCATTGCTGTTCCCTCCTTGGATCACCCACATGGTAGCATACAAGCGCGGCAAAAGAAAGACAATTCTGTGAACTTAAGAATTTTTCAGATACGCCTGCGCCTTTCTGAGGATCTCGCGGTCATTTTCGTAGCTCAGCTTTTCAAGCGCCGCTTCATACCCAAGCCAGCAGACGGAGCGCACTTCCTCCGGCTGTACGGTTGTGGCCATCGTCGTCGCCTCGGCCGTAAAATAGACGACCTCCTTCCGGCATCCGGCATAGGGACTGTAGGCATTGGCAGCCCGAAAGCCCGTATCCGCGTGAACGCGCAGCCCGGTCTCCTCCCAAATCTCCCGCTCGGCTGTCTCCGCCTCGCTCTCTCCCGGCTCTACATGCCCCTTGGGCATGGCAAAATGGCCGCCCCGCATCTGTTCGATCAGGTACAGCCGTTCATTGTTCTGTGCAAACCACACCACCGCGCCGCAGCTTTTTTCCTGTTTCATATTTATGTTAACCTTTATATGTTATCTTCTTTCTGTTAACTTCTTTATGTTTATCGTTTTATGAAAACCTTCTCGCATAACCGCAGCGCTGACACAGGGCTTCTACGGCTCTGCGTTGGGAAAAGCCCTCGTAGATCGCGCGGGCACGTTCGGTTGACATAATTTCAGAAAGTTCTTCGTCAAAGAGGTTCCCCAGCGCGACCGCCCCCTCCCGATCCAGGCAGCAGGGCACCACCGTCCCGTCGCAGAGGACGCCGATCTGATCCCGCAGGCCATAGCAGAAGCAGCGCTCCCCCAGGCTGGGCAGCGCCAGATCCGGCCAGTCAAAGCGGTCGCCGGGTTCCAGCCAGACGCGCTCGGCCAGCCGGTAGCCGTTGCGGCTGGGCGTCCAGGGTTCCGGAAAGCTCTCCGCCAGCCCGCTTCGGATCGTGCCGTTCATGGTTTCCCAGCCGCCGCGGTTCCAGAGCCGAAACTCGCAGAGCTTCCCCGCCTTCGCCGCGGCAGCCGCAAAGTCCGTACAGCCCTTGAGATATGTCCCCAAGTCCCCGCCGACATTCGCCTCAAAGGATTGCAGCGAGATGTTCACCTTGTGCAATGCCGGGGAAGCCAGCAGGATGCTCTGTCGCTCAGGCAGCAGCGTGCCGTTTGTGGTTAACATAACTTTAAATTTCAGTTCCCCGGCAATGTTCAGCAGCGTCTCCAGCGCCGGGTGCAGCAGCGGCTCCCCCATCAAGTGGAAATACAGGTATTCCGTATGCCCTCGCAGCTTGCCCGCGAGCTGGCGGAATTCCCCCGGCGTGAGAAAACGCGCTGTGCGCTTTGTCCCCGGACAGAAGGCGCAGCTTAAATTACAGACGTTGGTGATCTCCAGATAGGCTTTGCGCAGCATGGCAATCCCCTTTCGCTGATGGATAAAAAACGAAAAGTGAACCGTTATGGTGTCGCTTTGCGAGGATTTCAAAATCCGTTCCCGCAGGGGACACCACAACTGTTCACTTTTCGTTCTTCACGATTCGTTTTCAGAACAGGCCGGGGAAGCCGCCCATGCCGCCCTGCAGCTTGGCCATGGCCTCGCTGGTCTTGTCGTCAGCCAGCTTGATGGCGCCGTTGACCGCGGTCATGATGAGATCCTGCAGCATCTCCACATCCTCGGGATCGACAACTTCGGGCTTGATCTCGATGGATTCGAGCTGTCGGGTGCCCACCATGGTGGCCTTCACCGCGCCGCCGCCGGAACTAAACTCAAACCTGGTCGCCTCCAGCTCCTGCTGCATCTTCATGAAATCCTGCTGCATCTTCTGCGCCTGGCGCATCATGTTTGCCTGATTGCCGCCGGGGAAGCCCCCGCGAAAACCGCCTTTAGCCATAATCACAATCTCCTAACTATTTAATCTTATTTGAAGTGAACTTCCTTAAAGGATTTCAGCTCGTCCAGACTGCGTTTCGGGCGTTCCGTTTCCCGCAGCTCTTCGATCTTGGCGTGGATTTCCCTGCCGAGCAGCCCGGAGGCTTCCTCCGCAAAGCGCTCCAGCACATCCGGCCGGTTGA
>CACZXQ010000036.1:11217-28112 GCA_902785115.1 Oscillospiraceae bacterium | reverse complement strand
CACGAAAATCTGCCTGCCCCAGTGCCGTTCGGCGCTTTATTCCATCGTGATCCTCGTCTTCATCGACTACTGGAACATGGTGGAGCAGCCGCTGATCCTCTTGCAGGACGCGGATTCCCAGCCCTTGAGCGTGTTCCTCTCGTCCATCAACGCGGGCGAGATCGGCCTTGCCTTCGCCATGGCGACGGTGTACATGATCCCGTCCCTGCTGCTGTTTCTGCACGGCGAGGAGTATCTGGTCGAGGGCATTGCAAATTCCGGCAGCGTCAAGGGATGATTTAGTGGCCAGTGGTCAGTGATCAGTGGCCAGCTATGACACGAACCACTAACCACTGATACGGAGGTTTCTATGGAATATCAACCGAAAAACAGAGATTGGGTCAAGAACGCCGCGATCATCTTTCTCGCGGTGCTGCTGGTGCTGACCTTCTTTTCCAATACGATCATGAACCGCAGTCTCCCGGAGGTGGCGACGCAGAGCGTGCAGGGCGGCTCCATCACCGCCAAGGTGCGCGGCACCGGCACCGTCACCGCCGCGGGCACCCACACCGTCAAGGCCGCCGAGACGCGGGAGATCCGCGCCGTCATGGTCAAGGCCGGGCAGAGCGTGAACGCGGGCGACGTGCTCTTCATCCTCGGTGAGGGCGAGAGCGCCGAGGTCGAGGCAGCGCAGGAGCAGCTCAGGCAGCTCCAATTGAGCTATCAGCGCGCGGCCATCGGCGTCCCGGTCGTGAGCTACAAGGCCGAGGAGCGGGAGATCGAGAAGGCCAAGCAGGCGCTCAGCGATGCTCAGGCGGCGCTGGCCGCCGTGCAGGAGAAATCCACCCGCGAGATCCCCAGCGAGCAGATGGACGCGGCAAAGCAGGAGGTTTTGACCGCCAACGAGGCGCTCACCGCCGCGAAGGCCGATTTAGCTGCCAAGCAGCAGCTTTTGGAGAGCAGGAAAATCGACCGTGACGCGATTCTGAGCCTTTATAACGACAAGCTCAACACCGCCTATGACCGGGTGCAGGAGCAGGAATACTGGGTCGAAAAGTACACGATCGAGCTGCAGAACGCGCAGGGCATTGAGCCGCCCGGACGGATCGCGGAACTGGAGGAAGGGCTGCGCATATCCAAGGAAGCGCTTGCGGAAGCGACACAGTATCTCAATTCGCTGCAAAGCGAGACCGCCCGCACGGAGGTCGAAACCGCGCAGACCGCCGTCAAGGACGCCGAAGCCGCCGTCGACGCGGCGCAGGAGACCGTCACCGACGCGGAAACCACGCTTGCCGCCGCACAGGCCAAGGTGGAGGCCATCCAGGCCGTCATCGACGAGATCATGGGCACCGAAACCGTGAGTGCCGAGTATAAACAGGCCAAGGAGGCCGTGCAGGCGGCGGAGGACACCCTCTTTACGCTGCAAAACAATCTTGAACTCAAGAAAATCAGCGACTCGAAGAGCCAGTCGCTGAGCTATCTCGACCTGACCGACATCGGCCAGCAGATCGAGAAGGCCAAGCAGAAGCTGGCGGAGCTCTCCGGCGGGGAGGAAAACCAGATCCTCGCCAAAGTCTCCGGAACGGTGCAGTCCGTGGAGTGCATCGCGGGCGAGACCAAGGCCAAGGACGAGGTGCTGGCCACCATCGAAGTGCCCGATCTGGGCTATACCCTCTCCTTCACGGTCACGAACGACCAGGCGCGCCGGCTCAAGGTGGGTGACTCCGCCACGGTCTCCAATTACTACTGGGGCAACTCCATCACCGCGACCCTCGAATCCATCCGCACCGATCCCAAGAATCCCCAAACCAACAAGCTTTTGACCTTCAACCTCACGGGTGACGTGAACGCCGGGGCGGAGCTCACCATCTCCGTCGGGCAGAAGAGCGCAAACTATGACCTTGTAGTTCCCAACTCCGCCATCCGCAGCGACGCAAACGGTCAGTTCGTTCTCAAGATCGAGTCGAAGAGCTCGCCGCTCGGCAACCGCTATATCGCGCGGCGCGTGAACGTGGAGGTGCTGGCGGAGGACGATATGAACTCCGCCGTCACGGGCGACCTCTCAAGCTGGGGCGAGTACGTCATCACCACCGCGAACGCCCCGGTCAAGAACGGCGACATGGTGCGCCTTGCGGACAATGGCTGATATGCAGAGACGAAGAGGAAAAGGGATCGCCCTGCTGATCCTGTGCGCGGCGCTGGCGCTTATGTCCGCCGCCTGCTTTGGCGCGGCGGCCTGGCTGGGCGGTCGGCTCGATTCCCAAAACGTGGCAAAGCGCTGGCAGGGCGAGAGCGAGACAAGCTTCAGCCAGCTCAGCTGCTTTGTACCCGTGGACGAAAAGCTGACGCTGAACCAGATCTACCAGTTTCGCACGGACACACAGAAAAAGCTGCACGAGGCGGCACTGGATGTGGATACGGACGAGCAGCTTTCCGTGGACGCCTGGAGCTGCACCGGGAAGGCGCTGACCTCCACCGATCTCGGCAAGGGCGAGGCGAGCGTGATCGCCGTGGGCGGGGATTTTTTCCGCTTTCACCCGCTGCGGCTTTTGAGCGGCAGCTACCTCCGGGAGAGCGATCTGATGAAGGATCGGGTGCTGCTGGATGAGGAGCTTGCGTGGCTGCTCTTCGGCGGAACAGACCTCGCGGGGCTGACGCTTCGCATCAACGGCGTGCCCTTCGTGGTCGCCGGGGTCATTGAGCGGGAGCAGGATTTTGCGAGCAAACGCGCCTACACCGCGGGCATGGGGCTCTATATGGCCTATGACGCCTGGAAGGAGCTGGAGCCGGACGCCGGGATCAGCTGCTATGAGCTGGTGATGGCGGAGCCGGTCAAGGGCTTTGCCGTGAATTTCGCGCGGGAGAAATTTCCCATCGGACAGGGCGAGATCGTGGAGAACACGGAGCGCTTCACCATGGCGAGCCTTCTCCGGCTCGTGACCCGGTTCGGCACGCGCAGTATGCAGAAGCTGGGCGTACTGCTGCCCTACTGGGAGAACGCCGCGCGATGCATGGAGGACTATTGCTCCCTGCTCGTATTCCTCGGCTGGCTCTTCGCCCTGACGCCGGTTATTGCCCTTCTCGCCGCGCTTTGGAAGCTTCTGCGGCGCGGAAAAGAGAAAATGGCAGACGACGTGCTGCCTCAGTGGAAGGACAGCGCCGAGGAATTCGTCCGCGTCCGTCAGCGCCGCCGCTGGGAGAAGAAGCACGGAAAGCATGAGGCTTGAACGAAAAAGGGGCTATCTCAAAACTTCAGTTTTTGAGAAAACTTCCGTTTTCGCTGTAGGGGCGATTCACGAATCGCCCGAGCAGAAAAGCTGTGAATCAATCAGGGAATATGGGCGAATTCGTATCATTTGTTACGAATTCGCCCATATTTGATAATAGATATTCACGATTCACCGCCGGGCGATTCATGAATCGCCCCTACGGAGCCGTGCGGTTCGTATGCAGGAAACCTTCGTTTTGAGACAGTCTCTTATTTCGCTTTGAGCGGTGCCATCTCTTCACGCCTCCAGCTCCAGCAGCGTCTGCGTAAAGCCGTAGCGTTCGGCAAGCGAGCGCGCCTGGGCTCTGCCGGCGACGCCGGTTTTGCCTGTGCGTTTGGCGCGGATCATGAGGTTTTTCGGCGTACTGTCAAAGTCTGTAAACTCGATCATGTCCACCTGATAGCCGCGATCCTCTAGCACGAGCGCGCGAATGGAATCGGTCAGCAGAGCGGCCATGCGCTCGCGGATGATGCCGTGGCGCAGGAAAATGTCCAGCTCTCCGCCCTTGTGCATGCTGCCGTTTATCTCGTGCTGGCAGCAGGGGACGGAGAAAATGTGCTTTGCGCCCTTTTGGATCGCGTAGTGCAGGGCGTAGTCGGTCGCGGTGTCGCAGGCGTGCAGCGTCACCACCATGTCCACGGTTTCGTCATACAGCACGTCCCGGCTCACGTCCGCGTGGACAAAGCGCAGCCCCGCATAGCCGTATTTCGCGGCGATGGCGTTGCAGCGCTCCACCACGTCGGCCTTGAGGTCGTAGCCGATGATCTTCACGTCCATGCCGCGCTTGACGGCGAAGTAATAGTAGAGGATGAAGGTCAGATAGCTCTTGCCGCAGCCGAAGTCCAGGATCGTGATGCTCTTCTCATCGCTTCCGGCAAAAGCCTGGTCAATGAGCTCGAGGAAGCGGTTGATCTGCCGGTACTTGTCGTAGCGTGCCTTGACGATCCTGTAGTCCGCCGTGAACACGCCGAGATCCACCAGCGCGGGGATCGCCTCACCCTCCCGCAGAAGGTACTGCTTTTCCCGGTCATGCCCCTGCGCCGCGGGCGCAGGGCGGGGGACAGCCGCGCCGCCTGTCTTTTTGTACAGCCCGTTTTGCCGCAGACTGTACTGGGCGGACGCCTCCTCCGTCACGAGCAGCGCCTGACGGTAGCGCCCGTCCAGATCGGTCTCAATAAGCTGCAGCAGCGCCTCGCCCTCCACATTCTGGTGAAAGGCCTGGGCGCCGCGCTGCCGCTCAAGCTGAAAAAGGCGCTTCCCCTTGTGCTGCAAGGGGCGGACGCTGATCTTCTGATCCGCGTCTTTGTCCAGCGGCTGGCTGAACACTGCCTTCGTCAGCGTATCGAGCGCCGCGGAGATCTCGTTAGTGAGATTTCGTTCTTTCATATGCTTATTCAAACAGCTTTTTGAGCCTTAGCGCGGCGGCCTTGAGCTCGTTTTTGCTGTAGGAGTTGTTCTCGTCACAAAGGACGGCGGCAACGGCTTCCTTGGCGCTCAGCTCCCCGGCCACCATCGCGTCTACCAGCATGGCCTCGGCGGAGACGGTGTGCTCCACCTTGTTAAAGACGTAGCCGGGCTGTACCTCGAGGACGATGGCGTACTCGCCCTTGTCGTAGTTGCCTTTGGCAAGAAGCTGCTCCCTGACCTCCGCCGGGGTACCGCGAAAGCTCATCTCGTGCAGCTTTGTCATGTCGTTGCAGAGGCACAGGCGCACGTCGGCCTCCTGCTCGATGAAGAAATCCACCAGATCCATGATGCGCTTGGGGGACTCGTAGAGCGCGAAGGTGCGCGTATCGCCCCGGCGCAGCTTTTCAAGCAGTCGGCGGCGCTCCGCGTTCTCGCGGGGGAAGAAGCCGTAGAAGGTGAAGGAGCTCAGGTCAAAGCCGGAGATCGCAAGCGCGTTCACCGCCGCACAGCAGCCGGGGATGCCCACCACGCGGATGCCCTCCTCTACGGCGGCTTTGATCAGCTCGTTGCCCGGGTCGGAGATGCAGGGCGTGCCAGCGTCGGTGATGACGGCAATGCTCCTGCCCGCTTTCATCTCGTTGATGAAATACCTGGCCTTGCCGTATTCGTTGAACTTGTGGTTGGACACAAGCTTGTTCTTGATGCCGAGCTTGTTTAACAGCACCATGGAGCGGCGGGTGTCCTCCGCGGCGATGATGTCCGCGTCCTGCAAGATCTGCATCCCGCGGGGCGACATGTCCCGGGAGTTGCCGATGGGCGTTGCGACAATGTATAAGGTTCCGGCGGTGATTTCGTCCATAAAGACCTCCGTTGCGGTTTTGTTCTAAAAAGATATTATAATGATCATCGGATGGCGAAATCAATCGATGTTTCGATTGATTTCGCTGCCAAACGACACGTTTGGCAGCGAATGATTTCTTAAATCATTCGCCCGATGCTCATTGCAATGAGTATTTGGCAAAACAGCCTTACTGTTTTGCTGCGCCGCAGAGCGGCGCGGCGAAAAGCTTTTTGGCTTTTCGCCATCAAATAATCATTATATCGGATTCCATAGAATTTGACAACAAGAAATCGGAGGCCTTCCGCCTCCGATTTCTGCATTTTTACTCTGCCGGGCTTTCCAGCCACTTGGCGACCACATCGAGCTCCACGCCCAGCCCGTCAGAAAGGAAGGACGCCATTTCGTTGAGGTTCAGGCTCTGCATACGGGCATAGTTGCGCATGCCGGAGAGGTCGGCGTCATTGCTGCGGCCTTCGATATAGCCGCAGTCATAGCACATGAGCAGGGGGATTTTCCGGTGGGAGTCCTCAATCAGCTCCCGACCGCAGCGGGGACATTTCATACAAATCAGCCTCCTATCAGTTTTGCCGCAATCGCTGGCTTCATGTTACCGCGACTGCGTGAGAATTGCAAGAGCAGATAAAACTTTGACGAGCGGTTAAAGGCGACGAACGGGTACTTGACAAATACTTCTTGGGATAATATAGTGGGAAAAGAAGGTGATTTTATGGAACAATATAACGTGACGGGCATGAGCTGTGCGGCCTGCTCGGCACGGGTGGAGAAGGCCGTGGGCGCGGTGCCGGGCGTGACGAGCTGTTCGGTGAGCCTGCTCACGAACTCCATGGGCGTGGAAGGCACGGCGGATGCGCAGAGCATCATCAAGGCCGTGGAGGACGCGGGTTACGGCGCAAGCCCGAAGGGTGCGGAAAAGACCGCCGCCGCGCTGCGTGAGGAGGAGCTGGCCGATCACGAGACGCCGAAGCTGCTGCGAAGGCTGGCGGCCTCGCTGGGCTTCTTGCTGGTGCTGATGTATTTCTCCATGGGGCACAGCATGTGGGGCTGGCCGCTGCCGCGCTTTTTTACGGGCAACCATGTGGCAATGGGCATCACCCAACTGCTGCTTGCCGCCATCGTTATGCTCATCAACCAGAAGTTTTTTGTCAGCGGCTTTAAGGGGCTTCTCCACCGCGCGCCGAATATGGACACGCTGGTGGCGCTTGGCTCCTCGGCGAGCTTTGTATACAGCGTCTACGCGCTCTATGCCATGACGGACGCCCAGCTTCACGGTGGCGTTGACGCCGCGATGCGCTGGATGCATGAGTTTTACTTTGAGTCCGCCGCGATGATCCTCGCGCTCATCACCGTGGGCAAGACGCTGGAAGCGCGCAGCAAGGGCAAGACCACCGACGCGCTCAAGGGGCTTATGAAGATCGCGCCCAAGACCGCGACACTGCTCAAAAACGGCGAGGAGAAAAGTGTTCCCATTGAGCAGGTGCAGAGGGGGGACGTGTTCGCCGTGCGGCCGGGGGAGCGCATCCCTGTGGACGGGATCGTACTCGAGGGCGCGAGCGCGGTGGACGAATCGGCGCTGACCGGGGAGAGCATCCCCGTGGACAAGACCGCGGGCGATCGCGTCTCCGCCGCCACCATCAACCGGGAGGGCTACCTGCGCTGCGAGGCCACCCGCGTGGGGGAGGACACGACTCTCAGCCAGATCATCCGCATGGTCTCAGACGCGGCGGCGACCAAAGCTCCCATTGCCAAGATCGCGGACAAGGTCTCCGGCGTGTTCGTGCCGGTGGTCATGGCCATCGCGCTGGTGACGGCGCTCGTGTGGCTCCTGCTGGGGCGGGACGTCGGCTTTGCCCTCGCACGGGGCATCTCGGTGCTCGTCATCAGCTGCCCCTGCGCGCTGGGTCTGGCAACGCCCGTTGCCATCATGGTCGGCAACGGCGTCGGCGCGAAGCAGGGCGTCCTCTTCAAGACCGCTGCTGCGCTGGAGGAGACCGGGCGTGTGAACATTGTGGCGCTCGATAAAACCGGCACCATCACCGAGGGTACGCCCCATCTGACCGAGCTGCTGCCGGCTGAGGGCGTGAGCGAGACGGAGCTTCTCCGCCTTGCCGCGAGCCTTGAGAGCCGCAGTGAGCATCCGCTGGCGCGCGCCGTCCTCGAAGGCGCGGCGGCGCGTGCGATCGCGGCTGACGCGGTGGAGGATTTCCACGCCCTGCCCGGAAACGGTCTGCGGGCAAGCCTCCGGGGTGAGACGCTGCTCGGCGGCAGCCGGAAGTATATGGAAAAGCGGGTGAAGCTGCCCGCCTCCGCCTTGCAGGCGGCGGATCGCCTCGCCGCCGAGGGCAAGACCCCGCTGTTTTTCGCATATGGAGAACGCTTCCTTGGCATTCTCGCCGTGGCGGACGTCATCAAGCCCGACAGTGCCCGCGCGGTGCAGGAGCTGAAGAATCTCGGGATTCAGGTGGTGATGCTGACCGGCGACAACACCCGCACCGCCGAGGCCATCGGCAGAGAGGCCGGGGTGGATCGCGTGATCGCCGGGGTGCTGCCCGACGGGAAGGAGAGCGCGATCCGCCGCCTGCAGCAGTTTGGCAAGGTCGCCATGGTGGGTGACGGCATCAACGACGCGCCTGCGCTGACGAGAGCGGACATGGGCATCGCCATCGGCGCGGGGGCGGATATCGCCCTGGACGCGGCGGACGTGGTGCTGATGCACTCGCGGCTCTCGGACGTGCCGGCGGCGATCCGCTTGAGCCGCGCCACGCTGCGCAACATCCACGAAAACCTGTTCTGGGCCTTTTTCTACAACGCGGTCTGCATCCCGGTGGCGGCGGGCTGCTTTGTCTGGGCGGGGCTGACGCTCAGCCCGATGCTGGGCGCGGCGGCGATGAGCCTTTCGAGCTTCTGTGTGGTGTCGAATGCCCTGCGCCTGAATCTGTTCAACATGCATGACGCAAGCCATGATAAGCCCCGCAAGGGACAGAAAACCGAGGAGATCATCCTCGAAAACGAAAAGAAGGAGGAACCACCCATGGAGAGAACCCTGAAGATCGAGGGCATGATGTGCCCGCACTGCGAGGCCAGAGTCAAGAAGGCGCTCGAGGCGCTCGACGGTGTGGACGAGGCCGTGGTCAGCCACGTCTCCGGCACCGCCGTCGTCAAGGGCGATGCGGACTTTGAGACCATGAAGGCCGCCGTCGAAGCGCAGGATTATAAAGTGCTCGGGATCGAGTAAAAAAGTTAAGGTTTATTTAAGTTAAGACTGCTATCGTAAGAGCCGTAGAGAAGATCTACGGCTCATATTTTTTAAGGAGGTGAGCGCCATGGCGCAGACCGTGAACAATCCCATCGCCGTGATGAAGCGCTATGAGCTGAAATATTTGCTGAACGCGGAGCAAACCGCTTATCTCAAGCAGAGACTGGAAGGGCGCATGCAGGTCGACCAGTTTGGCCTGACCTCCATTGCTTCGCTGTACTACGATACACCGGACTACCGCCTGATCCGCGCAAGCCTGGAAAAGCCGGAGTATAAAGAGAAGATCCGCCTGCGCTCCTACGGGCTTGCCACGGAGGATTCCCCGGTATTTCTGGAGCTCAAGCGCAAGGCCGACGGCATCGTCTACAAGCGCCGCGTGCAGAGTACCATTCCCCAGGTGGAGCGCTTTTTCGACGAGCCGGACGAGGCGGTTCCCGTCGGACAGATCAGCCGGGAGCTTCAGACCTTCCGCGACTTTTACCGGGAGCTGACGCCCGCCTGCCTCATTATCTACGACCGCACGGCCTATTTCGAGCCGGACGGAGACCTGCGTCTCACCATTGACGCAAATCCCCGCTACCGCATCGAGGATCTGACGCTTGAAAAGTCCATGGACGGCATCCCCCTCCTCCCGGAGGGCTGGACGATCCTGGAGCTGAAGGTACAGGACGCCATGCCGCTCTGGATGGCGGAGATCCTGTCCGCGGGGAAAATCTACAAGAGCAGCTTTTCCAAATACGGCGAAGCCTACCGGCAGCTGCTGAAAGCCTCCGCCTGATAAGATTTGTGTTTTGAGAAAGGAGATTTGTATATGTTTGCTTCCATCTATTCCGCCACCGTCACACCCGCCCAGTTCTTCCTGATGGCCGGCGTTACGCTTCTGACCGGCGTCCTCTACGCCTGGGTCATGAGCTTCTGCATCCGCTCCACCAAGCGCTTTTTCCTGGTGACCTCGCTGATCCCCTTCATTGTGGCGGCGGTCATCACCTTCGTCAACGGCAACATCGGCGCGGGCGTCGCCGTGGGCGGCACCTTCGGACTGATCCGCTTCCGCAGCGCACCGGGCAGCGCCGATGAGATCGCCGCGATCCTCGTGGCCATGGGCGCGGGCATCGCCTTCGGCATGGGCTATCTGGCTTACGGCGTGATTCTGCTGATCGCGCTGGCGCTCTTTTATCTCCTGCTGGGCAAGACCTCGCTCTTTGAGCATAGCGCGCAGATCGAAGATCAGCTTCTGCGCATCACGATCCCGGAGTCGCTGGAGTATAACGGCGCCTTCGATGAGATTTTTGACCGCTATCTTAACAAGGTGGAGAAGGCGGGCGCCAAGACCACCGGCATGGGCAGTATGTTCCGCCTTTCCTATAAGATCCGCCTGAAGGACGCCGGAGAGGAGAAAGCCTTTATCGACGCCCTGCGTACCAAAAACGGCAATCTGGAAATTTCGATCCTCCCCTATACCGAGGACGTAAACCAGCTTTGATAAACTAAGGGGCTGTGAAAAAACGCAGTTTTTTCACAGCCCCTTTATCACGATCGTGTCGTCTCAGCCTGCGAGGAAGCTGAGATCGTGTTCTACTGCAAAGGTCTCTGCCGCGCTGCCGGGCGTACCGACGAGGATGACAGTTTCAGCTGCGCCGTCAAAGGCGTCGGGTGCAAGTGCTGTCACGCTCTCGGAAATGTACACAGCCACCAGCTTGCCGCTGCCGGTAGCCCATTTGGCCTTCGTGCCGGAGGGCGTGAGCACCCGCCGCCGAAAAAAGAGAACAAAAAGCGGTTACGATTCCTCGCAGCAGAGGAGCCGTAACCGCAGTTTTTTTGATGTTGTGCACGAAATGTGCACGAAATCGCTGTTTTTGAGAAACCCGCTCAGAAATAGAGAAACCCGGAAACCCTTGATAGTTGCGGGTTTCCGGGTACATAAGCTTTACACTAAAGATGCCGCGCAGCCATGCACCGTTTTGTATGGGGTGGGCATGGGTTTCCCCTCCCATGAATTTGAGCGAAGCGGATCTTTCACGCGATAAGGGATTCGCTTGCATTTTGTTTTCTGCGCGTGAGAGCAGAAAACAAAATTATAGTATTCGCCAGTGTTTGCACTGGCTCATGCAGGCCACACCGTGGCCTGCGGACATGATTCGAATCCCTTACGCGCAAATAGTCCCGACCCCGTTGGGGGTCGGGACTATTTGGCACGCTGTAAGGGATTCGAACCCCTGACCTTCTGGTCCGTAGCCAGACGCTCTATCCAGCTGAGCTAACAGCGCATATCAAGTTGTTTCCTTGACAGCCTCGATATATTAGCACAGCTTTCTGAAAATTGCAAGGGGTTTTTCAAAAAAATTTTGCTTTTTTGGGAAAATTTCTTTAGCCTATGATGGACGCCAATAAAGAATTGACGCAACCGACTACCGCACCCCGGAACTGGCCACTGGCTGCCGGCTTCAGCCGATCATGCCCGAGATGGTGTTCACGGCGTCGCCCACGGTCTTGAGCGCCTTCTTCATGCGGCGGTTCTTCTTCGGCTTGAGCATCATGGCGGCGGCGCCCACGGCGGCCATGCCCATCATGCCCATGGTGATCGTTTTTTTGTCCATATCGTTTTCCCTCCTTATCATGATGTTTCATCCATAGTATGTCCAATATTTTGATTGCTACGAGCAGGAGAATTGTGGTACAATATTACAATGGAATAAAAAGCAGAGGAGGCGCTTGTATGGCCGTGAAAATCCTGGCCGTGGGCGATGTCTGCGGGGAGCCTGGGCTTGCGTATCTGGAAAAGACGCTGAAGGCTTATCGCAAGGAAAACGGAATTGATTTTGTGGTGGTCAATGGGGAGAACGCAAACGTCGTCGGCATCACGCCGCGGCAGGCGGATCAGATCTTCCGTGCCGGGGCGGACGTGATCACCCTCGGCAATCATACCTGGACGCGCACGGAGCTGCGCCCTTATCTGGACGAGCGCAGCAAGATCCTGCGCCCGGCAAACTTCGGCCCCCAGTGCCCGGGGCGCGGGATCGCGGTGTATTCCATGCCCTTCGGGGATGTGTGCGTGCTGAATCTCATGGGGCGTTTCACGCTGGATAACAACACCGATAACCCCTTTGTGATCGCTGACGGCTACATGGCGGAGATCAAGGAGAAGATCATCCTGGTGGATTTCCACGCTGAGGGCACGAGCGAAAAGCGCGCCATGGGCTACCTGCTGGACGGGAAGGCCAGCGCCGTCTGGGGCACGCACACCCATGTGCAGACCTCGGACGCCTGCGTACTGCCCCAGGGGACGGGTTATATCACCGACCTCGGCATGACCGGGGCGCGGGAGTCGGTGCTGGGCATTGACCCGGAACAGAGCATCGGCAAGTTTATGGGCGACCCGCCCCAGCGCTACGCGGCGGCCAAGGGGCCGGGCAAGCTGGAGGGATGCCTGTTTGAGATCGACACGGAGACGGGGCGCTGCCTCGCGGCGGAGAGTGTGAGACTGCAATGAGAAGGCTGAAAATTCTGCACGCGGCAGACCTGCATCTGGATTCCCCCTTTGAGGGGCTGGCATCCGGCAAGGCCGCGATCCGCCGCACCGAACAGCGGGAGCTGCTCGGCAGGCTTGCGGAGCTTGCCGCGGCGCGGCAGGTAGATCTTGTGCTGCTGGCGGGGGATCTGCTGGATTCCGCCAACACCTATTACGAGACCGGGGAGGAGCTGATTCGCGCCCTGCGGGAGATTCCGGCGCCGGTGTTCATCGCCCCCGGCAACCATGACTATTATTCCCTGCGTTCGCCCTACGCAAAGCTCCAGCTTCCGGATAACGTGTATGTCTTTACGGAAAGCGCGATCCGCAGTGTGATCCTGCCGGAGCTGGGTGCGCGCGTCTATGGCGCGGCCTTCACGGAACCGACGAGCGGGGGACTGCTCGAGGGCTTTCACGCACCGAAGGAGCAGGACGTGTTCCATATCCTCTGCCTGCATGGGGAGGTCGGCGCGAAGGATTCCCGCTACGATCCCATCAGCGTGGAGCAGCTGGAAGGAAGCGGCATGGACTATGTGGCCCTGGGGCACATCCATAAGGCCAGCGGCTTAAAGCGCGCCGGCAGCACCTGGTATTCCTGGCCGGGCTGCCCGGAGGGGCGCGGCTTTGACGAGACGGGGGAGAAGACCGTCAGCATCGTGACGCTCACCGAAGGCGAATGCGAGTTGGAGCCGGTCTCCATCGCCAAGCGCCGTTATGAGGTCGTGAGGCTGGACGTGACCGGGGAAGACCCGCTGCTTGCGGTGCATACCAAGCTCCCGGACGACACGGTGGGGGACGTGTACCGCATCGTTCTCACCGGGGAAACCGACGAGTCCCCGGATTTGAAGAAGCTGTACGAAAACCTCTCCGACATGTTCTTTGAGCTGCAGCTGCGGGATGAGACCCGCCTGCGCCGCGGCGTATGGGACAGCGCGGGGGAGGACACGCTGCGCGGGCTGTTCCTGCGAAGGCTTCTGCAGCGCTACGAGAAGGCGCGCGACGACGGGGAGCGCAAACGCATCGAACAGGCGGCCCGCTGGGGGCTTGCCGCGCTGAACAATGCCGAGGAGGTGGTGCAGCATGAAGATCCGTAAGCTGACAGCGTCCTTCGGGAAGCTGGAAAACGAGACGCTGAGCTTTCACGAGGGGCTCAACGTGATCTACGCGCCCAACGAATCAGGCAAGACCACCTGGTGCGCCTTCATCCAGGCCATGCTCTACGGGGTGGACTCCGCCGAGCGGGCGAAGAACGGCTATCTCCCGGATAAGCAGCGCTACGCCCCCTGGTCGGGCGCCCCGATGGAGGGCACGATGGAGCTGAGCGCCGAGAACTGTGACATTACCCTTACGCGCACGACCCATGCCAAGGGCGCGCCGATGAAGCAGTTTTCCGCCGTTTACACGGGTACGAACACCCCGGTGGACGGCATGACCGGCCAGAACGCCGGGGAGCTTCTGACCGGCGTGAACCGCGACGTGTTCCGCCGCACGGCCTTTGTGGGGCAGGGCGCGCTTGCCATGACGGGCAGCCCGGATCTGGAGAAACGCATTTCCGCCATCGTTTCCACCGGCGAGGAGCAGAGCTCCTTTTCCGAGGCGGACGAGCGCCTGCGCGCCTGGCAGCGCAAGCGGCGCTTCAACCGGCGGGGGCTGCTGCCGGAGCTGGAAGGGAAGATGGATGAGCTCCAGGGGCGGCTCGACGATATGGGCGGCTCGGTGGAGGATGTGCAGCGGCTGGAAAAAGAGCTGGAGAAGAACCGCGCCGACTGCGCAAAGCTGGAGCAGGCCGTTACCGAGAGCCGCAAGCGCCAGCGCAAGGAGGCGCTGAGCCGTTTAAGCAGCGGCCATCAGGAGCTGCAGCAGGCGAGCGGCGCCCATGACGAGACGGTGCGGCAGCTCTCAAGATGCCGGGAGGAGCTGCGGCAGAGCGACTTTGGCGACATGAGCCGGGAGGCGCTGCAGGAGAAGATCACCCGCGACCGGGAGACGCTGCGCAATCTTTCGCGCAGCCGCAAGACCGGCAAGGCGCTCTGGCCCGCGATCCTCTGCTTTGTGCTCGCGGTGATTGCCGCGGCGGTGTACAGCGTCGAGCAGCTGCTGCCCGTCATCATCGCGGCGGGGCTTTTGTGTCTGGCGGCGGTGGTGCTGCTGCTGCGCTACTCCAAGGCGCGGCAGGCTGCCCAGCAGGCGCAGGAGCGGCGCATACAGCTTCTTAAAAGCTATCGGGTAAATACCGCGGCGGAGCTGGAGGGTGTTTTGGCGCGGCACATAGCCCTGGAAAACGATCTGCGGGAAGCGGAGGAGGCCGAGCGGCAGAGCCGGGAAGCCTACGAGCGGACGCGCAGCCGCGTGACAAAGCTGGAAGAGAGCGCCGTCTCCGAGCTGGACTTTGCCGCCGGCAATACCGAGGCCGCGCGTCTGAGCCGCGCCCTTACTGCCGCGAGAGCGGAAGGGGAGCGCCTCTCCGCGCGCATCGCGGAGCTTAACGGCAGGCTTTCCGCCATGGGTGATCCGCTGGTGCTGGCAAGCGACCTGAGCTGCCTGCAGGAGCAGCATGAGCAGATCCAGGCGGAGTTTGACGCCATCAGCATGGCGGAGGACGCCCTGCGCGAGGCCGATACCGAGCTGCAGCGCCGCTTCTCCCCGGAACTGGGGCGCCTTGCCGCTCAGTATATGTCCGAGGTCACGGGCGGCAGATATGAGGACGTGCTCATAAACCGCGATTTCAGCGCCCGCGCCCGCACGAAGGACGACGCGGTGGCGCGGGACAGCGAATATCTGAGCGCGGGAACGCTCGATCTCATGTACCTCGCGGTGCGCCTTGCGGTCTGCGAGCTGGCGCTTCCCGAAGGGGAGCCCTGCCCGCTCATCATCGACGACGCACTGGTCAATCTTGACGCGACCCGCTTCCAACAGGCCATGGAGCTTCTCAAGCGGATCGCCAGGGATCGCCAGGTGCTGCTCTTCACCTGCCGCGAGACGTGAAAAGTTTTGCGTCGTGAGTTTTGAGGAGACGCGATTTTCCTGTGAAACAGAATCCGGGCTGGGAGCAATCTCCCAGCCCGGATTCTGTATCTCAAAACTCAGATCTCAAAACGCAAAACGCAAAACTCACACGACGCCCTGCGCCATCATGGCCTCGGCTACCTTGAGGAAGCCCGCGACGTTCGCGCCGACCATCAGATCGCCCGGCTTGCCGCACGCAACGGAGGCGTCATAGCAGGCCTTGTAGATGTTGCGCATGATGCCCTGCAGCTTCTCGTCCACTTCCTCGAAGCTCCAGCTCATGCGGATGGAGTTCTGGCTCATCTCCAGACCCGAGGTGGCGACGCCGCCGGCGTTCGAGGCCTTGCCGGGGGAGTAGAGCAGACCGTTCTGCTGCACCACCGCGATGGCTTCCGGAGTCAGCGGCATGTTCGCGCCCTCAAAGACCGCGATGCAGCCGCTCGCGACCAGTGCCTGCGCACCCTTCTCGTCCATCTCGTTCTGGCTGGCGCAGGGGTGGGCGATGTCGCACTTGACGTTCCAGATGTTCTTGCAGCCGGGGACGTACGCGGCGCCCTCGACCTCGTCGGCGTAGACGGAGATGCGGGCTCTTCTCTTCTGCTTGATGTCAAAGAGCTTGTTCAGGTCGATGCCCTTGGGATCGTACACATAGCCCTGAGAGTCGGACATGGCGACGACCTTGCCGCCGAGCTGCGTGACCTTCTCGGCGCAGTACTGCGCCACGTTGCCGGAGCCGGAGACTACAACGGTCTTGCCCTCGTAGCTGGTGTTCGCCTGGTACTTGAGCGCCTCGGCCGCAAAGTAGCACAGACCGTAGCCCGTGGCCTGCGTGCGGGCGAGGGAGCCGCCGAAGGTCAGCCCCTTGCCGGTCAGCACGCCGCCCTCAAAGCGGTCGACGATGCGCTTGTACTGACCGTACAGATACGCGACCTCGCGCGCGCCCACGCCAATGTCGCCGGCGGGGGTGTCGGTGAACTGACCGATGTGGCGGTAGAGCTCGGTCATAAAGCTCTGGCAGAAGCGCATGACCTCGGCGTCAGACTTGCCCTTGGGGTCAAAGTCGGAGCCGCCCTTGCCGCCGCCCATGGGCAGCGTGGTCAGGGAGTTTTTCAAAATCTGCTCGAAGCCGAGGAATTTCATGATGGAAAGGTTCACGCTCGGGTGGAAGCGCAGGCCGCCCTTGTAGGGGCCGATGGCGGAGTTGTACTGCACGCGGTAGCCGCGGTTGACGCGCACAACGCCCTGATCGTCCACCCAGGGGACGCGGAACTCGATCACGCGCTCAGGCTCGACAAAGCGCTCGAGCAGGGAGGCCTTCTCCCACTCGGGGTGCTTGTCAACGACGAGCTCCAGAGACTCAAAAACCTCGCGCACGGCCTGCAAAAACTCAGGCTCATGGGCGTCGCGCCGCTCCACATCGGCATAGACCTTCTTCAGGTATTCATTGGTAAGCATAGAAGAACCTCCTGATATAGTATTTTTTGGTTAGGCTTGGTGGATTCGAACTCCTGTCGCCTGTGAGCGTCCCTTTTCGGCGCTTTTTGTCCCGCCTCACTTGCTGGGCGCCAGCCCAGCGGCGTTCGTTGGGCGCAAAAATCGCTCGAAAATTGC
>CACZXQ010000036.1:0-11211 GCA_902785115.1 Oscillospiraceae bacterium | reverse complement strand
GGTTTGGGTCGAGGCGAGGCGCAGACCGCAGGGAATACTCCTGTATTTTCAAGGGCTGGAACGAAGCATCGACCCAAACCTGCACGCGAAAACCGGCAGAGGTTCGAATCCACCAAGCCTAGCTCAAGTATAGCACAGCTCGTTTTCGCTGACAAGCATCTCTCATAATGAATTGTAATACAGCGAGGGCTGTGTTATACTGTATAAAACGCACAAAAAGGAGAGCAAAACATGGTTACAAAAACAAACTTCGGCGCGTATACGCTTTATACCATCGAAAGCGGGGAGCTTGCGGTTTCTATCTGCACGCTGGGCGCCACGGTCATGCGCCTCAAGTACCGGGGAGAGGACATGGCGCCGTTTTATGAAACGCCCGAGGCCTTTGCCGCGGACACGGCCTTTCTCGGCGCCGCCATAGGGCGCTACGGCAACCGCATCGCAAAGGCGCGCTTCACCCTGGGCGGCAGGGAGTACAGGCTGCCCGCAAACGAGGGGGAAAACCAGCTCCACGGCGGCCCGAACGCCTTCAACAAGCGCCTGTGGACGGCGGAAGCGCTCCGCGACGCCGTACGCTTTACGCTTTTTTCCCCGGACGGCGAAAACGGCTACCCCGGCAACCTGACGGCCGCGGTGACCTATTCCGTCGTCGGCAGCACCCTGCGCCTCGACTTCGAGGCGGATGCGGACGCCGATACGATCTATGCCCCCACAAGCCATATGTACTTTGACCTCGCCGGGAAGGCGGATAACCGGAAAGCCCAGCTTCGGGTGAAGGCCTCAAAGTACCTCGCGGTCGACAAGGCGCTGATCCCGACGGAGGTGACGCCGGTGGAAGGGACGCGCTTTGATTTTCGCACGCTGCGCGCGATCGAGGATTCCTACGATCACTGCTTCGTGCTGGACGGGGAAGAGGCCTGCGTTCTCTCCGACGGCGGCGTGAAGCTCACGCTTTGCACCGATTTCCCGGCGCTGCAGGTCTATACCGGCGGCCCCTTCCACGCTTTCGGCGCGGTGGCGCTCGAGCCGGAGGCCTATCCCGACAGCCCCAACCGCCCCGACTTCCCGGACACCGGCCTGCGCGCCGGAGAGCATTACCACCGCTGGGCGAGCTATTGTTTTGAAAACGCGTGATCGCGGTTTTCGATTTCTTGACAAGCACGGCTCAGAATGGTAACATTGATTGGTTATGAAATTTCCCACTGACAGGAGCCGCCATGGAAACGGAAAACAGGCAAAAAGAGAAAAAACGGCTGCCGAAGCCGGTCAAATACGCGCTGAGCTTTCTCGGCGTGACGCTTTTGTGCGCGGTGCTTACGCTGCTGGGTGTGATCTGGGTGTTGGAAAAGGGGCCTTCCCCCACCGTTACCGAGACCTTCACCCGCTCCGTGCGGGAGACAAGCGCCATCCGCTGGGTCGCCCGCATCTTCCTGAGCGAGGAGGAGCTCGCGCGGTATAAATCCGTGAGCTCCCCCATCGAGGAGGGCAAGAGCGTCAACACCTCTCTGATCCATATGGCCGAGCATGTGGAGGAGGATGAGCAGGCCGGACCCGGCTATGAGCTTCTGGATATCTCCGAGGGCACCTGCAAGGGAAAGCTCCTGATCGTGGACGATCCGAAGCGCGTCATCCTCGGCACCTCCGACAACTTCGGCAGGGAAGCCGGCTGGGAGCTGACCGAGATGGTAAAGCGCTACGGCGCGATCGCGGGCATCAACGCGGGCGGCTTCAACGATGAGGGCGGGCGCGGCAACGGCAGCACCCCCCAGGGCATCGTCATTGACGACGGCGAGGTGACCTGGGGCGAAAATTACCAGGGCGGCTTCCATCTGGTGGGGCTGGATGAGGACGGCATCCTCCACGTCGGCTACATGACTGTGCAGCAGGCGAAGGACGCGCGTATCCGCTGGGCGGTGAGCTTCGAGACCTACGACGGTCTGGCCTCCGCCTTGATCGTAAACGGCGAGGTGCAGAGGCAGAACCTGGGCGGCGGCGTCAACCCCCGCACGGCCATCGGCCAGCGGGCGGACGGGGCGCTGCTGCTGCTCGTGCTTGACGGGCGCAGCATCAGCACCCTCGGCGCCACCATGCAGGACATCTGTGACATCATGCTGGAATACGGCGCGGTGAACGCCGGCAATCTCGACGGCGGCTCCTCCACCGTCATGGTCTACGGGGGAGAGATCATCAATAACTGTGCCTCTGTGGTAGGCCCGCGCCGCATCCCCACGGCGTTTCTGCTCATGGAAGAGGGTGACGTGGATGGCTGAAGAAGTGAAAACGGTTCCGCAGAAGCCTTCCAAACGGCTCTGGCCGCGCTTCCTCTGCGCCTGGGCGGCAGTGCTGCTCCTTGCGGGAGTGATCGGCTGCTTTTTGTTCTACCAGTACCTCGGCATCTATGAGGTCACCCGGGCGGAGACGCGCATGGACGAGCTGATGGAGCTGATGAGTGCGGAGGACTGGCTCGACAAGGCCGCTGAGAATCTGGACTTCACGGTGAGCGAATATGAGGACGCGGACGCGCTCTTCGCCGCCTACCGCGCCTCGCTGACCACCACGGAGCCGCTTACATACCGCAGCGAAAAAAGCGGCAGCGACAGCGAGCACGCAATCTTCTACGTCCGCTCCGGCCCCTCCAACCTCGCGCGCGTGGAGCTTGCGAGCAGCGACAAACGCCTGCCCTTCGGGCGGCACACCTGGAAGCTGACTCGTATCAGCTCCGGCGACATCCTCCCGAACCTGCGCTCGGCTGCCGTGGAGGTCACGGCCTTCCGGGGGCAGGAGATCCGTCTCAACGACCGCCTGCTGGGTGACGACTGCGTCACCGACAAGGCGGTGGAGATCGAGAACCTGAGCGACATCGAGAGCCGGATGGACGAGACACCGCAGCTTGTGCGCTACAAGGTGTCCCCGCTGTACGGCGAGATCCACGTCACGGCGGACGGGCGGGAGCTTGCCGCCGAGAAGCAGGGGAAGACCCTGCGCTACACTTCCTTGACAGAGCCGACAGGCAGCCTCACGGTCATCGCGCCGGAAGGCATTCGCGTCACTGTCGGCGGGGCGGAGCTTGGGAAAAAGGACGTGAGCGACAGCTCCTTTGCCCTGCTGGAGGGGCTTGGGGACTACACCGGCAAGGCGGCCTACAAGACCAATGTCTATCGCTTCACCGGCCTCTATACCGAGCCGGAGGTGCTGGCCTTTGACGAAGCGGGAAACGCTCTCGCGCCCATTATGAGCGGGGAGAAGGTCTACCACTTCTTCTACCCCTCGGACACGGCCGCGGACGAGGCGGAGCAGGAGGAGCTCGATCATCTCCGCAAACTGGCGGAGGGCTATTTCGGAGCCTATGTGGATTACACCACGAAGCCCTTTGACGCCGGCATCCACTACCGGCTCGTGAGCGCGACGCTGGCGGGCTCGCAGCTTCAGAGCTATATTGCGGAGTCTACCGCCACCATGAAATGGGCGGCGAGCAGCACGGTGGAAAACCGGGAGCTTCGCTATGACAATTTCCACCGGATCGGTGATAACTGCTATACCTGCACGGTGGAATTTGCGCTGGATAAGACAGCCAGCACCTGGGCGGAGGATGTGAACTCCAGCGAGCAGAACGCCGAACAATTGGTTTTTGTTCGGATCGGCATGCAATGGTTTGCCGCCGCGATGGCGGTGATCGGGGAATAGTGGTCAGTGGTCAGTGGCCAGTGGCCAGTTAATCAGGAACAGGACAGGAAAAGCATGATGGATATTTACGGAACCCTGGGGCCGCGCTGTGCTGACGCGGAAACGCTCGAGAGGATGCTGCGCCTCGGTATGACCGGGGTACGGCTGAATCTGAGCCATGTGACGCTGCCGGAGAGCGCGGCCATGGTGGAGGCGCTGCATACAGCGGCGCTGAGGGCAGGGGTGAAGGCGAAGCTCCTCATTGATATGCAGGGGCCGGAGATCCGCGTGGGAAAGCTGGCGGAGCCGCTGCGGCTGGAAACCGGCGCGCGCTGCGCCGTTGAAAGCCTGCGTCTGCCGGAGGCGGTGCGTGCGGCGCTGGCGCCGGGGCAGGAACTCCTGCTGGACGACGGAAAGCTGCTGCTGCGCTGCGAAGATGCGGACACGGCGGAAGTCCTGCGCGGCGGCATGCTCCAAAGCCGCAAGAGCGCGGCGCTGCCGGGAAAGGAGATCCGCCTGCCCGCCCTCACGGAAACGGATCGGCAAAATCTCGCCGTGGCGAAGGATTACGGCGTCACCGGCGTGATGCAGCCCTTTGTACGCGATCGGCACGACTTGGAGCAGGTACGCGCGGCGCTGCCGGATGGCGTGCGGCTCTTTGCCAAGATCGAGAGCCTTGCGGGCGTCAAGCAGCTTGAGAGCCTGATCGAAGAGGCCGATGAGATCGTCATCGCGCGCGGCGATCTGGGCAACGCCGTGCCTCTCTGGGATTTACCGGTGCTGCAAAAGCGCATCGGCGCCCTCTGCCGCGAAAGGCAGATGCCCTTCATGGTGGTCACGCAGATGCTTGCCTCTATGGAGCACAGCCCCGTTCCCACCCGGGCGGAGGTCAGCGACATTGCAAACGCAGTGCTCGACGGCGCCGCCTCCGTCATGGTGACCGGCGAGACCGCCGTGGGCGAATATCCCGTGGAGGTCATGCGCTACCTGTGCGAGACGGTGAAGGCAGCGGAACGATATAAGAAGGGGCTGTCTCAAAATATCAGTTTTTGAGAAAACTGTCGTTTTCGTTGTAGGGGCGATTCACGAATCGCCCGAGCAGAACAATTTTGAATCAATCAGAAAATATGGGCGAATTCGTATCTTTTTACGAATTCGCCCATATTTGATAATAGATATTCCCGATTCACCGCCGGGCGATTCGTACATTGTGCCCTTTATGGGTAAATCGCCCCTGCGGAGTCGTGCGGTCTGTATGCAGGGAACACTTGTTTTGAGACAGCCCCTTACGAAAAATAACGCAGATACAGACTCGACAGCACCACGGGGAGAGCCGCGATGATCAGATACAGCAGCAGAAACGGGATGCCGACCTGACCTGCCGTGAGAAAGCGGATGAACACGACGAGCACGCCGATCACGGCGGCGAGGATCGTCACGATCAGGTTCAGCCGCACCGCAAGATACATGTTGCGCCCGGTATCCGCCATCAGCGACAGAGGGCCGAGCCCGTCCCGGCAGATCACGGCGGCTACGGGGGAAGCGGACTCCGTCGGCGGATCGGAGAGCTTGAGACGCTCCATATAGGGCGGAAAATCATAGCCGTCGGTGGCAACGTCGAACAGCTCCCGCAGCATCTCGGGGTTGATGTTGAAGTCCCGCACGGCAAAGACCGGGTGGCGGCTGGAGCGGATCAGACCGACCAGCGCGTCGTGTACTTCCGGCCGGGGGAGATACTTCATGTTGAAGATGCCGTAGAGCACGCCATCCACCGCGAGCAGCACCGCGGTCTTGTCGATCAGACGATAGGGGATGCGCACGTTCATCAGGCGCATCAGCTCCGTACTGCCGCAGAGCACCGTGCTGCCGTCGATCGTGCCTTTCATGCCGCCGCCGGGGAGGAATTCAAAGTTCTCCACTTGACGCATGGTGCCGCCGTTGCGGTTCATAAGCTCGGCAAAGCAGGGGGCGATGCCGGCGCCGGAGGCGATGACCATCGTGCCCGCGTAGGAGAGGATACGCTCGGGGTCGGCGTCCGCAAAGATGCGGATCGTTTCGATCTCCACGCTGTCGTCCGGGAAGAGATCCCGGTCGGTGATGATCAGGTTCTGGCTGCACCCGACGTCGCTGAGACCCGACCAGCCCGCCACCGCGGCGCCTGCGTAGAAGATGCGGTTGGAGCCGATGAAGAAGGGAAGCGCAAAGCACAAAAGCGCCGTCAGCGGCACCGCCGGCGTCAGCAGCGCTGTGAGGAGATACAGGAAATCACTTCCCGCGTGTCGGGCGGCGGAGACGATGATCGCAAAGAGAAGGCTCACGATCAGCAGAACCGGGGCGGCGCGCAGAAAAGCGGTCTCATCGGGAACTGCTTCCTCACTGCGGTGCACAAAGCCGTCGATGGCGCGGTCGCTTTTCAGAAGCGTGATGCCCTTGCCCTTCAGCGCGGCCTCGCCGGTCACACTGTAACAGAGCTTGGCGATGGAGGGTACCCGCAGCGCCTTGCGCAGTCCCCGCGCAGAGAGCAGGGACGCGTACAGCATGCCCGTGAGCGACAGACTCGAGAGCAGGCAGAGCGGCATGTGGGCGCTGCCGAAGGCGTCGAGCGCCACGGCCAGCGCGTCAAAGCTTGTCAGCACGCAGCAGAGCGTTACGAGGGAATCCGCCCCAAAACGCAGCCGCGCCAGATTGACCGCGGCGTTGGTGATGATATCAAGGTTCAGCAGCATGATCGCAAGCTGCAGCGCAAGGCACATCCCCGCCGCCACGCGCACCGTGCGCAGCATGCCTGACACCGGCAGCCCCAGGCTGATCCAGGCCATGACCGCCAGCAGCCCCAGCGCGATGCGAAAACGCAGGCGCAGCGAGGGAACGAAGGAGCCGTAATATTTGGAAGCGTCCGCGCTCTTGAGCTCCGGGCCGAGATCCTCGTCCTCCGTGTCCATGGTGACGGAGTCGGGGCTGCCGGCGTAGCCGCGCAGACGAAAGAGCGCCGCGGTAAAAAGGCTCGAGACGTACTGCCCGAAGCTGGGAAACTCCCCGTCCTCGCCCAGGGGGATCTCCTCCTCCAAACGGCGTCGGGACTGCGGCTGCTCTTGCGCCGGGACAGATGCCTGCTCTTGCGCGCTGTCAGTCTCCTCCTCCGCGCCGTCCTCGCCGTATTCCTCGGGCTGATAGTCCTTCTCCGGGGCGTAGGCCGCGGGCGCGGCGGCGGTGTCGTCAAAGTCAAAGGAAAAATCGAGGCTGAAATCGCGCTCGTCCGGGGCGGGGGCTTTCTCCTTCGGCGCGTTGTCAGCGATCGCCTCTTCGGTGACGGGGCTTTCCGCTTCCGATTGCGCTTCCGCGCTCGTCATTCCGGCGTAGGGTCTGCGGGCGGGCGTGTTGGGACGGGGCTTCTTCTCCGGGCGAAGGCTCGCGTTGAAGTTCATGATCCGCTGTAGGAAGCCCGGCTTCTCCGTGGGTCTTTCGGGCACTTCCTCTTCCGCCGCTGTCCAGTGGTAGATGGGCTCGCTCTTCTGCGCCGTGGGCGTATAATCCTCGTCCGGGCTCAGATCCAGCTCCTTGTCCCCGAAGACCATCTTGCTCTCATGCCCGCTGAGATTGTAGCGCTCAGCTCCAGCGTCCCGCGTATTGGGCGCCTTGGACGCGGCGGCGAGCCGGTCAAAGTCCTCGTCGGTCAGCGCGTTCATATATTGCAGCGCCTCGTCCGCCATGGAGGACAGCGCGCTGATCTTCTCCCGGGAAGCGGCCACGGCGCTGGTGCCGGCGGCAAAGGCGGCATAGTCCGCGGCGCTTGCCTTCGGCGTCTCCGCCGCAGCAGGCATGAAAAACGCCGTCTCCTCCGGGGCGTCTTCCTCCGGGGCTTCCACCGGCTTTTCCGCGAAGATCTGCTCGTACTCGCGCAGAATATCCTCTACCGAGCGAGGCGCTTCGTCTATGCCCGTATCCGGGCTGCCGGACTGCTTATCTGCATCAAAATCCATAGGTTTCTCCGTTTCCGCGCGCGGGGCGCGGCTGTTCTTCTTCCGGGGGAGCGGGGCGGCAAACAGCTGCTTCTTCTCCTGCCTTCGCGGCCTCGGCGCATCGGCGGGCGGCGAAGACACAGGCGGCGCTGCGGCGCTCTCCTGCTCGTGAAATTCCCGCAGAATATCATCCACACTCATGGACGAGGGCTCTATTCCGTTGTAGAAATCCTGATCCATGCCGTGCCCCCGGTCTTTCTCTCAGCTTCTCTGTCTTAAAATCTCATACATCGTGATCGCCGCCGCGGCGGAGGCGTTGAGCGAGCTGACCTGCCCCTTCATCGGCAGGCTCACGATGAAATCACAGCTCTCGGACACAAGGCGGCCCATGCCGTCTCCTTCCGAGCCGATCACGAGCGCCAGCGCCCCCGTGAAATCCGTGTGCCAGAGGTCGGACTGCCCGTCCGCCGCCGTGCCGTAGATCCAAAGTCCGCGCTCCTTGAGCTCGCGGATCGTGTTCGGCAGATTCGGCACCCGGGCGATGGCCATATGCTCGGCGGCGCCGGCGCTGGCCTTGTCCACGATGGCGGTCAGCCCCGCGCTGCGGCGCTTGGGGATAATGATGCCGTGAGCCCCGGCGCACTCGGCGGAGCGGATGATCGCGCCAAGATTATGCCCGTCGCTGATTTCATCGCAGACAATGATAAACGGCGCTTCGCCCCGCTGCGCAGCAATGGCAAAAATGTCGTCCACCGTGCAGTATTCCCGCACAGCGCACACCGCGATCACGCCCTGATGGGCATGGGTCTGGCTCATAAAGTCCAGCTTGCGGCGGTCGCATTCCACCACGACGATGCCCTTGTCCCGGGCGGTGGAGGCGATGTGACCGAGCGTGCGGTCCACCTCGCCCTTGTTGATAAAAAGCTTGTCGATGGCGCGCCCGGCGCGAAGCGCCTCCATAACAGCGTTGCGCCCTTCAATGATCTCGTTTTGAATTCCCTGATTTTTGTTATCCACAGCCATAATACTCCATTATAGATATATACCTAATCATAATAACACAGCAAACGGCAAAAAGAAAGATGGAAAGTCGGAAATAATGCAGTTTTTGCGTCAAGCACGCGGCTGCCGTGTTGTAATTTGGCGTGAACTGTGGTAAAGTGAATGGGAAATTTCAGAAACAAAGAGGAATCCAATTATGAAACAGATTCTCAGTATACTCCTGTGCCTGACCCTTGCCCTGACGCTCTGCGCCTGCGGGGAGACTCCCGCCGCCGAGAGCGAGAAGCCCGCCAACATGCAGTCAAGCCTGCCGACCACCAGCGCCGCTGCGCCGGAGGAGGACGCCGAGCCCAGCCCGGAGATCGACGCCGCTGCACAAGAGGCGGTCAAGACCGCCAGAAAGCTGAAGGATCACCCGGTGTCCGAGCTGATCGAAGCGCTTGGCGAGCCTCTGTCCGAGGACGCCGCGCCGAGCTGCATGGGTCCCGGCGAAGATGTGAATCTTTACTATGACGGCTTTACGGTCTATACCTATAAAGAGGGCGACAGCCAGACCGTGGTGGACGCGGAACTGAGCAAATGAGACGGCGCGGTATGCTTCCCGCCTGACAGCTTCTGCATGCAGGATGACGGGATCACCGGGACGGGAAACCAGCCGAAGACGGCGAAATTGGCTCCGGCCGGATAAATGTTACAAATAATCCATCCATTCGCAGCCCGAAACGGGTATGATATGGAAAAAAGATTCTCTGCGCGAAATTCTGGAGGAAGCTCCCTATGAAAGATCCGAGAAACGCAATCGAACGCTTCTGCTACCGGCACCCCAACTTCGGTGTGCCGCGGCTGATGATGTACGTCGCCATCGCGAATGTTGTATTCTGGCTGCTGGGGGCGGTGAACAGCCGCATCCCCACGTATCTCGTGTTTGATCCCTACCAGATCCTGCACGGGCAGGTCTGGCGGCTCATCACCTTCGCGCTCTATCCGCCCAGCACCGGCTTTTTTGCCTTCATTGCCATCTATTTTTACTACTGGATCGGCACCACGCTGGAGCAGTATTGGGGGACGCCGCAGTTTAATATCTACTTTTTCTCCGGCCTGATCCTTACGATCGTGTACGGCTTTTTGATCTATTTCATCACCGGCATCCGAATCCAGCTCGACGCGCAGTATGTGTACCTGTCCATGTTCTTCTCCTTCGCGGCGCTCTTTCCAGATATGCAGGTGCTGCTGTTTTTCATCATCCCGGTGAAGATGAAGTGGCTTGCCCTGCTGGATGCGGCCTTTTTCCTTTTCAGCGTGATCACAACGCCCTTCCCGCTGAACCTTCTGCCTGTCGTGGCGGTGCTGAACTTTGCGATTTTCTGCGGCGGCGATCTCTGGCGCATGATCCCGAAGAAAGCCAGTGCCAACACGGTGAATTTCCGCCGGGAGTCCCAGCGTATCCGCCGCGAACAGCGCGAGCAGCTCTATCACCACAAGTGTGCGGTCTGCGGCCGCACGGATGTGACGAATCCGGAGCTGGAGTTTCGCTACTGCTCCCGCTGCGCGGGCTACCACTGCTTCTGTGAGGAGCATATCAACAACCATATTCACTTTACGGAGTGATCCACATCGGCGGAGGCTCGAAGCCTCCGCCGTTTTTAAAAAATCCCGAAAAAAGAAAAATAATGCTTGACCTTCGGGGAAGTTTGTGCTACTATAATCAGGCGCCAAGGCCAAGGGCTTTGGATTATATACAGAAGCAGCGCGGTGATTTCGTCTCCCGCGGACGCTTCTGAGCATGACCGGGTGTAGCGCAGATGGTAGCGCGCTTGAATGGGGTTCAAGAGGCCGCTGGTTCAAATCCAGTCACTCGGACCAAATAAAGCAGATCGTCTTCTGACGGTCTGCTTTATTTTTTTCTTACGGCTTGATGAACCAGCGGCCTCTTGCAATTCAATAAACGGCCGCGAAGCGGCCTGGGCGGCGTCCATCGCCGCACAGGCCGCTGGTTCAAATCCAGTCACTCGGGCCGAGAAAAACCGCTGATTTCGCAAGAAATCAGCGGTTTTTCGTCACTTGCTGAGGCAATTTTTCGAAACCCAAAATCGAAGAAGCGGAATAAATGCGGAATGAGAAAATCCTCCAGGCAAGTCCAACGTGGTGATTTGTGATTTTTGCGAAGAGAACGAATAAAACCCCATACAAAGCGATACCGCTACAAAATCGGCGCAGCCCTGTTGGAAATGAACAGGGCTGCGCCGATTAAACTTTAAGGACAGTGACCGCGCGATAACAATGCTGTAATATGTTAACAGAGAGCAGAAGCCTGAAATGAGATCGTTCCGTCTTGGATATTCTCAAAAAACTCGGTAATATGCTGATAGTTTCCTATGAAATGGAAAATATAACAGCATTTATGGAGGTTTTGCATATGAACTACGAAAACACGAACAATTACAAGCTGACGGACTTCGGTCTCTATGTCCCGGCGCATGTTGCTGAGCAGATGAGCCGGCTGGACATGACAACGGTTTCGCTGTATGAAAGTCATCTTCACGCGCAGGGCAAGGCAAGCGCGACGGTGGAGAAGTACCTGCATTTCATC
>CACZXQ010000035.1 GCA_902785115.1 Oscillospiraceae bacterium | reverse complement strand
CAGAGGAACGTCGGCTGGCGCATCGACTACTTTGTGATCTCCGACCGCCTGCGGGAAAAGGTACAGGACGCCTTCATCCTGCCCGATGTGATGGGCAGCGACCACTGCCCGGTGGGGCTTATTCTCGAGGAAACGCTGTAGGGGCGGCTATCAGCCGCCCGCAGACGTTGTACGAGTATGGCGGGCGGCTGAGCCGCCCCTGCGAGGTGTACATGGTAAAAATCGGAAACCTACAACTCAGCTCCCGCGTGGTGCTCGCGCCGATGGCGGGGGTGACGGACTTTGCCTTTCGCGCACTCTGCCGGGCGCAGGGGGCGGCGCTCACGACGACGGAGATGGTCTCCGCCAAGGCGCTGGTCTATCAGGACGAGAAGACGAAGTCCCTGCTCTACTGCCCAGCGGAGGAACACCCTGTCGCGGCGCAGATCTTCGGCCACGAGCCGGAGATCATGGCGGAGGCCGCGCCCATGGCGCTGGAGCTCTCCGGCGCGGACATTCTGGACATCAACATGGGCTGCCCGGTGGGGAAGATCGTCAAGGCCGGGGACGGCTCGGCGCTGATGCGCGATCCGGAACTTGCCGGAAGGATCGTGGAGGCCGTGGTGCGTGCGGTGGATAAGCCCGTGACGGTGAAGTTTCGCAAGGGCTGGGATTCCGGGAGCGTGAACGCGGTGGAATTTGCGAGGACTATCGAGGCCGCCGGCGCCGCCGCCATTGCGGTGCATGGGCGCACCCGCGTGCAGATGTACGCCGGCCGCGCGGACTGGGATGTGATCCGGGACGTGAAGGCGGCGGTCTCCATCCCCGTGACCGCAAACGGCGACGTGTTCACCGGCGCGGACGCGGCGCATATCCTGCGCTATACGGGCGCTGACCTCTGCATGATCGGGCGCGGCGCGTTCGGCAAGCCCTGGCTCTTTGCCCAGGCGAAGGCCGCGATCGCGGGGGAGCCGGAACCGGCGCTGCCGCCGCTTGCGGAGCGGATGGACACGGCGGTTTCTCAAATTCGTGCCCTGGCCGAAGTCAGCGGGGAGCGCATCGCCTGTCTCGAGGCGCGGCACCATCTGCCCTGGTATCTGCACGGCGTGGCGCACGGCGCGTATTACCGCAATCAGCTCGTGCATGTGGAGACGATGGAAGATATCGAGCGTATTGTGAAGGAAATCAAGCGCGATTTACGTTGAAGCCCTTCGATAAAAGTAGTAGTATTAGAAAAAGATAATCCGTGGGAGGATGAACGGAATGTACGAACAGCTCAAGGACAGGTTTTTTGATACCTTTGGCAGAAAAGCGCAGTATCTCTTCTCCGCGCCGGGGCGTACGGAGATCGGCGGCAACCACACCGACCACCAGCTCGGGCGTGTGCTGGCCGGTGCGGTGAGCCTGGAGACCGTGGCGGCAGTGGCGGAAAACGGCGGGAACACCGTTCGCGTCCTCTCGGAGGGCTACCCCCTCTGCGAGATCAGCCTGGACGATCTTGCGAGGCGCGAGGCGGAGTTTGGCACGACGGCCGCGCTGATTCGCGGCGTCGCGGCGGGAACCGGGCTTCAAAAGGGCTTCGACGCGGTGGTCTGCTCCACGGTGCTGCCGGGCAGCGGCCTTTCATCCTCAGCGGCCTTTGAGGTGCTGCTGGGTACGATCGCAAGCTATCTGAGCGGCGCAAATCTCACTGCTGTGGAGATCGCCCAGCTCGGGCAGAAGGTCGAAAACGACTATTTCGGCAAGCCCTGCGGCTTGATGGATCAGATGGCCTCCGCGGTCGGCGGCATCATCACCATCGACTTTGCCGATCCCGAAAAGCCCCTCGTGGAGCATTTGGACTTTGATTTTGCCGCCTGCGGTCACGCCCTCTGCATCATCGACAGCGGCGCGGATCACGCGAATCTCACCGACGAATACGCCGCCATCCCGCAGGAGATGAAGGCCGTTGCCGCTGTGTTCGGCAAGGCGGTTTTGCGCGAGGTGAGCGAGCGTGAGTTTTACGAGCACATCCGCGAGGTGCGCGCGCTTTGCGGCGACCGGGCGACCATGCGCGCCATGCACTTCTTTGAGGACAACCGCCGCGTGTCCCGGCAGGTGGCGGCGCTCAAGGCGGGCGATTTCGAGGCGTTTCTCCAACTCGCGAACGAGTCCGGGCGCTCCTCCTGGCTGTATCTGCAAAACGTGGTGCCCGCGGGCTACACCGCGCATCAGGAGCTGGCTGTGGCGCTGGCGCTGGCGGAGCATCTGCTTAACGGGCGCGGCGCGTGCCGGGTGCACGGCGGCGGCTTCGCCGGGACGATCCAGGCCTTTGTCCCGATGGATATGCTGGAGGAATTCAAAGCGGGCATGGAGGCGGTGCTGGGCGAAGGCAGCTGCCATGTGCTCTCCATCCGCCCCGAGGGCGGCATCTTACTTGAGGAGGTCAAGGCATGAAGGGCTGGATCGACGCGCTGGTAGCCTACGGGCTGGACAAGGGACTCATTCAGGAGGACGACGCGACTTACGTCTTCAACCGCATTCTGGAGATCATGGCGCTCGATGAGCCCGGCGAGGCCGAGACCTCCTCGACGGACTTGCCGGAGATTTTGAATGCCCTGACGGACGACGCGGTACGCCGCGGACTTCTCGACGACAACATCACCGCCCGCGATCTTTTTGACACGAAGCTCATGGGCGCGCTGACGCCCTACCCGCATGAGGTGCGCGCCATCTTCGCGGGACTCTATGACCTTAGCCCCGAGCTTGCCACGGACTGGTACTACAAGTTTTCCTGTGACACCAACTATATCCGCCGGGATCGCATTGCGAAGGACGTGAAGTGGGTCTATCCCTGCGAGTACGGCGAGCTCGACATCACCATCAACCTCTCCAAGCCCGAGAAAGACCCCCGCGCCATCGCGGCGGCACGGCTTGCGCCCCAGGCGGGCTACCCCAAGTGCCAGCTCTGCAGCGAGAACGAGGGCTATGCCGGGCGCATGAACTACCCCGCGCGGCAGAATCACCGCGTCCTGCCCCTGACGATCGCGGGCACGCCTTGGTTCTGGCAGTATTCCCCCTACGTCTACTACAACGAACACTGCATCGTCTTCAATTCGCAGCACACGCCCATGAAGGTGGACAGGGCGGCCTTCCGCAAGCTCTTCGACTTCGTGACGCTGATGCCGCACTACTTTGTCGGCTCCAACGCCGATCTGCCCATCGTGGGCGGCTCGATTTTGAGCCACGACCACTTCCAGGGCGGGCGCTATGAGTTTGCCATGGCGAAGGCGCCGGTGGAGACGGCGATCTCCTTCCGGGACTATGAGGACGTTGAGGCCGGCATCGTCAAGTGGCCGATGTCCGTCATCCGCCTGACCGGTACGGACAGAGAGCGCATCGTTGACCTTGCGGATAAAATCCTCGGCTGCTGGCGCGGCTACACCGACGAGGCGGCAATGATCCTCGCGGAGACGGAGGGGGTTCCCCACAACACCATCACGCCCATCGCCCGCCGCCGGGGGGAGAAGTACCAACTCGACCTTGTGCTGCGCAACAATCTCACCACCGAAGAGCATCCGCTGGGGCTCTACCACCCCCATGCGCCGCTGCACCACATCAAGAAGGAGAACATTGGCCTTATCGAGGTCATGGGGCTTGCGGTGCTGCCCTCGCGCCTCAAAAACGAGCTTCACGAGTTGGAGACGGCGCTCATTACCGGCGGCGATCTTTATGCCACCGAGAGCCTGCGCTCCCACGCCGCCTGGGCGGAGGAGCTTAAAAAGCAGTATCGCTTCACCGCCGAGAACACCGCCGAGATCCTCCGCCGCGAGGTGGGCAAGGTCTTCATGCAGGTTCTCTGCGACGCGGGCGTCTATAAGCGTGACGATCAGGGCAAGGCGGCCTTCCTGCGCTTTGTCAACGCGGTGAACTGCGCGCTGTAGGGGCGATTCACGAATCGCCCGGCGAGAGAAAACCGATCAATTGAATAGAATTTGGGCGAATCCGTATCCTTTTTTACGGATTCGCCCAAGCTTTTTGAAAAACAAACCTGTACTGTGCGGGCGATTCGTGAATCGCCCCTACGAATACTTTTCTCTATTCACGCGGTGTTTTTCACAAACACCGCGCCCTTGGTGTTGACACTGCGGCTGCTCTGGTTGTCGATGTCCTTGCTGTTGCGCTCAAAGCGGCAGCCGGGGAAGCTCAGCACCTCGCGGCTGGGCGTTTTCAGGATCTGAAAGCCGATGCCGTTGCCGATAAACTGATTCCCGGAATAGGTGGGGGAGGCGAGGGTGGAGGCGCCGGAGTTGAAGCGGAAGCCCACGCCGTTTGCAATGAAGTCGCAATCGAAGGCTGCGACCCAGGAGCCGTCGCGCGAATCCACGCCGATGTCCCAGCCCTCAAAGCTGCAGCCGCGCAGGATCGCGCCCTCCTCCGCCGAGAGACCGACGCCGCCGCTGCCGAGAAAGCTGACGCCGGTAAACGCTACGATCTGGGGCGTTCGCACCTGAACGTACACCGTGTCGGTGAAGGTGGTGCGCTGCTCACCCTCGCTGCTGCCCACAAAGGCAAAGGCGCGCTCGGTAAGGCGCAGCCCGCCCTCGTACTGCACCGGGGGCAGATAGATCGTCGTGACCGCCCCGGCGTTCGCGCCGCTTGGGAGCTTGGCGAGAAATTCCTCCAGCTTCTCAAGCGTGGAGAGGTCGTAATCGCGGTAGGAATAGCTGAAGGAACGCTGTTTCACGGCGCGCAGACTGTGGCGCAGCGTGATCGTGTCGCCGTTTTTCATGCAAAGTGACCAGACGATGGCGCTGGTGCCGCTCTCCGCCGTGTAAGTAAGCGCCGCGCCGCGCACCGCGCCGCCGTCGGGCGTGGGCGTTTCCAGCGTCACGCTCTCGGGCTCCGCCGTGACGGTCAGGCTCTCCAGCCGCCGCTGGAAGGCCGCGCGGCGATCCTCACCGCTCTCGGCGTCGTAGGCGTAGAGCAGGCTCACGGCGCTGCCCTCCTCGCCCTCGGAAATCACGCGGGACACGAGATCCCCGGCCGCGCCGTCGTCCCAGCGCAGGCAGAGCAGGTAGCTCCCGCTGCGATCGGTATAGTGGATGGTGGAGCTTTGCGTGGAGAGGGTGACGGGCGTATATTGCAGACGCGAAATCAGCGCCGCCGCGCCCCAGACGAGCAATGCCAGCAAGATCACCGCGCCGATGACCATCAGTTTGCCCCAGGGACGGGCGCGCGCCGCACGGGCGTTTTCCTCTTTCTGCCTGCGGCGGCAATAGGGGCAGAAGCCGGCGCTGTCTGGCAGCTGCGCGCCGCAGTGGATGCATTTTTTCATGGCGATGACATCCTTTTTTGCATTTTATAGGTAAATTATACGCGTCTTCGTTTTATTTGTAAAGCGTTCCTGGTCCCTCCCTTTTGGGGGAGCTGTCGCGGAGCGACTGAGGGGGCTCAATTTTGTTTGACAAGTCTCGTATTTGCACTATAATGAAGATATTCTGACAGACGGAGGTGTCGCCGTGAAGCTCTGGCTCATCTGCTCCTTTGAGGGCGCAATGCCCGCGGGAGGATATACAAGCGATCGGTACCGCGAGGCGCGGCAGGCGGCGCTCTCCGCCGCCCCGGTCAAAGACGGGGAAAAGCCCCTCAAAGCACAAAAGCTTCGCGTCTATATCAGCCATGCTCCCGCGGCGAAGGCCACGGCGGAAGCCCTCTGCCCGGGGGCGATGCTGAACGTACACGACGGCTTGGACGAAGCGGAGCCCGTACCGGGCACATGCTCCAACACCGCGCTGCCGCTTGCAATGCGCGAAAAGCTGGACGTGCCGAAGGGGGAAGCGAAAAAGGCTGCCCGTGAACGTGCGGAGGCACTGATCGCCGCGCTGGAGACTGCTTTCACCGTTCCAAACTGGGGGCGATCCGCCCCGGGGAGCGCATCCTGGTGACGAGCCGGGTCGCCCACTGTGGGGGCTGCGGGCACAACTGCATGCTCTCGAACCCCGGCTGCGGCGTGGGACGTGACAAGGCGCAGAGAGCCGGGATCAAGTTCAAAGGAGATTCTCATGGATCTGAGCAAGGATGAACAGAGCGCCCTGCTGGAGTGTATGCTCAAAATGGGCGATCTGCTGCTCGACGCGGGGGCGGAGATCAGCCGCGTGGAGGATACGCTTTCGCGCGTGGGCAAGGCCTACGGCGCGCAGCGGGTGGACGTGTTTGTGATCCCCTCGCTCATCAGCCTCAGCATGGCCTTTCACGAGGGGGAGGCCGCGACCCAGACCCGGCGCATCCTCTCCAACGGGCTGACGGATTTTTACCGCCTCGAAAAGCTCAACAGCCTGAGTCGAAGCTGCTGCGCAGATCCCATGCCGCTGCCGGCGCTTCGGGCAAAGCTCGACCGTGTGGCGGCGGGGCATAAGCCCTTTCCTGTGATCCTCGGCGGCAGCCTCCTCTCAGCCTTCAGCTTTGCCGTGTTCTTCGGCGGCAACGGCTGGGACGGGCTCGCGGCGGCGCTGTTTGCCGTGGCAGTGGTGGCGCTGCAGGAGTATCTCGGGCGCACCAAGCTCAACACCGTGGCCTTCAACCTGGTGGTCTCGCTGCTGATCGGGATCGCGGTCGGCGCGGTGACGACGCTGATCCCGGCGCTGCACATGGACAAGATCCTGATCGGGGACATCATGCTGCTGATCCCCGGCCTTGCCATGACCAACGCCATCCGCAACATCCTCGTCGGCAACACCATCTCCGGCGTGGTACGCCTGGCCGAGAGCCTTATTTGGGCGGCGGCGCTGGCGGGCGGCTTCATGGTGGCGCTGATCGTGGTCAACGCGGTATTTTAAGGGGGCGAAGGGATGCGGATTCTGATTCAGCTTTTGAGCGCCTTTGCCGGCTCCTTCGGCTTTGCGCTGCTGTTCGGTCTGCGGCGGCGTTATCTGCTGCCCGCCGCGCTGGGCGGCATGCTCACCTGGGGGCTTTATCTGCTGCTGGAGGCTCTGCTGGCGTCCGGCTTTTTGTGCTGCCTTGCCGCCTCCGCCTTCGCGGTGGTCTATGCGGAGGTGCTGGCGCGCCTCATGCGCACGCCCGCCACGCTCTTCGTGATCCCCGCCGTGATCCCGCTGGTGCCCGGCAGCTCTCTGTACTATGCCATGAGCTGCGCCGTGCAGCGCGATTTTATCGGCGCGCGGGAATACGGCGCCCAAACGCTGGAGTTTGCCCTCGCCATCGCGGCGGGCATGAGCTTCGTCCTCGCCGTGCGCGAGCTTCGGACGAGGAAATAGTGGCCAGTAGCCAGTGGTCAGTGGCCAGTTAAGAGCTTAGCCTATTCTTCTAAGAACTAAGAGCTAAGAACTAAGCGCTATGACAGCAATGACCCCTTCAGTACACTCTGGGTATCTCCCCCGTGACGCCGTAGGTCTTGCGGAAGGCCGCAAGGTCGCCTTCATCGTGGATCAGCATGATCTCCCGCAGCTTGCCGCTTTCGCGATCGCGCATACAGGCCACCTGCTCGCCGGTGCAGATGCTGCAGCGCAGCACAGGCTCCCATTTCTCCGGCGGGTAGAGCGGCGGCGCCTCCTTCTTTCTCGAAAAAAGTCCCATCTTCGGCCTCCTGTTTCCTTGATCTGACAATAGTATACTGCCTGTCGCTTCCCTTGCCAAGAGGCGGGAGAAGAAATTTCACTTTCCTCTTGACAAATGAGGTTAGTTCTATTAAACTAACAGAAGTTAGAAAAGGCAAACCAGCGGCACTTTTTTTGCGCGGCGGTTAACCGATTCTAACAGTGCGGATTTTGGGAGGATACATAGATATGATGCCTCTGCTGCTCGCCGAGACCGGCGAGGAAGCCATCATCCGGAAGGTGGGCGGAAGCCCCGAGATGAAACAGCATCTGGCCGATCTGGGATTTGTCGTGGGGGGAAGCGTCTCCGTGATCTCCACCATCGGCGGGAACCTGATCGTCAAGGTGAAGGAGTCCCGGGTCGCCATCAGCCGCGAGATGGCCGGAAAAATTATGATTTAAGAGGAGAGAGGACAACATGAACACATTGAGAACGGCTCCGATCGGCAGTACGGTTAAGGTTGTCAAACTTCATGGCGAGGGCGCGATCAAGCGCCGCATCATGGACATGGGCATTACCAAGGGCGTGGAGATCTATGTGCGCAAGGTGGCGCCGTTGGGCGACCCCATTGAGGTCACGGTGCGCGGTTACGAGCTTAGCCTGCGCAAGGCCGATGCGGACATGATCGAAGTAGAGTGATTTAATTGCAGAACAAGGAGTAAGCTATGGACAAACAAATCAAAATCGCGCTTGCCGGCAACCCCAACTGCGGCAAGACCACGCTGTTTAACGCGCTGACCGGCTCCAACCAGTTCGTGGGCAACTGGCCGGGCGTCACGGTAGAGAAGAAGGAAGGCAAGCTCAAAAACCACAAGGACGTGATCGTCACCGACCTGCCGGGCATCTACTCCCTCTCCCCCTATACGCTGGAAGAGGTCGTAGCGCGCAACTACCTCATTGACGAGCGGCCTGACGTGATCCTCAACATCGTCGACGGCACGAACCTCGAGCGCAACCTCTATCTCACCACCCAGCTTGTCGAGATCGGCATCCCCGTGGTGGTGGCGCTCAACATGATGGACATCGTGCAGAAGAAGGGCGACAAGATCAACACCAAGGAGCTTGCCCGTCAGCTCGGCTGCGCGGTGGTGGAGATTTCCGCCCTGAAGGGTACCGGTACGGACGAGGCTGCCGAGGCTGCTATCAAGGCCGCGACCGGCACCAAAACCGTTCCCCAGCACAGCTTCTCCGGCGTGGTGGAGCACGCCCTCGCGCACATCGAGGAGGTCACCGTGCACAATCTCCCCGAGGAGCAGCAGCGCTGGTACGCCATCAAGATCTTTGAGCGCGACGACAAGGTACTCGAGAAGCTGAGCATCGCCCCCGCGACGCTGGAGCATATCGAGAAGGATATTCAGGCCGCGGAGAAGGAGCTGGATGACGACGCCGAGAGCATCATCACCAACGAGCGCTACATTTACATCGCCTCTGTCATCAAGGCCTGCGTGAAGAAGGGACAGAAGGGCAATCTCACCACCTCTGACAAGATCGACAAGGTGGTCACAAACCGCATTCTCGGTCTGCCGATCTTCGCGGCAGTCATGTTCCTGGTCTACTGGATCGCCATGGGTCCCTTCGGCAGCTTCCTGACCGACTGGACCAACGACGTGCTGGGCGGCGAGTGGCTGACCGAGGGCTCCCGCGCCGTCATGGAGAGCATCGGCGCGGCCGACTGGCTGACCGGCCTGGTGGCCGACGGCATCTTCGCCGGCGTCGGCGCGGTGCTCGGCTTCGTGCCGCAGATGCTGGTGCTGTTCCTTCTGCTCTGCATCCTTGAGGACTGCGGCTACATGGCGCGTATCGCCTTCATCATGGACCGCATTTTCCGCCGCTTCGGCCTGAGCGGCAAGAGCTTTATCCCCATGCTCGTCGGCATGGGCTGCGGCGTGCCGGGCGTCATGGCCTCCCGCACGATCGAAAACGAGCGTGACCGCCGCATGACCATCATGACCACGACCTTCATTCCCTGCGGCGCGAAGATGCCCATCATCGGCCTCATCGCGGGCGCGCTCTTCGGCGGCAGCGGCCTGGTCGCCACCTCCGCCTACTTCATCGGCATCGCTGCCATCGTCATCTCCGGCATCATGCTGAAGAAGACAAAAATGTTTGCGGGCGACCCGGCCCCCTTCGTCATGGAGCTGCCCGCCTACCACGTTCCCTCCGCGGTGAACGTGCTGCGCGGCACCTGGGAGCGCGGCTGGTCCTTCATCAAGAAGGCCGGTACCGTGATCCTGCTGTCCTCCATCGTGATCTGGTTCCTCTCCGGCTTCGGCACGGTCAACGGCCAGTTCGGCATGGTGGATGATCTCTTTGAGGATGAAGAGCTGGTCACCGAGGAATACGTTGCCCAGCTTGCCGACGAGATGGGCATCCCCGAGGACGAGGTCGCGCCTATGGACGATTCCATCCTCGCCGGCGTCGGCAACTTCGTCTCCCCGATCTTCAAGCCCCTGGGCTTTGGCTCCTGGAAGCCGACTGTCGCCACCGTGACGGGTCTGGTTGCAAAAGAAGAGGTTGTCGGAACCTTCGGCGTGCTGTATAATTACGATGATGAGGACGGCGAGGCTGAGCTGAGCGAAGAGGGCGACGAGATCTGGGATAAGGTCGCGGCGGACTTCAACAAGTTCTCCAACGGCCACGGCAAGCTCGCGGCTTACGCCTTCATGATCTTTAACCTGCTCTGCGCTCCCTGCTTTGCGGCCATCGGCGCCATCAAGCGCGAGATGAACAGCCGCAAGTGGACCTGGTTTGCCATCGGCTACCAGTGCGGCTTTGCCTATGTGGTGGCGCTGATCGTCTACCAGCTCGGCGGCCTTTTCACCGGTAACCTGAGCGTTCTCGGCCTGATCGTGGCGCTGGCACTGCTCGCGGCCATCGTCTACCAGCTCGTCAAGCCCTACAAAGAGGCCACCAAGCTTGCAGTAAAGTGAGCGCTTAGAAGATAGCGGTCGTTGACCAAAGGAGGATTCTATGCTTGCATTTCTTTCAGCGAATATTGCCAATATCGTGGTCATCGCGGTGATTTTGCTCGTGGTGGGGCTCGCGGTGCGCAGTCTTGTGCGCGATAAGAAGGCGGGCAAATCCTCCTGCGGCTGCAATTGCGCAAGCTGCGGCGCTTGCTCCGGCGGCTGCGGCGGCTGCGCGACAGCGAGGAAATCATAGATTTCAGTGGCCAGGAGAGAAGCGTATGATCGAGACAAAAGTCAGGGTAGACGGCATGATGTGCGGCATGTGCGAGGCGCATGTGAACGACGCGGTGCGCAGGGCGCTCCCGGTCAAAAAGGTCAGCTCTTCCCACACAAAGGGCGAGACAGTGATCCTCTCGGAGGAGGCGCTCAATGAGCAGGCGCTGCGCGACGCCATCAACGCCACCGGCTATGAGGTAAAAGCCGTCACCAGTGCCCCCCATCAGAAAAAAGGCTTTCTGGGTTTGTTTTAAATCGCATAAAAAATACAGGAGAGAGGCTTCAGGACCTCTCTCCTGTGCGTTCGTAGCATTTATGAAGATAATATCCGTTATCATACGCGCCGCCCAGCCACTCAAAATAGGGAATGGCTTCCTCGTATTTCCCCGCGTGGTACAGCGCGATGGCGGAGAGATAGACCCGGACTCTTGCGTCTTTATAGCCGTCCATGGCCTGAAAGGCATCCGCGGCCCGTTCATACTCCCCGGCGGTATACATGGCGGCCGCCTGGCTGTAGCGCCGAAACTGCAGCATCGCAGCGGTCGTGATCACGGTCAGAAGCAGCAGCACCGCGATCAGCGCGATGAGAAGCGTCCTTTTCCGGCGCGTCACCTTGCGCTCAAAGCGATCCTCCTCCTGCTTCAGCCTTGCCGACTCGATCTGCCACAGCATCCGGTTTCGCCGGGTGCGGCAGAGGATAAGCTGCCGGTCGGCGTCCTGCCAGCCGGGGATCGAGGCAAAGAGACGCATGGCCTGCGCCAGACTTTCCTCCGTGCCCTCCTGCATCAAACTTGATGCGCGGGAATAAATGCTGCTTTTGCTCTCGTCCATAGCCGTCAGCGTAAGCCGGTCAGATTTCGGGTCAGGCGTTCCAGGCGGTGATATGCTCGCGCAGCCACTGAGCAAACTCGTCGATGCCCTCGCCGGTGCGGGCGCAGATAGGGATGATCTTCATGTTGGGGTTGAGACGCAGAACGTACTTTTTGCACGCCTCGATGTCGAAATCGAAGTAGGGCAGTACGTCGATCTTGTTGATGAGCAGCACGTCGCAGATGGAGAACATCAGGGGGTACTTGAGGGGCTTGTCATGCCCTTCGGGGACGGAGAGGATCATGGCGTTTTTGACAGCGCCGGTGTCAAACTCCGCGGGGCAGACGAGGTTGCCGATGTTTTCCAGGATCGCAAAGTCGATGTCAGCCGTGTCGAGACCCTGGAGCCCCTGCCTGGTCATGCCCGCGTCCAGGTGGCACATGCCGCCGGTGTGAAGCTGAATGACCTTGGCGCCGGTCTTCTCGATGGTGGCGGCATCCACGTCGGAGTCGATGTCGGCCTCCATGACGCCGATGCGGAATTCATCCTTCAGAGCGGCGATGGTGGCCTTGAGGGTGGTGGTCTTGCCGGAGCCGGGGGAGCTCATCAGATTCAGCAGGAAGGTTTTCTCCTGCTTGAGCTGCTCGCGCAGCTTGTCTGCCTCCCGGTCGTTGTTTTCAAAAACGCTCTGTTTGATTTCCAGTACGCGATAGCCTTCCATAAGACACCTCGTTATTTTATAGTTTGAGCTTTTTTATCATACCACGCCCGGCCTATTTTAGCAAGTCCATTGCTTCGCGGAAGCTCACTTCAAAGGCCGCGCGGTTTTTGACATAGTCGCTTTCACCGTCGGCAAGCCACAGCGGCTCCTCCCGCAGGGAGAGAAGCAGCGCGGAGAACGCGTCTGACGCCTCCCCGCCGGGCAGCGCCGGGATCAATCCGCTTTGCAGCGCAAGCTGCGCGGTGCGGTTTTCGGCAAAGAGCCAGCTTACAAAGGCGCTCGCCCCGCGCGCCGGACGCATGAGCGCGAGACAGCGCAGATCCGCAAGCCGGGGGCTTGCGGCGGGCGCAACGAGGGTGAAGCCCGCCGGGACGCCGCCGCTGAGCCGCCCCAGTGTAGAGGCTGCCGGAAAACGCACACTCCGCCAGCGCGTTCCAGGCCGTCTGAAAGGCGGGGGAGAAGCAGTCCTTTTCCCGATCCGCGTGAAATTCGCCCGCGCCGAGCATGGCCTGACAGATCAGATCGGCGTAGGAATCGGCGGCGAAGCAGGGGCGCTTTTGCGCGCTTGCCCAGGCGCAGAGCGACAGGAAGTCGGTGGGAGCCTCCGCATCGCGGCGGAGCAGCAGCTGTACCCGGCTCCCGATCGGAAACACGCTCCTTCCGATGCTCTCGTCGCGTCCGGCGAGCGCGTCCGGATAGCGCACAGCGCTTGCCGAAATCGCCAGCAGCCCCTTGCCCGCAAGGCGGAAGGCAAGCGTATGGGAGCAGAGCAGCAGGTCGGGGCGGGCGGTGTTCAGGGCGTTTTGCAGCGCCTCGCCGTCCGCAAACTCCCGCAGCGCCACGGGATAGCCGTAGTCCTCCGCCGCCGCGCGGATCGCAGGCAGAAGCGGATCGTCGGACGCGCACCAGAGCGTGACCGCGCCGCCTGTTTGCGGCTTCCCGCAGCCGCAGAGCAACAGCACGAGCGCCAAAAGCAGCGACAGCAGCCGTTTCATAGCGGCTGCTTTTTGATCTGCGCCCAGCGGCGGGGATAGCGCTTCGGCGTTTCGGCGGTCTTGCGGATAAGGATGGCGGTATGCGTCACATCTGTGCCGGGGATCGTATACTCCGCCACGCGCTCCACCTCGCCGCCCAGGGTGCGGATGGCCTTTTTCGCCTCCGCAAGCTCCTCCTGCGCGCCGGGACCCTTCATGGCGACAAAGAGCCCGCCCGCTTTCACAAAGGGCAGGCACAGCTCCGCGAGCAGGTTGAGCCTTGCCACCGCGCGGGACACGGCCAGGTCGAAGCCCTGCCGGAAATCCGCCGGCGCCTCCTCAGCCCGGGCGTGGACACAGCGCACATCGGCAAAACCCAGCGCGTCACAGGTGCTTTGCAGAAACTTTACCCGCTTGTCAAGGCTGTCCAGCAGCGTCAAATCCATCTCCGGCTGGGCGATCTTCAGCGCAAGACCCGGAAAGCCCGCGCCACTGCCCACGTCGATCACGCGCTTGCCGCGCAGATCGCACAGCGTCAGCAGGGCGGCACAGTCGAGAAAATGCAGCCGCGCGGAATCCGCCTCGCCCTCGATGGCGGTCAGGTTCATCACCTTGTTCTGCTCCGTGAGCGTCTCGTAATACAGCCGATAGCGCTGCTTCGCCGTCTCGTCCAACGGCAGAGACAGCGCGGCAAAGCCCTCGATCAAAATCTGTTCCAATGTCATGGTGTCCTCCGCGCCAGATAAAATGAACAATGAAAAATGAATAATGAATGGTTATGTGCGCGACGGATGATAACGGTTCTCTCTTCTCTTTTCACTGATAAAATACGTGGTTTCCGATGCGGCAGACCTCGGTGAGAGAGCGCTCAAACCAGCTTGCGTCCCCGCGCGCGGGGTTCACAAAGTACAGGCTGCCGCCCGCGGTGTTGTAACCCTCAAGACAGAGATAAGCCGCGATGCGGCTCAGCTCGTCCGGCTCGGCGGTGACTTCCCCGGTGCCGACGGGGCTGAATTGAATCGTATGCTCCCGATCGAGCACCACGGCGGTGACGGTCGCGGGAAAACGATCATCCTCCACGCGGTTCAAAACGACGTTGCCCACGCCGATCTTCCCCGCGAGAGATTCGTGCTGTGCCTCGGAATAGATAATGTGCGTGAGCCAGAAGAGGTCGTCTGCCTGCGTCGTGCGGGCATAATAGTCCTCCCCGCCCTGTAAAAGCGCATAGCCCGTGCCGCTCACGTCGGCGCGCGCGTCGGTAAGCGCGATGGAGAGCCCGAAGAGCCGCTCGACCGCGTCCGCGGGCAGATACAGCCGCCCGTCCGCTTCGATCCAGCCCTCGGGCGCGTAGAGACAGCGCCCCTCGGCGGTGAACCAGGGCTGTTCCCGCCGCCCCTCCACGGTGAGGCCGGGGAGAGACAGCGTGAACGATTCCGCGTCCATAACGGTTTCAAGCGCCAACGCATAATAGCGGCACAGAGTCTCCGGCGCGAGGTAGGCGACGCCGTCTCGCACATAGCCGCGATCCGTCAGCAGCCCGTCAAAATAAACGCGCAGGGGTTCATATGGGCGCGTCGGCGCGCTCGGCAGGGGAGCGGCGGTCGCCGCCTCTGCCTCTTCAGGGGCGGCGGGCGTCTCCGATCTTGCACAGCCGACAAGCAGCAGGCAGAAAAGCAGCAGCGCGAAAAGGCGCTTCATGCCCCCGCCTTGCAGGCCTTGAGCGCCTGCGCCAGCTGATCGGGGCAGGAGGTGGGCTTGTAGCCGCAGCGGATGCCCTCCATGCGCTGGATGGCCTCGTCCACATCCATCCCCGAAACCAGACGGGAGATGCCCTGCAGATTGCCGTCACAGCCGCCGATCACCTTGACAGACTGAATGGTGTTGCCCTCCAGCTCGATCTCCATGAGCTGGGAGCAGACGCCCTTCGGGCGATAGGTATAAGTCATGGGTATCAACTCCTTTGTGGGAAATATAGCACAGTTCTTGCTGTATTTCAATGAACAAGTATGAAAAAGTGAATAGAGAATAGTGAAGAGTGAAGGTGTCGCTCCGCGACGGATTAGAATTTGTCCGCCGGAGGCGGACACCATAACTTTTCACGCATCACGATTCATTATTCACTCTTCCCCCGCATAGCCTTTCCCATGGGGGGGTGAGGCGATGCAGATTTCCAAAATGCTTGCCATGCTGGGACTGGCTGTGATGAGCCTGTATCTCTTTTCCACCGCTTCGGCGGCTGGGATGGAGACAGCGCCGGTCGGCGCGGAAACGGCGCAGCCGGTGACGGAGGCCGAACAGGCGCTTTCATGGCTTGAGGAGGCGGAGAGTGCCGAGGGAATGCTGGTACAGGTGATGGAGAGTGTGAACGCGGAGGAGATCCGGGAGACCACGATCCGCGGCGGACTCGCCATCAAGAACGAGACCGGCTATGACGTCAATGTGCCGGAACTGATGAGCCGCCCGCCGGAAATCAAGCTCCCGACGGACGGCGTACAGATCCTCATTATCCACACCCACGCCAGCGAGGCCTACACCCCGGCGGGGCTTGACCGCTACGAGGCCAACGACAACCGCCGCACCGCCGACACGCGCTACAGCATCGTGCGGGTCGGGGACGAGCTGACGCGGATTTTCCAGGACGCGGGTCTGAGCGTCCTGCACGACCGGGAAATCTACGACTATCCCAGCTACACCGGCTCCTACACCCGTTCGGGCGAGGCGGTGGAGCGGCATCTGGCGGAGAATCCCGGCATCCAGATCGTGCTGGACATTCACCGGGATGCTCTGGGCTCTGACGGCGTGGTGTACAAGACCATGGCGGAGGAGGAGGGGGAGGTGGCAAGCCAGGTGATGCTGCTCTGCGGCACGGACGAGAGCGGGCTGAGCCACCCCAACTGGCGGGGCAATCTCGCCCTCGCGCTGTATTTGCAGGAGCGTGTGAGCATCGAGCACCCGACGCTGATGCGCCCGGTGTCCCTGGTGCCCCAGCGCTATAACCAGCACCTGACGCCCGGCTCCCTCATCATCGAGGTCGGCAGCAGCGGCAACACCCTCCAGGAGGCGCTTGCGGCCATCCGCCTCTTCGGAGAAGCCGCCGCCCCGGCGCTGCTGGCGCTCAGCGAGAGCGCGTGAGCAATCGTGAATTTTTTGCAAAGTCTCTTTACAAAAAATGCTCCTCATGGTAAATTGTGAGCAGCGGTCAAACGCGAAAAATTGATTTTTACAGCAGGAGGTTACGGATATGAAGAAATGGGTATGTCCCGTATGCGGTTATGTGCATGAGGGCAATGAGCCCCCCGAGAAGTGCCCCGTGTGCAAGGTTCCCGGCTCCAAGTTCACGCTGCAGGCCGAGGAGCTGAGCTGGGCGGCCGAGCATGTGGTCGGCGTCGGCAAGGTCTTCCCCGATGAGGTTCCCCAGGAAGTGCGCGATGAGATCATCGCGGGTCTGCGCTCCAACTTCGAGGGCGAGTGCTCCGAGGTCGGCATGTATCTCGCCATGGCGCGCGTCGCCGAGCGCGAGGGTTATCCCGAAATCGGCGAGTACTGGAAGAAGGCCGGTCTTGAGGAGGCCGAGCATGCCGCCAAGTTTGCCGAGCTGCTGGGCGAGGTCGTTTGTGACTCCACCAAGAAGAACCTGCAGGTGCGCGTAGACGCCGAGAACGGCGCCACCGCCGGCAAGACCGATCTGGCCAAGCTCTGCAAGAAGTACAATCTCGACGCCCTGCACGACACCATCCATGAGATGGCGCGTGACGAGGCTCGCCACGGCAAGGCCTTCAAGGGTCTGCTGGAGCGTTACTTCAAGTAAGCCTAAATATTTTACAGGAGGATAAAAACCATGCGTTATGTCTGCAATGTCTGCGGCTGGGTCTATGATGAGGACGAGGCCGGTGTGAAGTGGGAAGACCTGCCCGACGATTTCGCCTGCGAACTCTGCGGCGTCGGCAAGGAAGATTTCTCCCCCGAGGAATAAGTGGAATAGTCTGTTCCCATAGCGCCGACCATTGGTCGGCGCTACGGTGCTTACCGAAAAATTGAAAGCACACGGGTTTGCGCCCATGTGCTTTTTGTGTTATACTGTGTCAAAACAGAGAAACGAGGTACTGCTTATGCCGATCGTGGTCGCCGGAAATGTATTCGTGGACATCAAGGGTTTTCCCGAGAGCAAGTATATCCCCGCCGGGCGCAACTCCGGCTGGGTGGAGTTTGTGCACGGCGGCGTGGGGCGCAACGTGGTGGAGGACATTGCCAATGTTGAGCTGCGCCCGCGCTTTGTGAGCATGGTGGACGATACCGCCCAGGGCGAGGAGGTGCTGCGCAAGCTGCAGCGCCACAAGGTGGACACCCGCTTTGTCGCCCAGGTGCCGGACGGCATGGGCATCTGGCTGGCCATCCACGACGCCGGGGGCGACATCGCCTCCTCCATCTCCAAGCGCCCGCAGATGGACGCCATGGTGGACATGCTCCGGGAGCATGGGAACGAGATCTTTGCCGACGCGGACAGCGTGGTGGTGGAGATCGACATGGACAAGGAGGTCATCAAGCAGGTTTTCCGCTTCGCCAAAAAGTACGGAAAGCGCGTCTACGCCGTGGTCGCGAATATGTCCATCGCCACGCAGCGGCGGGATTTTCTGCAGTCGGTGGACTGCTTTGTCTGCAACGTGCAGGAGGCGGGCATCCTCTTTGCCGCCGAGTTTGAAGACCTCACGCCCGAGGAAATGAGCCGGGAGCTTTCCGAGCGGGTCACGAGCGCCCGCATCCCCGCCATGGTGGTCACAATGGGAAGCCGCGGCGCGGTGTTTGCGTCGATGAGCGGGGAGTACGGCGTCTGCCCGGCGCAGACCGTGCATGTGCGCGATACCGCCGGGGCGGGGGACGCCTTCTTCGCCGGCGTCGCCATCGGGCAGACCTACGGCAAGAGCCTGATGGAGTCCTGCGAGATCGGCTCGCGCCTCGCCTCCGCGGTCATCACGGTCTCGGAGAACACCTGCCCGCGCTTCCTCCCGGAAGAGCTGGGGCTTCAACTCTTCAGTCCCCTTGATGGGGACTGAAGAGTTGAGGGACACTTGCGCTTATCGCACACGCCGCACGGGAGACGCGGCGTGTTTGGTCGGCGCAAGACCTCGCAAAGCTCGGTTTATGGGATTTTTGACGCGGCAGAGCCCCGTCAAAAACATACTTTTATTTGTTTTTCGCCTTCCGAGGCGAAAAATCAGAGGCGTTACCCCTCTGAACTCCCCCTAAAGTAACGTAATGAATCGTTGAGATGTCGCTTTACAACGACGGAAAAGAACGGATTGCCTCGCTTGCGGCAATCCGTTCTTTCTGAAAACTGCCTACGGCACCAGAACAGCGCTGGTCTGGCCGCCGAGGTACAGAATACCGTCGGAGAGATCGGCCTCCTCCATGCCGATATAGGCCGAGAGAGTGGTAAAGTCCCCAAGGCCGAGGGCGTTTAAATCGAGCTTTGCGCTGCTGAGCGTGGTGTTGTGCAGCACCAGCACGCGCTCTCCCTGCCACGCCGACACAAAGCCGCCCAGCTTCGTGTCCGAAAGCGAAAGCGCCGTGTAGTCGCCGCGCGCGATAGCGGGGTGGGACGCACGGATCAGCAGCAGCTTTTTGTAATAAGAATAGAGACTGCCCGCGCTCTGCATCTGATCATACGCGGTGTCCTGCACCTGCTTTGCCGGGTCGTAGGTCGTACCCACGGGATCGCGCACCGTGTCGCCGTCGCCCCAGAGCATGGCGAGGCGGCGGTTGGCGTCGGTGTTCGCCGCGCCGCGGGAGCCGCGCATCCCCAGCTCCTCCCCGTAGTAGATGAAGGGGGAACCGCTGGAGAGCAGGTAGAGGTTCGCCGCAACCTTCATGTTCCCGCTTGCCACGGTGAGATAGCCCGCGGCGCGGTCGGTGTCGTGGTTGGCGATAAAGGGGACGATCATTGCGTCGGCGCGGATGGCGTGCACCCGGTCGAGATAATCCTGCACATAGGCGGTGTAGGCGTTGACGTTCCCGTGCTGGGCGGTGGCGGCAATGAGGCCGTTGGTCTGGGATGTGGTGAAGTCAAAGCAGTTTGTGGCGCTGTAATAGGTATCGGTCACACCGTCGGAATCCCAGACCTCCGCCACGGTGTAGACGTCGGGCTTGATCGCGCGAAGCGCATCGAGATACCAGACCCAGAAATCCGCGCTCTGCCGGTTATCCCCGAAGTAAATGTACTTGGCCGCGTCAAAGCGAAAGCCGTCCACCCCGAGGTCAAGGTAGAATTTCGCCACGTTCAGAAGCTCCTCACGCACGGCGTCATTGTCGTAGTTCAGCTCCGGCATGGAGGCGTCAAAATTGCACTCGTAGAAGTCCCCGGTGCTGCCGATCTCCCGGTAGCCTGCCGGGGCTTTTTCGCCCTCGGCGGGGCGCACAAAGCTGTAAAAGTCGTAGTAGGCGTGGCGGTCATTGCCGGTGAGGTGGGCGTTTTTGAACTTTACAAACCACTCGCAGTTTGTAGCCGTGTGATTGATGGGCAGGTCGAGAATGAGCTTTACGCCCCGTTCGTGGCAGAGTTCTATGAGCGCCTGCAAATCCTCCAGGGTGCCGAACTGCTCGTCCACGGCGTAAAAATCCGTCACGTCGTACTTGTGATAGGAGGGGGAGGCGAAGATCGGCGTAAGCCAGATGCCCTCAATGCCGAGGCTTAAGCCGGAGGCGGGGTCGCCGTCATTTAAGTAGTCCATGCGCTGCATCACGCCGCGCAGATCGCCGATGCCGTCCCCGTCGGAGTCGGAGAAGGAACCGGTGAAAATTTCGTAAAAGACCCGGTAGTTGTCATCCGGCGCGGTGAAGTCCATCCCGGCGGTGCCGAGCGCTTTTTCCTCGGCAAAGGCAGCCGGCGCGAAAGCGCTCAGCAGCACGGAAATGAGAAGAATATACAGGATAACAGAAGATTTGCGCATAAAATAGCCCCCTTTCTGATGAAATTATAATCGAAAGAAAGAAACTTGTCAAGCGGCGTTTCCGGTTGTATAATTGTGCCATGAACAAGATGACGCCTTTGTACAGCCCGGAGGACTGCTCCCGGCTGGATCGAAAAATTCAAGCGACCCGCGCCTTCTGCTGCTGCCTTGCGGCCGCGGCGCTGATCGCCTGCGTGACGCTCTGCGCGCTGACCAACAGTGCAAACGCGGGGCGAAACGAGCTTGCCTGCATCGCGATCTGGGTGCTTGCGGGCTGGGTCGTCCTGTATCTGCGGCGCTTCACGCTCAAGGAGGCGCGGGACGAGCGGCAGCACGCCGAGATGCTCCATTCCGGCGAAGCGGAGACCCTGCGCGGCCGCGTCACGGTGACGAAGGAGCGTATACGCATCGTAAACAGCATCCGCTTCACCCTTGTCAGCGTGGAGAACGAACAGGGGACGCGCCGCCTGCGCGTCTGCACTTCCCGCGAAAAGAAGCTCAGAGCCGCCGGGGAGACGCTGACGCTCTACGTGGTCAATGGCTATGTTGCGGGGTATGATTGTAAAGTGAATAGTGATGAGTGAAAAGTGAATCGTTGAGGTGTCGCTACGCGACGATTTAATATGTCCCCGCAGGGGACACCATAACTTTTCACGATTCACCATTCGCTATCTGATTGCTTACAGGATAGATCATGATAAGAGTACTGAAAAACATCCTCTCCCAGCTCCACGTCTATGTGGTGTGGCTGATTATGTCGGTCGTGCTGTGGGGCTTTGTGTTCAACTTCCTGACCGACGCCCCGGCGGAGAAAAAGCTGGTGCTGTTTGCGGAAGTCAGCGGCGTTCAGGACAGGGGCTTCTGCGCCGAACTGGAAAAGAACAGGCCCGCGGGCATCCGCATGATACAGGCGCATTCCTTTGACTATGCGATGTTTGACGAGCAGAGCCTGATAAACGCCGACGTCTACATCGTGCCGCGCGAGAGTGTGGAAGCCTACCGGGACAGCTTCCGGGCGCTCGACCTGGGCAAGCTGAAGGCGGAGAAGCTCAGCTTCTACGAACTGGACGGCCTGCCCTGCGGTATCCGCGTGTGGGACGGGAAAGCGGGCTTCGCGTCCGGTTGTTTCGCCTATGGAGAAGGGGAGTATTACCTCTTCCTCGGCGTAAACTCCCTCCATGCCGGGGACGTCGACGACGCGGCCTACTGGATGATCGGGGAGATATTACAAATGAAAAATGAAGAATGAAAAATGAATCATTGCGGTGTCGCTTCGCGACGAATTATAATATGTCCCCGCAGGGGACGCCATACCTTTTCGTTTTTCACTAACAACAGGAGGTATCTATGAAAAAGATGCTCAGTCTTGCCCTTTGCCTGCTTTCACTGCTCGCGCTCGCGCCGATGGGCGCTTGCGCCGAGGAGACCGTCACGAGCGATACGCTCTATGTAAAGCCCGTCACGCTGCCCGAGGATTTCATCCTCGGCGTGGACGCCTCCTCGGTCATTGCCGAGGAGCAGAGCGGCGTCAGGTATTATAACTTCGCCGGGGAGGAGCAGGACGTGTTCCAAACCCTCGCGGAAAACGGCGTGACGCACATCCGTGTGCGCGTCTGGAACCACCCCTATGACAAGGACGGCAAGGGCTACGGCGGCGGCAACAACGACATCGAGAAAGCCGTCGAGATTGGCAAGCGCGTGACCGCCGCAGGCATGAAACTGATCGTGGACTTTCACTACTCTGACTTTTGGGCAGACCCGGGCAAGCAGATGGCGCCCCTTGCCTGGAAGGACATGGAGATCGAGGAAAAGACCGAAGCCGTGTACCAGTACACGCTCGACTGCCTGAAGCTGCTCAAGGATGCGGGCGTGGACGTGGGCATGGTGCAGACCGGCAACGAGACAAACGGCGCGCTCTGCGGCGAAAAGATCTGGTTCAACATCCAATATCTGATGCAGGCCGGGGCGAAGGCCACCCGCGAGGTTTACCCCGAGGCGCTGGTGGCGCTGCACTTTGCAAACCCCGAGTCCGGCGCTTACGCGACTTACGCCAAGAAGCTCGCTTACTACGATGTGGACTATGACGTGTTCGCCTCCTCCTACTATCCCTACTGGCACGGGACGCTGGAGAACCTGCAGTCGGTGCTCTCTGATGTGGCGGAGACCTATGGCAAGAAGGTCATGGTCATGGAGACCTCCTACGCCTACACCGCCGAGGACACGGACTTTAACGGCAACACCATCGGTGAAGGGAGCCTTATCACCAAGAACTATCCCTACACCGTGCAGGGGCAGGCCAATTCCGTGCGCGATGTGATCGAGACCGTGGCGAACACGACAAACGGCATCGGCGTCTGCTACTGGGAGGGCACCTGGATCACGGTCGGCACGAATTCCTGGGAGGAAAACCACGCGCTCTGGGAGCAGTACGGCTCCGGCTGGGCGTCGAGCTTTGCCGCCTCCTATGACCCGAACGACGCGGGCAAATACTACGGCGGCTGCGCGGTGGATAACCAGGCGCTCTTTGACGCAAAGGGCATGCCGCTTGAGTCGCTCAAGCTCTTCGCCCTGGTGCGGGAGGGCAACGAGATCGAGCCCGTGCCGGACGCGATCGAGGACACATACCTGACCGTGGACTTAAACGGCGAGATCGTCCTGCCCGAGACGGTGAACGCCGTCATGACCGACGACAGCCGCAAGCCCATCCCCGTCACCTGGGACGTGACGGAGGCGGCGCTTGCCGAAATGTACGCAAACGGCCCCAGGCGCTATGAGCTCAGCGGCGAGGCGGAGGGACTGCCGGCACACTGCACGGTGAACATGGTGGAGTTTAACTTCCTCGAAAACCCGGATTTTGAGACCGGCGACCTTACGGGATGGACGGTAGAGGATCTCGCGGGTGCGGACGAGCTCTATGTGGAAGATAAGAGCACCGACTCGCTGGATGGGCACTGGCACATGCACTTCTGGAGCGCCAAGCAGGGGATGCGCTGAGCGCATCCCCTGCCTGCTTGTCAAGATGCACTTTTCAACAAAAATCTTGAAATAATTTCGGCAAAAACGACAGGCGACAAGAGAGCGGGGAAGGAGTATAATACGACTGTCAAAGAATCTGTAACATTTACAGCTTCATCCAGTCCCGCGACCCGGCCCGGAGGGCTGTGAAAGTTCCCGTTTCCCCGCCTTTTCAAGGCGAAGCCTTTGATTAGTATGCAAAAATTTTTACAGGAGGAAAGAAAATGAAAAAAGTTCTCGCAATGATCCTTGCTCTCGTCATGGTTTTTGCACTGTGCGCCTGCGGCGAATCCGCGCCCGCCAGCACACAGGCCGAAGCCCCCGCGGCGGAGACCGAGGCCGCTCCCGCTTCCAGCGGCAGCGAGCTCGCCGGCACCTATGACATCACCGTCTGGGTCGCAGACGCGATCGTTGACCTGACGAAACAGCAGATCGACGACTTCAACGCCACCAACACCGACGGTATCGTCTTCAACGCCACGGTCGAAGCCGTGGGCGAGAACGACGCCGCCACCCAGATGATCACCGACGTGGAAGCCGGCGGCGACATTTTCTGCTTCGCGCAGGATCAGTTCGCCCGTCTGGTGCAGGCCGGTGCTCTGGCCAAGCTCGGCGCGAAGGCCGCTGAGACCGTCCGCGCCAACAACGACGCCGGCGTCGTCGCCGCCGCCACCGTGGGCGAGGATATGTACGCCTACCCCCTGACCTCCGATAACGGCTACTTCATGTACTATGACAAGTCCGTCATCCCCGAGGAAGACATCGACTCTCTCGAGAAGATCATCGCCGACTGCGAAGCTGCCGGCAAGTACTTCTCCATGGAGAACGAGACTTCCGCCTGGTACATCGCTTCCTGGTTCTTCGGCACCGGCTGCGTCTCCGAGTGGGAGACCGATTCTGACGGCTCCTTCATCTCCGTGCGTGACACCTTCAACAGCCCTGAGGGTCTCATCGCCGTCAAGGGCATGAAGAAGCTCGTTGACTCCCCCATGTACATCTCCTCCTCCGACGGCGCCGGTTTTGACTCCGGCTGCGCTGTCGTCGTGACCGGCACCTGGGCTTACGAGACCGTTGCCGGCATCCTGGGCGACAACCTGGGTGCTGCCGATCTGCCCAGCTTCGAGGTTGACGGCAAAGAGTACCACATGGGTTCCTTCAACGGCTGCAAGCTGATGGGCGTCAAGCCCCAGACCGACGCTGTCCGCGCCGCCGCGCTGCACAAGCTGGCTCAGTACCTGATCGGCGAAGAGAGCCAGATGGAGCGCTTCAACGCTGTTTCCTGGGGCCCCGCCAACCTGGCTGACCAGGCCAACGAGGCTGTTCAGGCCAACGTCGCCCTCGCCGCCCTGCTCGAGCAGAACCAGCACTCCCTGCCCCAGGGTCAGATCCACGGCTCCTGGTGGGATATCGCCAAGGTCATTGGCACCGATGTGAAGGAAGCCAAGGACGAGGCCGGCCTGCAGAAGGCGCTTGACAACTACACCGCCGCCATCTCCGCCGTGTTCAACATGAGCGACGCGGAGAAGAACGCCTGGAGTGTCATCGGTTCCATCTGCGGTACCAATTGGGATACCGACTTTGCCATGACCGAGGGCGACGCCGGCGTGTTCCAGTCCGAAGTCCTTGAGCTCAAGGCCGGCGAGGAATTCAAGTGCCGCCAGGGCGCCAGCTGGGACGTGAACTTCCCCGCTGACAACGTGGTCGTTGAGGCCGACGGCAGCTACATCGTCCAGCTCACCGTTGACGGTGACAGCGGCGTTGTCGAGCTGATCGCACAGTAAGCGAAGCTTTCACCAAAGTATAACTCTGACTTTGGCTGAACCTGTTTTATGAAGTGGTTGGAGCCAATTCCTGACTCCAGCCACTTTGCCTTTCCAAGCCAAAAATGAAGGGGATAGTATATGAAACAATACAGCGATCTGGAATATCTGCGCCTCAGCAAGAGCCAGAAGTTCCTCTATAAGCTGGCCTCCTTTTTTGCGGCGATCCCGCGGGCGATCGGAAACTTCTTCCTCGCCATCGGGCGCTTTTTCAAAAACGCGGGGCTCGGCATCGGCAAGGAGCTTGCCGACATCTTCCTGACCTTCAAAAACGGGGACTGGAAGACCAAAACCTCTTACCTCGTGATGGGCTTTGGCAGCATCGCCCGCGGCCAGGTGCTGCGCGGACTGATGTTCCTGCTGATGGAGGTCGTGTTCATCTTCTACATGGTCACCGCCGGCAGCCACTGGATGAGCATGCTCCCCTCCCTCGGCAAGATCGGCCCCCACGAGGAATATAACGAGATCCTGGACGCCTATACCATGGTCTACGGCGACAACAGCTTCAAGATCCTGCTCTACGGCGTACTGACCATGTTCTTTATCCTGGCATTTATCTACACCTGGCGCCTGAACGTCAAGCAGAACCAGCTTGCCGAGGAGTATCTCAAGTCCGGCCGCCGCCTCAAGACCGGCACGGACGATCTCAGAAGCCTCGTGGACGAGCAGTTCTACAAGACCCTGCTGGCGCTGCCGCTCACCGGCATCCTCGTGTTCACGGTCATGCCCATCGTGTTCATGATCCTCGTGGCCTTTACAAACTACGACGGTACGCATGACGGCTACAACAACGCCCTCTTCGGTTGGCAGGGACTCAGTAACTTCCGCACCCTGCTCACCTGGTCGGGCAGCGGCGTGAACTACTCCGCCACCTTTGGCGAGATTTTGACCTGGACGCTGATCTGGGCCTTCTTCGCCACCTTTACCAACTACTTCCTCGGTATGTTCGTGGCCATGATGATCAACAAGAAGGGCATCAAGCTCAAAAAGCTCTGGCGCACCATCCTGGTCATGACCATCGCCATCCCGCAGTTTATCTCCCTGCTGTACGTCTCCAAGATGTTTGCCAAAAACGGCATCGTCAACGGGCTGCTGCTCGATCTCGGCTGGATCAAGCAGGCCATCGACTTCTGGGGCAGTACCGCCCACAACGGGCTTCTGCCGCGCGTGATGGTCATCGTCATCAACATCTGGATCGGCATCCCCTACCTGATGCTGATCGCAACGGGTATTCTGATGAACATCCCCGCCGACCTCTACGAGTCCTCCCGCATCGACGGCGCCAACGCCTGGCAGCAGTATACCAAGATCACCCTGCCCTACATGCTCTTCATCACGGGTCCCTATCTGCTCACGAGCTTTACGAGCAACATGAACAACTTCAACGTCATCTATCTGCTCACCGGCGGCGCGCCCACCAACGCGGCGGCCTCCGGCGCGGCGGGCTCCGTGGGCTATACCGACCTGCTGATCACCTGGCTCTTCAAAATCACCACCGGCGCCGAGGCGCAGTATTACCTCGCGTCTGTCGTCGGCATCATGGTCTTCGTGGTGGTGGCGGTCATCTCCCTTGTGGTCTACAACGTGCTGCCCTCGATCAAGAATGAGGAGGATTTCCAGTAATGAATGAAACACTTGAAAAGCGGCACATGGGCTTAAAGGCCAGCGCCCGCATCTCCAACACGATCATTTACATCGTCCTCATCCTCATGGCCGTCGTGTGGCTGATCCCCTTTATCTGCATCCTGCTGCAGTCCTTCCGCGTGGAATCCACCTGGCAGGTGGGCTATGTGATCCCGCAGAAGTGGGGCTGGGACAACTATGTGGCGCTCTGGAACTCGGACTTTAAGCGCTGGTACCTCAATACCTTCGTGATCGCCCTGTGCGTCGCGGCTTTGCAGACCGTGATCGTCCTCTGCATGAGCTACACGCTCTCCCGCTTCCGTTTCAAGCTGCGCGACGGGCTGATGCGCTTCATGCTGATCCTCGGCATGTTCCCCGGCATGCTCACGATGATCATCCTCTACCGCGTGCTCAAGGATCTGGGGCTTACCCAGGCCAACGCCGTGCCCGGCCTGATCCTCGTGTATGTCGCCTCCTCCGGCATGGGCTACTATGTGTCCAAGGGCTTCTTCGACACGATCCCCAAGTCCCTGGACGAGGCCGCCCGCGTGGACGGCGCGACCCGCGCCCAGGTACTCTACAAGATCATCCTGCCGCTGGCAAAGCCCATCGTCATCTACACGATCCTGACCGCCTTCATGGCTCCCTGGGGCGACTTCGTGTTCGCCAAGTATGTGTCCTTCGGCACCTCCGCGGGCATGAACGTGGCTGTCGGTATGTACGGCTGGCTGCAGCTTGACCAGATCGGTCAGAAGTACACCATGTTCTGTGCCGGCGGCGTGATCGTCGCGATCCCCGTGACGATCCTGTTCATGTGCCTGCAGAAGTACTACGTCGAAGGTGTCACCGGCGGCGCAGTAAAAGGATAAGCCCATTGATGCTGAAAAGGAGATAACAGTATGGCAAGTGTAAAACTGACGAAAGTCAAAAAGGTATATGACAACAAGGTCGTTGCCGTGCACGACTTTGATCTGGATATCAAGGACAAGGAATTTATCGTCTTTGTCGGCCCCTCCGGCTGCGGCAAGTCCACCACCCTGCGCATGATCGCGGGCCTGGAGGAAATCTCCGGCGGCACCGTGGAGATCGACGGCGAGGTCGTCAACGACCTGCAGCCCAAGGATCGCGGCATCGCCATGGTCTTCCAGAACTACGCGCTCTACCCCCATATGTCCGTTTATGACAACATCGCCTTCTCCCTGCGGCTCCAGAAGGTACCGGAGGACGTGATTTTTGAGAAGGTCACCAACGCCGCCGAAATCCTCGGCATCACTGATTATCTGATGCGCAAGCCCCGCGCGCTCTCCGGCGGCCAGCGCCAGCGCGTCGCCATCGGCCGCGCCATGGTGAGAAACTCCAAGGTCTTTTTGATGGACGAGCCGCTCTCGAACCTCGACGCGAAGCTTCGCAACCAGATGCGCGCCGAGATCATCCTGCTCAGACAGAAGCTCGACACCACCTTCATCTATGTCACCCACGACCAGACCGAGGCTATGACCCTGGGCGACCGCATCGTCATTATGAAGGACGGCTATATCCAGCAGGTCGGCACGCCCACCGAGGTGTTCGAGATGCCGAAGAACCTGTTCGTCGCGGAATTCATCGGCGCACCGAAGATGAACATCATGCGCACCGAGCTCATCAAAGAGGGAGGCAAGTACTTCGTCAAGCCCTTCGGCGTGAAGATCGAAGTGGACGGCGACAAGGGCAAGGCGCTCGCGGCGAAGAACGTAAAGCCCGGCACCATCGACCTCGGCGTTCGCCCGGAGCACATCGTGCTCGCCAAGGAAGGCCAGGGCATCCCCTGCGTCCTGGAGGTCAACGAGATGATGGGCAGCGAGCTGCACCTGCACGTCTACACCGAGGACGGCACCCGCCTGATCGTCCGTGTCCCCACCATCGGCCTCACGCTTGACGAGCGCAAGGAGCTTCAGCAGGGCAAGAAGCTCTATGTCGGCTTCGAGGGCAAGGTCATGCATTTCTTCAACACCGAAAACGGCGAGAATCTTCTGAACTGAGCAGCTGGGGCTGTGAGAAAAGATTTCTCACAGCCCTCGCTTTGTCAAGTGGCATGTTTGCACAAAAAAATGGAAAATTTTTCGGTTAAAAAGACCGAGCCGAAGCGGTGGACAAAGAGAAACCGCAGGCGTATAATATAGCTGTTCAAAATATTGTAGTTTTACAGCATGGTTTTTGAGCCCGCAAGGGCTTGAAAATAAATCACCCCCATTGCGGGAAATTTAGTAAAGGAGAAATGCAAGATGAAGAAACTGATCGCTTTGGCCTTGACGCTGGTCATGGTCTTCGCCCTGGCCGCCGTCGGCGGCACCGCCTTCGCGGATGACGCGGGCTCTGTCTACTGGCTGAACTTCAAGCCCGAGCTGGATGAGGCCGCGCAGGGGCTGGCCAAGCTCTACACCGAGAAGACCGGCGTTCCCGTCAAGGTCGTTACCGCCGCCTCCGGCAGCTACAGCCAGACGCTGACCTCCGAGATGGATAAGTCCGCGGCTCCCACGATGTTCATTATCGGCAACCAGGCCGGCGTGAAGGAGTGGGGCGAGTTCGCGATGGATCTGACCGATACCGCCATCGCCAATGAGCTGAGCACCGACGCCTACAACCTCTATGACGAGGACGGCAAGCTTGTCTCCATCGGCTACTGCTACGAGTGCTACGGCATCATCGTCAACCCCGACCTGATCGAGAAAGCCGGCCACAGCATGGACGAGCTGAAGAACTTCGAGGGTCTGAAGGCTGTTGCCGAGGACATCCACGCCCGCGCTGCGGAGCTGGGCTTTGACGCCTTCTCCTCCTCCGACATGGACGGCTCCTCCTCCTGGCGCTTCACCGGTCACATGGCCAACCTCGAGTATTTCTATGAAGAGCGCGACGCCGGCGGCTGGGACGAGTGCCCCGCTGAGCTCTCCGGCGCTTACATGGAGAACTTCAAGAACCTGTATGACCTGTGCATCAACAACTCCCTGACCGATCCAAAGGTCATGACGCCGAGAACGAGTTCAAGACCGGCAAGGCCGCGTTCTTTGTCAACGGCTCCTGGGAGTACGCCGCCGTGTCCGAGACTGTCCCCAACGCCATCATGATCCCCTACTACTGCGGTGTGGAAGGCGAGGAGAAGGCCGGCCTCAACTGCGGCACCGAGAACTGCTGGGCCATCAATGACATGGCCTCCGACGCCGACAAGCAGGCGACCATGGACTTCATGGTGTGGCTCGTCTCCGATCCTGAGGCTGCCGCCGTTATGGTTGAGCAGCTCGGCGTTCTGCCCTACAAGAACGCTCCCGAGTCCCAGAACGGCTTCCTGGCCGCCGCTGCCGCCTACACCGATGACGGCTGCTACGTCATGGATTGGGCGACCAACTACCAGCCCAATGTGGATGAATACCGCGCCGCTCTCGTCTCCGCGCTGAACGCGTACAACGCCGATCAGTCCGAGGCCAACTGGGAGCAGGTCAAGACCGCCTTCGTGGACGGCTGGGCTGTTCAGTACCAGGCTGTCAACGGCTAAGCAATCGATTCCTCGCGGGACGGACATATCGTCCGTCCCGTTTTTTATCCAGGTAAAGATTGGGGAGTGATATTTTGAAAACGATCTTCAAAAATCCTTTGCGCCGCTGGTTCTGGCTGTTTCTCGGCCCGGTAACGGCCGCCTTTGCCATCGGCTTTGTATGGCCGTTTATCCAGGGCATCTATCTTTCCTTCTGCAAATTCAAGCTGATCCGCAATGCCAAGTTCATCGGCTTTGACAACTATCTCACCGCGCTCAAGGATCCGACCTTCCTGCACGCCTTCTGGTATACGGCGCTCTTCGCGCTGGTGAGCCTGCTGTTTATCAATATCCTGGGCTTTGCGGCGGCCTATGTGCTGACGCAGGGCGTCAAGGGCTCGAACCTCTTCCGCACGGTGTTTTTCATGCCGAACCTGATCGGCGGCATCGTGCTGGGCTACATCTGGTCGATGATTTTCGACGGCATCCTCTCCCGCTACGGCACCTCCATCCTCATGGAGACCAAATATGGCTTCTGGGGGCTGATCATCCTCATGTGCTGGCAGCAGATCGGCTACATGATGATCATTTACATCGCGGGGCTGCAGTCGGTGCCCGAGGATATGCTCGAGGCCGCGAAGATCGACGGCGCGACCAAGAGGCAGACGCTCTTTCGCGTGACGATCCCGAACGTGATGCCCTCCATCACGATCTGCACCTTCCTGAGCCTGACCAACGGCTTCAAGCTCTTTGACCAGAACCTCGCGCTGACCGGCGGCCTGCCCTTTATCATTCAGCCGGACGGCTCGAACATCAAGACGACCGAGATGCTGGCGCTCAACATCTACAATACCTTCTACAGCTCCAACTCGGCCTCCAAGGGCGTTGCCCAGGCCAAGGCCGTTTTGTTCTTTATCCTTGTGGCGGGCATCGGGCTTGCCCAGCTCGCCTATACCCGCAAGAGGGAGGTGCAGCAGTGATGAACAAACAGGAAAGTCTCGCCGCTGAACGCAGGCGGAAGACCGTGATGTCGGCGGTGCTCGCGGTGATCTGCATCATCTATGTGCTGCCGGTGCTGTCGGTCGTCATCAACTCCTTTAAGGTCAACACCTTTGTCAAGACGGATACCTTTGCCATCCCCACCGGAGAGATGTGGGCGGGCTTCAGCAACTTCGTCAAGGGCATGACTTTCGGCAACTATCCCTTCTGGAAGAGCGTTGCGTACAGCGCGCTCATTACGGTTGTGTCCACGGCGCTGATCCTGCTCTTCACCTCCATGGCCGCCTGGTACATTGCGCGGGTCAATTCCTTCCTCTGCAAGGCGATCTATTATCTCTGCGTGTTCTCGATGGTGGTTCCTTTCCAGATGGTGATGTTTACGCTCTCCAAAACGGCCGATTCCCTGCACCTCAACACGCCCTGGACGATCCCGATCGTCTATCTCGGCTTCGGCGCGGGGCTGTCGATCTTCATGTTCGTGGGCTTTGTCAAGTCCATCCCGCTGGAGATCGAGGAGGCCGCCTCCATCGACGGCTGCGGCCCGGTGCGCACCTATTTCTCCGTGGTCTTCCCGATGCTCAAGCCCACGATGATCTCCGTGGGCATTCTGGAGATCATGTGGATCTGGAACGACTATCTGCTGCCCTACCTGGTGCTGGACATCAACGAATACCGCACGATCCCCATCCATATCCAGTACCTCAAGGGAAGCTACGGCACGGTGGATCTCGGCGCGACGATGGCGCTGATCCTGCTGAGCATTATCCCCGTCATCATCTTCTATCTCATCTGCCAGAAGCACATCATCAAGGGCGTGGCCGCCGGCGCGGTCAAGGGCTGACGCGTTCTTCATCCCCTTAAAAATGACTGGACAATCGGGGAAAAGGGGAGTATAATGCCGTCTAATCCCAAGATTAGGAGATGATGACAAAATGAAACGTGCAAGCGGCGTTCTGATGCCCATGAGCTCGCTGCCCTCCCCCTACGGGATCGGCACCATGGGCAAGAGCGCTTATCAGTTTGTGGATTTTCTGAAGGCTTCCGGCCAGAAGTACTGGCAGCTGCTGCCCCTTGGCCCCACCAGCTACGGCGACAGCCCCTATTCCGCCTTCTCCACCTTTGCGGGAAGTCCCTATTATATCGACCTCGACCTGCTCATCAAGGATAAGCTCCTGAGAAAGAGCGAGGTCGCCAATATCGACTGGGGCGAGGATCCCGAGCGCGTGGACTACGGCAAAATTTACGAGCATCGCTTCGACGTGTTGCGTAAGGCCTTCCTGCGCGGGCGCGAGCGCTATGCCGGGGAGTTCGCGGACTTCCGGCGCGAAAACGCCTCCTGGCTCGAAAACTACGCCCTCTACATGGCGGTGAAGAAGCATTTCGGCATGGTGAGCTGGATCGACTGGCCGGATGCGGACATCCGCCTGCATCAGCCGGAGGCCGTAGCGGCTTACGGCGAAAAGCTCAGGGAGGACGTGGACTTCTACGCCTTCCTGCAGTATCTGTTCTTCAGCCAGTGGGAAGCCCTGCGCGACTACGCCCATGAGCAGGGCGTGGACTTTATCGGCGACCTGCCCATCTATGTGGCGCTCGACTCCGCCGATGTGTGGAGCGAACCGAAGTTCTTCCAGCTCGGGCGCGACAACGTGCCCACCGAGGTGGCAGGCGTACCGCCCGACGCCTTTACCGAGGACGGTCAGCTCTGGGGCAACCCGCTCTATGACTGGGACGCGATGAAGGCCGACGGCTTCGGCTGGTGGATCCGCCGTGTGGACGGCGCGCGCAAGCTTTTCGATGTGATCCGCATCGACCATTTCCGCGGCTTTGAGAGCTATTGGGCGGTGCCTTTCGGCGATACTACCGCGCGCCGCGGGCGCTGGAAGCCCGGCCCGGGCATGGAACTGGTCGGCGTGCTGAAAAACTGGTTCTCCGGCCTTCGCTTTATTGCCGAGGATCTGGGCTACACCACGCCCGAGGTGGAGAAGCTGCTGGCCGATTCCGGCTTTCCGGGCATGAAGGTGCTGGAGTTCGGCTTCGACGCCGACGGCGACGCGGCCTACATGCCCCACAACTGCTGCGAAAACAGCGTCTGCTACATCGGCACCCACGATAACGAAACCGTGAAGGGCTGGGTCAAGTCGAACCTCAAGAAGCACATCCGCTTTGCCGAGCGCTATATGCGCATCACCGAGGACGAGGGCTGGTGCTGGGGCATGATCCGCACCGGTATGTCCACCGCCTCCCGTCTCTTTGTGGCGCAGATGCAGGACGTGCTGGAGCTTCCGGCCTCCGCGCGTATGAACAGCCCCGGCACGCTGGGCGGCAACTGGCAGTGGCGTATGCTGCCGGGCGCGGCCGACAAGGAGCTTGCCAAAAAGCTGCGCGAGTACACGCATCTTTACAGAAGAGTATAGAACGGGAGAGAAAGTGACCGGTGGTCAGTGGTCAGTCAGGCATCAGTTCCGCGCTTTTCCCGTTCAGCAGAAAACTGAACAGATCACGACTTACGGGGATGTGAAATAGGCTTTTTCACATCCCCGCTTTATAATGAGCATCGGATGGCGA
>CACZXQ010000034.1:17473-21073 GCA_902785115.1 Oscillospiraceae bacterium | reverse complement strand
ATCGGGATCTGCTTCGGGCAGCCGTCCACGCAGTAGCGGCAGGCGGTGCAGGCGATCAGCCCCTGCTCCCGGAAGAGGTCGCGCACCCGGAAGATCACGTTCGTCTCAGCCTCTGTGAGCCTCTGCGGCTCGACCATGAAGCTGAGGTTTTCCTCCATCTGCGCCATGTCGGACATGCCGGAGAGCACCATCATCATGTTGTCAAAGTTCGCCGCAAAGCGCAGGGCGTAGCTTGCGTTGCTGCCGCCGTGCAGGGCGTCGAAGAGCGCCTGCGCCTTCTCGGGCAGGGCGATGAGCTTGCCGCCCTTCACAGGCTCCATGACGATGACGGGCTTATGGTGCTTCACCGCCGTCTCATAGACCTTGCGGCTCTGCACCAGAGGATCGTCATAGTCCACATAGTTAAACTGGATTTGCACGCACTCGATCTCCGGGTACTCCGTCAGGATGCGGTCGAGCGTCTCCGCCGAGTCATGGAAGGAGATGCCCACATGACGCACCTTGCCCTCCTTCTTGAGCTGAAAGGCGGTCTCATAGGCGCGGCACTCCTTGTATTTGACAAAGTTGCGGGCGTTCTGCGCGTGCATCAGATAGAAGTCGAAGTATTCCACCCCGCAGGCGTCAAGCTGACTCTGGAAGAAGGGGCGGATATCCGCTTCGCTGTGAAAACAGCTGCCGCTGAGCTTGTCAGTCAGAACAAAGCTCTCGCGCGGATAGCGGGATGTAAGGCAGGCTTTCAGCGCCTTCTCGCTCTGCCCGCCGATGTAGACCTGGGCGGTGTCAAAGTAGTTGAGCCCCGCCGCCATATAGGCGTCCACCATCTGCCCGAACTGCCGGAGATCTACCTGTTCGCCCTGCATGGGCAGGCGCATGCAGCCAAAGCCGAATCTGCCCTTGATTTCTTCAAAGAATTTGTTTTGCATAAGTATCACTCCCTTGCGTGTCCATTATAAAGAAAAAATTCCTCGTGTGCAACCGAAAAATTGCCTGTTCACAGATTCCGTATCTGGTTTTGCAACAGCTGGCCGATGCTGTCGGCAAGGCGGTCGAGAGAACGGATGGCGGCAAAATCCCGCCCGTAGACGAGCTTTGCGGCGGGGAGATCCTCGTCCTCGCCGGTGAAGGCGCAGATGACCGCGATGCCGTCCGCCCTTGCGCGGCGTACCTCGAAGGCCGTGTCCGTGACGCCGGCACCGGCCTCGTAGGGGATCGGGTCGGAGCCGTCCTTCGTCTGGATGCGGCGGATGTCGTTGGGCTTTACGTCCGAGAGGATGATGAGGATTTTATGCGCATAACCGGTCTCGTTTATCAGATGGTGCAGCGTGCGGATGGCAAGTCCGTCCCGGTTGCAGCCGTTGGAGACGTAGTCAAAAATGCGCCGGTTCGCGCTCCCGGGGTCGAGGTAATCGCGGTAAATGCGCAGGATCGTATAGCCCGTCATGGAGCAGAAGGACGAGACGCGGCAGGGGATGCCGCACCGACACAGCGCCTCGGCGATGATGTGCCCCTGGTTGGAGACGGTCTCCTGCCGCCTTTTCTGCGAGGTGGAGGCGTCGAGCAGGATGTCCACGCTCAAGTCGCCCATGTTGCCCTGCTCATTGCGGGTGAAAAGCTTATCATCGCCCAGCAGCATCCCGCGCCAGACGCGCCCGCCCTCAAGCTGCCCGGCGTTTGCGCGCACGGGGCTTGGCTGCAGATGCAGCAGCACGGAGTTTTGGATCTTCTCGGAGAGCTTGCGCACGGCAGTGTAGTTTTGCGCCAGATGCTCCTGATAGTACCGACGGTTGCGCTCGATCTGGGCGGCCTCCCGCTCCTTTTGCAGCGCCTCGAAGCCGTTGCGGATGTGCCCCGGCACCGGCTCGCCCTTGGTGAGATGCAGATGACAGTTCGCGTGGTTTCCGGTGCAGAGCCGGCGCTCCAGCTCCCGCAGCTGCCGCGCGTCCAGGAGGGATTTGCCGTATTTTTCCGCCATGAAGGCACGCAGCTCCTCGGCTGTCATGCGGGTGCGCGTGTCCTCGGTTTCCGGGCTCCGGTTACCATCGGCGTCCCGGTAGAGATGCTCCGGGTGGTCGGCAAAGCCGATGCCGAATTTGCGGTAGCGCTTTTTTACGCGGCGCTTCGGCTTCCACAGCCGGGAGAGGCCGGGGAGCTGAAGCGTCCGCTTCTTTGCCTCGGTGTTGATCTGAAACCACTGGGCAAAGAGCGACTTTGCCCGCTCCACGATCTCGTCCGTACTCATTTCCGGGGAAAACTCCAGCGCGTCGAGCAGCTTCCGGTCGTAAGGATTCTCCCGATCCTCCCGCCCCAGCACGCGGCAGAAGTGCGCGTAAGCCATATGCTCATACAGGTGAAAGTCCTCCGGCGGCAGCGCGCCGTAAGATGCCACAAAGCGCTCGGCATAGTCCCGCCGCAGCGCTTTCAGGGCCGGGCGTTCCGGCAGTTCCCGCAGGTACACGCAGTTTTCCAGCCCCAGCCAAAGAAGCGCCTCATATTCGTCGCCCTCCTCGTAGACCATGAAGGAGGCGAACACCCGGGCGAGCTTGGGATACTCGTAGTGCCGCCGGACAGCGCCGATGATGCAGTTGAAATACAACTCGGCGTTGCCGTCCGCGTCATAAGCCTTAAAGTCCGGGCTGAAACTGTAATCGTGGGCGGCGTTCCAGATGATGTTGACCGCCCGGCGCTTTTGCAGCTCGCTTACTTCGTCCATGTCCCGTCAAAGATGTCGCGTGCGCGAAGCGTTCCCGCAATGCGCGCCGCGATCACGTCCGCAACAAGCTGACGCTCAAAGTCGTCAAAGGACTTGTTGATGATGCCCATCTCCAGCGCTTCCTGTACGGTAAGCCCGTTTTCCACCAGCGAGATCGCCGCGAGCAGCCCGCGCAGATCCAGCGCCTTGGTGGAGATCTCCGAGCTTTCGCACTTTTTACGGATCTCCTGAAACAGTCCGGAAAACTGCTCGGCGTACTGGGGCTTTAGCTGCGGGAATTGGGCTTTGAGCAGGCGCGTCAGCTCTGCCTCGCCGATGATGGGCATGTTGATGACCATGAAGCGGGAGGCCAGCGCTTCGTTTAATTCCCGCGTGCCCGCGTAGCCGTAGTTCATCGTGGCGATGAAGCGCGCAGCGGGGGAGAGCGTGATGCGCTCGTAGCCCGGCACGTCGATGATGCGGCGAAAGTCCAGCGTTGCGTGCAGCACGGCAAGGGACTCATTTTTCGCCATGTTGATCTCATCGAGGATGCCGAAGCCGCCGTTCTCCGCGCACTGGCAGATCGGACCCTTGCGGAGCGTGACTTCGCCGTTTTTGAAGGTATCGGTGCCGATCAAAGAGGCCGCGTCGGTGTTTAAGTAAAAGGAAATGTCCCATTCCGGACGCCGGAATACCGCCGCAAGGTTCTCCGCCAGCACGTTTTTGCCTGTGGCCTTCGGGCCGACCAGCAGCAGGTTCTCGCCCGCCAGCAGCGCCGTCAGCGCCTTGCGCCAGACCTCGCGCCCGTAGTAGTGAAACCTCGGGCGGGGAATGCGGTGATCCTGCGCCTCGTCGGCGGGATACTGCGCCCGGAAGGCTTCGATTTTTTGGAGAATGCTCTCGTCAATTCC
>CACZXQ010000034.1:0-17457 GCA_902785115.1 Oscillospiraceae bacterium | reverse complement strand
TTCGCGCCTCCTGTATTGTGTGATTGGGCTCATTATAGCACGGTTTACGCATGGTTTCCACCGGGAAAAACAAAAAGAGCTGTCTCAAAAACTGACGTTTTGATACAGTCCTAACAGTTTGATTCCGGTCTCTTTCCTGTGAAGCGAAAAGCCGAAAGCCGGCATGGGTCGGGTGTGGGAGGGGATTGGTTATTCCCTCCCACACAATTTGAGCGAAGCGGATCATCGCGGCGCGGCGCGCGAGAGGAGACTTGCCTGCATTCTCTTTTTCCTTGCGGGGGACGGAAAAAGAGAATAAAAGTATTCGCCAGTGTTTGCACTGGCTCATGCACATGCCACCGGCATGTGCGGACATGATTCAAGTCTCCTCTCTCTGCAAAACAAAAACGACCCATCCGTATGGATGAGTCGTTTTGTTTTGGTGCGAGAGAGGAGACTTGAACTCCCACGTCGGTTGACACACGCCCCTCAAACGTGCCTGTCTACCTGTTCCAGCACTCTCGCTTATAGCCGGTGCTTCAGCTCCATTGAAAGCCGTTTGCACCTCATTGGCGTGCCACATTTAAGGCAAAAGTTATTATAGCAGGGAATTTCGTTTTGTCAAGCCCTTTTTTTCGTTCGTCTCTTTTTTTCTTCCGAAAGGGATGCGAGAAAGCCGATCAGCGTAAGAGCGAGCGTGAGAATCAAAGCGGCGCTGCCGTAGCGCATGGGGAGCAGATAGCGCATTTTGAGATAGGCGTGGTAGCCGAGGAAGGAGGCAAACTCCGTGAGCGGGGCGGCCAGCCACAGCGCGGGGATCGCGTAGGCCAGCACCACGCTCAGAATATCCGCGGCGTAGAAGTAGCGGTCGTGCATATGCGGCAGCATAAAGGGGACGCCCACCGCGAGCAGCAGCGCGAGCGCGATCACGGCGCGGTCGGTGAGGCGGCGACGGTTGACCCAGGCGACGGCGAGCAGGTTTACAACATAGAAAAAGGCGCAGACGATGCCGATGGTCGCAGCGGGCTCTGTCTCCCGGATCTGCCAGAAGATGGCGTAGACGGAAGGAGAGTTGTAGTTGAGCCCAGAGCCGATGGAGCCGGTCTGATTAAAGTACAGCATGATCGTGTCGAGGAAGGGGCGGCCGAGCAGCACGGCGGGCAGCACCAGCAGCACATAGGCAGCGGGGAAGATGAGAAAATGCTTCCAGCTCACTTTCCCCTGCATCCAGAAAACGGCGTAAATCGGCATCACGAACACCGCCTGCAGCTTGAAGCCGAAGGCGAGCGTGATGCAGAGCATGCTCAATACCGGCCTCTCGTCCAGCGCAAGATCAATGGCCAGCACCGCGAGGGCGACATACACCCCGTCGCACTGACCCCACAGCGCGCCGTTTAAAAACACCGTGGGCAGATACAGCACCGTGAAGTAGCAGGCGAGACGTCTTACACGGCTGCCGGTGACACGGCCGAGTAGCATCGCGCAGCTCCATGCCAGCACAACGTCAAAGAACACGCTCAGAAGCTTGATGAGGTAGAGATCGCGGATCGGCAGGCAGGAGAAGGCCGCCAGGAAGTAGAGATAGGGGATGTTGTAGTTTCCCACCGGCGTATCGAGCGCCCGGAAGCCGCCGTTTGCGCGGAAAAACTCGCACCAGGGGTGCAGAAAATTCTGATAATCCAGCGTCTCGTAATCAAAGGCCATGCCCCGAAGCGTAAAGGTGATCGCCGTGAGCAGCAGGGAGACGATCCACGCCCTGCGGCTTTGCAGCAGCCCTGAGCGCCAGAGCAGAAACAGCCCGAACGCGCCTTCCAGAACCAGTAAAAAAATCGAAACAGAGTCCATAAGCACTTGCCCTTTCGAAAAAAAGAAAACGGGAGCCGAAAACTCCCGCAAAAATCAATATATTTAACAAAATTACACTTGACAACGAAATGGTGACAATGGTAAAATATCTTGCTATTTGTGCAGGGGAGGGGCGTTCTGCCCCACGATCCATCTGCATTGAGTATACCAGCGTGAACATGTAAAATCAATGCCGGGCTTTGATAATTTGACAACTGAGCCGGGCGTTTCAAGATCAAGAAGGAGAGTGTGCCATGCCAAAAGATGTTCTCTACGGCAAGACCCTGCGAAAGAGCTTTGCCCGCGTCGAAGAGATCCGGGATATGCCCAATCTGCTGGAGATCCAGAAAAGCTCCTACAAGTGGTTTCTGGAGACCGGTCTGCGCGAGGTCTTCCGGGACGTAGATTCCGTGACCGACTATTCCGGCAACCTGGAGCTGAGCTTCATCGACTACTCGATGGACGAGAAGCCCAAGTACAGCGAGGAGGAGTGCAAAGCGCGTGACGCCACGTACGCCAAGCCTCTCAAGGTTCGCGTCCGCCTGCGCAACAAGGAGACCGAGGAGATCAAGGAGCAGGAAATCTTCATGGGCGATTTCCCGATCATGACCCCGGGCGGCACCTTCGTCATCAACGGCGCGGAGCGTGTTATCGTCTCCCAGATCGTCCGCTCTCCCGGCGTGTACTTCGACAAGACCACCGACAAGGCCATGATCTCCGTCTACGGCTCCACGGTGATCCCGTACCACGGCGCCTGGCTCGAGTATGAGACCGACGCCAACGATGTGTTTAACGTCCGCATCGACAAAAACCGCAAGCTGCCCATCACATGGTTCCTCAAGGCCATGGGCGCTTACAACGAGAATAAGCCCGCCACCTGGCTGAGCTGCGTTGCCGATCCCTACGTCGGCGCGACCACCAACGAGCGCATCAAGGAGATCTTCGGTGAGGACGAGCGTATTGTCGCTACGCTCGACAAGGATACCGCCCAGAGCCGCGAGGAGTGCCTGCTGGAGATCTACCGCAAGCTGCGCCCCGGCGATCCCCCCACGGTGGAGTCCGCCGAGAGTCTGCTGGACGGCCTGTTCTTTGATCGCCGCCGCTATGAGCTTTCCAACGTCGGCCGCTACAAGTTCAACAAGAAGCTCTCCCTCTTCCCGCGCATTGCCGGTCATGTGCTGGCCGCGCCCGTAGCCGATCCCTTCACCGGCGAGCTGCTGGCTGACGAGGGCGAGGTGCTCACCCGCGAGAAGTCCCGCGTGATCGCCGACGCCGGCGTCATCGACGTGCTGCTGAATGTGGACGGCAAGATCGTCCGCGTCTTCTCCAACGGCATGGTCGATCTCAACAAGTTTGTGGACTTTGACCCGGCTGAGCTCGGCGTCAAGGAGAAGGTGCGCGGCATCGTGATGCGCCAGCTCATGGAGCAGTACGAGGGCGAAGCGCTCAAGGACGCGATCCGCGAGAACATTGACGTGCTGATTCCCAAGCACATCGTTGTGGACGATATTTTCTCCTCCGTCAACTACCTCAACTGCCTGGCGCACGGCATCGGCGAGGCGGACGACATCGACCACCTCGGCAACCGCCGCGTGCGATGCGTCGGTGAGCTGCTGCAGAACCAGTTCCGCATCGGCTTTTCCCGTATGGAGCGCGTGATCCGTGAGCGCATGACCCTGCAGGATCTCGACATCGTCACCCCGCAGAGCCTCATCAACATCCGCCCCGTGACGGCGGCGATCAAGGAGTTCTTCGGCTCCAGCCCGCTCAGCCAGTTCATGGATCAGACAAACCCCCTGTCGGAGCTGACACATAAGCGCCGTATGTCGGCTCTCGGCCCCGGCGGTCTGAGCCGTGAGCGCGCGAGCTTCGACGTGCGTGACGTTCATTACAGCCACTACGGCCGTCTCTGCCCGATTGAGACGCCTGAAGGCCCGAACATCGGCCTCATCAACTATCTGGCTTCCTACGCCCGCGCCAACGAGTACGGCTTTTTGGTGGCGCCCTACCGCAAGGTGGAGAAGGGCACCTGCCGTCTGACCGACCAGGTCGATTACATGACCGCCGATCAGGAGGACCAGTTCGTCGTCGCCCAGGCCTCCGAGCCTGTGGACGAGAACGGCTGCCTCGCCAGAAAGCGTATCACCTGCCGCCACCGCAACGACACCATCGAAGTCAACCGCGAAGACGTTGACTATGTGGATATTTCCCCGAAAATGATGGTCTCCATCGCCACCGCCATGATCCCCTTCCTGGAGAACGACGACGCCAACCGCGCGCTGATGGGCGCGAACATGCAGCGTCAGGCGGTGCCTCTGATGACCACCCAGGCTCCCATCGTCGCCACCGGCATCGAGCATAAGTGCGCGGTGGACTCCGGCGTCTGTGTCCTCGCCGAGGGCGACGGCGTGGTGCGGCGTGTAGACGCCAACTACGTCATCGTGAAGTACGATTCCGGTGAGATCAAGGATTACAAGCTCATCAAGTTTGCAAGATCCAACCAGGGCACCTGTTTCAACCAGCGCCCCATCGTCTCTGTGGGCGACCGCGTCTGCGAGGGCGACGTGCTGGCTGACGGTCCCAGCACCTCCAACGGCGAGATTTCGCTGGGTAAGAACATCCTGGTCGGCTACATGAACTGGGAGGGCTACAACTACGAGGACGCGATCCTCTTGAACGAGCGCCTCGTGATGGAAGACGTGTTCACCTCCATCCATGTGGAGGAGTACGAGTGCGACGCCCGCGACACCAAGCTCGGACCTGAGGAGATCACCCGCGACATCCCCGGCGTTGGCGATGAAGCGCTCAAGTACCTCGACGAGCGCGGCATCATCATGGTCGGCGCGGAAGTCACCGCCGGCGACATTCTGGTCGGCAAGGTCACGCCCAAGGGCGAGACCGATCTGACCGCGGAGGAGCGGCTGCTGCGCGCGATCTTCGGTGAGAAGGCGCGTGAAGTGCGCGACACCTCGCTCAAGGTGCCCCACGGCGAGAGCGGCATCATCGTGGACGTGAAGGTCTTCAGCCGCGAAAACGGCGACGAGATGAACCCCGGCGTCAACCAAGTCGTGCGCGTCTACATCGCGCAGAAGCGCAAGATCTCCGTGGGCGACAAGATGGCCGGCCGCCACGGCAACAAGGGCGTCGTCTCCCGCATCCTGCCGCGCGAGGATATGCCCTATCTGCCCGACGGTACGCCGCTGGACATCGTGCTCAACCCCCTGGGCGTGCCTTCCCGTATGAACATCGGTCAGGTGCTTGAGGTTCACCTTGGCTACGCCGCGCAGGCGCTGGGCTGGAAGGTCGCCACCCCGATCTTCAACGGCGCCAACGAGACCACCATCCGCGAGACCCTGCGTCAGGCAGGTCTGCGTGAGGACGGCAAGAGCGTCATGTACGACGGCCGCACCGGCGAGAAGTTTGATAACGACGTCACTGTCGGCTGGGTCTACTTCCTCAAGCTCCACCATCTGGTCGACGATAAGATCCACGCCCGTTCCACCGGCCCCTACAGCCTCGTGACCCAGCAGCCTCTGGGCGGCAAGGCGCAGTTTGGCGGCCAGCGCTTCGGTGAAATGGAAGTCTGGGCGCTGGAGGCCTACGGCGCTGCCTACACCCTGCAGGAGATTTTGACCGTCAAGTCCGACGACGTGACCGGGCGTGTCAAGACCTATGAGGCCATTGTCAAGGGCAACAACATCCCGCAGCCCGGTGTGCCCGAGAGCTTCAAGGTTCTCGTCAAGGAGCTGCAGAGCCTCTGCCTCGACGTGCGCGTGCTGGATGAAAACGGCGCGGAGATCGAGCTGAAGGACGAAGAGGAAGACGATTTCATCCCTGATATGAAGGATGAGCTGTACCAGGCCGACGACAGCGAGCTCGAGGCCGAGGGCTACTCCATTGAGGACGTGCCCGCGGACGAGCTTGGCGCGGATCTGGACATGGATTTTGACAGTGAGGAGGAAGATTGATGAGCTATACACCCTTTGACGCCATTCAGATTGGCATCGCTTCCCCTGAGATGATTTTGAGCTGGTCCTACGGCGAAGTGAAAAAGCCGGAGACCATCAACTACAGAACCCTCAAGCCCGAACGCGACGGCCTGTTCTGCGAGCGCATTTTCGGACCGACCAAGGACTGGGAATGCCACTGCGGCAAGTACAAGAAAATCCGCTACAAGGGCAAGATCTGCGACCGCTGCGGCGTCGAGGTCACCAAGAGCAAGGTGCGCCGTGAGCGCATGGGTCACATCGAGCTCGCCGCTCCGGTCAGCCACATCTGGTACTTCAAGGGCATCCCGAGCCGCATGGGCCTCATGCTCGATCTGACCCCGCGCATGCTCGAAAAGGTGCTGTACTTTGCCAACTATATCGTCATCGACCCCGGCTTTACCCCGCTGCAGAAGTGCCAGATCCTCTCTGAGCGCGAGTACCGCGAGATGAAGGAGAAGTACGAGGACGATTTCAAGGCCGGTATCGGCGCCGAGGCCATCAAGGAGCTGCTGCAGCAGATCGACTGCGAGAAGCTCGCCGCCGAGCTGCGCGAGGAACTCAAGACCGCGAGCGGCCAGAAGAAGGCCAAGATCGTCAAGCGCCTCGAGTGCGTGGAGGCGTTCCGCATCAGCGGCAACCGCCCCGAGTGGATGGTCATCGACATCCTGCCCGTGATCCCGCCCGAGATCCGCCCCATGGTACAGCTTGACGGCGGCCGTTTCGCCACCTCTGACTTAAACGATCTTTACCGCCGCGTCATCAACCGCAACAACCGTCTGAAGAGACTGCAGCAGCTCAACGCCCCCGACATCATCGTGCGCAACGAAAAGCGCATGCTGCAGGAAGCGGTGGACGCACTGATCGACAACGGCCGTCGTGGCCGTGCCGTCACCGGCGCAAACTCCCGCGCTCTCAAGTCTCTGAGCGATATGCTCAAGGGCAAGCAGGGGCGCTTCCGCCAGAACCTGCTGGGCAAGCGTGTGGACTACTCCGGTCGAAGCGTTATCGTCGTCGGCCCCGATCTCAAGATCTACCAGTGCGGCGTCCCCAAGGAAATGGCCATCGAGCTCTTCCGCCCCTTTGTGATGAAGAAGCTTGTGGAGGACGGCGTCGCCAACAACATCAAGTCCGCCAAGAAGATGGTCGACAAGCAGCGCACCGAGGTCTGGGACGCGCTGGAGGACGTCATCAAGGAGCATCCGGTTCTTCTCAACCGCGCGCCTACCCTGCACCGTCTGGGCATTCAGGCCTTCGAGCCCATCCTCGTCGAGGGTCGCGCTCTTCGCCTGCACCCGCTGGTCTGCACCGCTTACAACGCCGACTTTGACGGCGACCAGATGGCCATCCACCTGCCTCTGTCCGCCGAAGCCCAGGCTGAGGCCCGCATCCTGATGCTCTCCGCCAATAACCTTCTGCGTCCCCAGGACGGTCACCCCGTTACGGTTCCGACGCAGGACATGATCCTCGGCTCCTACTATCTGACCATGGTTCGCATCGGCTCTGCCGAGAAGGGCGCCGAGCGCCTGATCGTGGACGACCCGGGCGACACCGGGCTGGAAGCCGGCAGCATCGTGGACGGCGATGAGCTCTACGCCAAAAACCTCGAGGCGAAGAACAACAAGCTCCGCCCCGCCACCTACAAGCCCACCCTCATGTACCGCGACGCGAACGAGGCCATCATGGCCTACAACGAGGGCGACGTGGGGCTGCACGCGCCCATCCGTCTGCGCGTCACCAAGACCGTCGACGGCGTTGAGGTCAAGAAGACTATCATCACCACCGTTGGCCGCATCATCTTCAACGAGCCCATCCCGCAGGATCTGGGTTACGTCGATCGCAGCGATCCCGAACACGCCTTCGATCATGAGATCGGTTTCCAGGTCGGCAAGAAGCAGCTCGGCGACATCATTGACCGCTGCATCCAGAAGTACGGCTTTACCATCTCCGCCGAAGTGCTCGACAGCATCAAGGCCATGGGCTATAAGTACTCCACCAAGGGTGCCATCACCATTTCCGTTGCGGATATGACCGTGCCGAGCGCCAAGTACGAGCTGATCCACGAGACCGAGCAGGAAGTTGTGCGTATCGAGCGCCAGTTCAAGCGCGGCTTCATCACCGACGATGAGCGCTACCGCCTGGTCGTCTCCGAGTGGGAAAAGACCACCAAGGACGTGACCGACGCGCTGTCCAATGCGCTCGACGAGTATAACCCCATCTACATGATGGCAAACTCCGGCGCCCGCGGCTCCATGAACCAGATCCGTCAGCTCGCCGGTATGCGCGGTCTGATGGCGAACACCGCCGGTAAGACCATCGAAATCCCCATCAAATCCAACTTCCGTGAAGGTCTGAGCGTTCTGGAGTACTTCATCTCCACGAGAGGCGCCCGAAAGGGTATGGCCGATACCGCTCTGCGTACCGCGGACTCCGGTTACCTGACCCGCCGTATGGTCGACGTCTGCCAGGACGTCATCATCCGCGAAACCGACTGCGGCACGCACGAGGGCGTCTGGGCCGCCGCCGTCTACGATCGCGGTCAGATGGTCGAGAGCTTCGGCACCGCCATTCACGGCAGATTCCCCGCTGTCCCCATTACCGATCCCGCCACGGGCGAAGTGCTCTTCGGCACCGACCATATGCTCATGCCCGAGGACGCTGATGTACTCGAAGCCCATGACATCCACAAGGCCTTCATTCGCAGCGTGCTGACCTGTGAAGCCCGCACCGGCGTCTGCGCCAAGTGCTACGGCATCAACCTTGCCATCGGCAAACCCGTCAACGCCGGTGAGGCGGTCGGCGTCATTGCCGCCCAGTCCATCGGTGAGCCGGGCACCCAGCTTACCATGCGTACCTTCCACACGGGCGGCGTCGCGGGCGACGACATCACCCAGGGTCTTCCCCGTGTCGAAGAGCTGTTTGAGGCGCGCAAGCCCAAGAAGATGGCGATCCTCTCCGAGACCTCCGGCACCGTCAGCATCGAAGAGGCCAAGAAGGGCGTCATGTACTCCATCACCGTCACCAATGAGGCCGAGGGCAGCACCAACGTCTATACCGTGCCGCACTCCGCCGGTATCCTCGTGCACAACGGCGACCATGTGGATCGCGGTCAGGAGCTCACCTCCGGCGCGCTCAATCCGCATGACGTACTGCGCATCCGCGGCATCGACGACGATGAGTTCGGCCGTCAGGGCGTGCGCAGCTATATCACGAGCGAGGTTCAGAAGGTCTACCGTCAGCAGGGCGTTGACATCAACGATAAGCACATCGAAGTCATCGTCCGCCAGATGATGCGCAAGGTGCGCGTGGAGGAGTCGGGCAGCACCGATCTCCTGTCCGGCGCCACCATCGACATCTCCCAGCTCAAGGACGCAAACCGCGCCGTGGACGAGCGCATCGCCGCCGGCGAGGAGGGGCTGACCCACGCCACCTACACCCAGCTTCTCATGGGCATCACCAAGGCTTCCCTCGCCACCGAGAGCTGGATGTCCGCCGCGTCCTTCCAGGAGACCACCAAGGTGCTGACCGACGCCGCCATCAAGGGCAAGGTCGACCATCTTGTGGGCCTGAAGGAGAACGTCATCATCGGCAAGCTCATCCCCGCAGGCTCCGGTCTTACCATGTACCGCGACTTTGAGGAGCAGACCGACGAGACTGTCGAGGCCGCTCCCGAGGAATATGTCGATCTGACCGCGCTGGTCAATAAGACGAACGCGCTCTGATTCCCATAAGAACCCACAAAAAGGACTGCGAATCCGCAGTCCTTTTTTGCTTGGCGGGCTGTAAACAATTCGTGGGAAATATGTATTCATAAATGAAGATACAATTTTAACAGAGGGAAAAAGAAGATTGCACTTGAAACGGGGGCGCTTCTGCGGTATGATACATCTGCTAGGGTTTTTGTGCTTTTGGCACGGACGAACATAATACCCCGGAATTTCAAGAAAGAGGAGGTGTGTCCATGTCATTGGAGGCAATTGCCAACGTTACCGCGGCGGAAAAGGAGGCCAAAGCCGCCATTCAGGCGGCCGAGCAGAAGGCCAGACAGTATCTGAGCGATGCGGAGGCGGCAGGCCGTGCCGCGCTGACGGCAGCGGACGCCAAGGCGGACGCGGAGCTGCGTGAGCTGCGCGCCAAAGCGGAAGAAAAATACAGGAGCGAGGCTGCCAAACAGGCGGAGATCCTGGAAGGCCGAAAGGCTGAGCTTCGCAAACAGGCGGAGAAGAAGCTCGATCAGGCCGCGGCGCTCATTGTGGAAAGGATAGTGAACAACTGACATGGCCATTTTACGAATGAAACGGCTTCGCCTGCTCGCTGTTCGTTCCCAGAAGGACGCGCTGCTGCGCGAGCTGACAAAGCTCGGCTGCGTGCAGGTGTCCGAAACCGGGGAGGAGCTGCGCGAAAGCGAAAGCCTGCGGCCGGAGAGCAGCGGCCTGATGGCGCTGCGAACCCGGCAGACGTCGCTTGACCATGCGCTGGAGCTGCTGGGGCAGTATGCCCCGGTGAAGAGCAAGCTGCTTTCGGCAAAGCCGGAGCTCGCGGGAGAACTTTTCCTGGAGGACGAGGGCATAGAGGACGCTTTGCCCGCGGCGGAGAGAATTGCCGACCGCCACGAGCAGATCCGCCGCATCGCAGCGGAGGAGAGCCGCCTTCGCGGCGTGGTCGAATCGCTGCAGCCCTGGATGAGCCTCGATCTGCCGCTGGACTTCTCCGGCACGGAGCGCACCGAACTGGTGCTGGGGGCGATCCCCGGCAAGGTGAGTCTCCGGGACACTGTGGAAGGGCTCGCCGACGCTGCCGATGAGGCGGAACTGTTCCCGGTGAGCGACGATAAAAGCGCGCACTATGTGGCGCTGCTGTGTATGCGCGAGCAGACTACCGTCGCGCAGGAAGCGCTGCGGAGCTTCGGCTTCACGGCGGCGTCGCTGAACGGTCTGAGCGGAACGCCGAAGGAGGCCGCCGCAAATGCCAAAGCGGAGCTTCAGAAGCTTGGCAGCGAAAAAGCGGCGCTGATCGAGGAGATCAAGACTGAAAGCGTCCACAGGGACGAATTAAAGCTTGCAAGCGACAAGCTCTCCACCCGCATCGCCATGGCGGAAGCGGAGGAGCGCCTCATGGGCACCGAGACGACGCTGGTGCTCGAGGGCTGGGCGCCCGCCGAGCGGGAAGCCGAGCTGGAAGCGCTCTTTGAAAAGTATGACTGCGCCTGGGAGCTGCGCGACCCGGAGAAGGACGAGTACCCCGAGGTGCCGGTCAAGCTCAAAAACAACCAACTCACGAACGCCCTCAACATGGTCACCGATATGTACAGCCTCCCGGCTTACGGCACGGTGGACCCGAACCCCTTGATGGCGCCCTTCTTCATCCTGTTTTACGGCTTGATGATGGCGGACATGGGCTACGGTCTTGTGATGATCGCGGCGGCGCTGGTGGGACTGAAAAAGCTCAAGCCCCGGGGTGGGAGCCTTGCCTTCTGCCAACTTCTGCTGTACGGCGGCATCTCCACCTTTATCTTCGGCGCGCTGACGGGCGGCCTCTTCGGCAACGCGCCCGAGGTGATCGCGGGCATGTTCGGATCCGATTGGAAGGGGCTTCCGGCGCTCTTCAGCCCGGTGCGGGACAGTACCATGGTGCTGTACGGTGCGATGGGGCTGGGGCTGATCCATCTGAACGCCGGCATGGTCGTCTCCTTCTTTGAAAAGAAAAAGAACGGCAATCTTTTGGACGGCGTGTTCGAGGAGGGTTCGCTCTGGATCATCCTCGTCGGCGGCATCCTGATGGCGCTTGATCTGCTGGGGCTTATACCCTCGCGGATGCTCCACAACCTTGGGCTTGCGATCATCATTGTCGGTTCTGCGATGCTGCTTTTCGGCGCGGGACGGCACGAGAAGGGCATCGGCAAGGTGACGGCAGCCTTCGGCTGCATTTACAACACGCTCACCGGCTGGTTTGGCGACATTCTGAGCTATTCGCGTATCATGGCGCTGATGCTCGCCGGCGGCGTTGTGGCGCAGGTGTTCAACACCATCGCCGCCATGCCCTCGGCAAACGGTGTGACGCCGCTCTCGGGGTTTATCTTCCTCGTCATCTTCCTGATCGGTCACGCGCTGAACTTCGGATTGAACCTGTTAGGCTGCTTCGTACACGACCTTCGTCTTCAGTGCCTGGAGTTTTTCGGCAAGTTCTATCAGGACGGCGGCAAGCCCTTTGCCCCGCTGTCGATCCGCAGCAAATATATAAACCCGGAAGAACCATAAACAATACACATATTTTAGGAGGAAACAACAATGAATTTTCTTGAAACCTTCGGCGGTTACGCTCTCGGTCTGCTGGGCGCAGGCCTCGCGGCATTCATGGCGGGCATCGGTTCTGCCAAAGGTACCGGCATCGCCGGTGAAGCGGGCGCGGGTCTCGTCTCCGAGGATCCCAGCAAGTTCGGTAAGGCCATGATCCTGCAGGTCATCCCCGGCACCCAGGGTCTGTACGGCTTCGTCATTTGGTTCCTTGCTTACAGCAAGCTCGCCGCTGTCGGCGCTGCCGGCGTGAGCGTTGCACAGGGGCTGCAGGTGCTGGCCGCCTGCCTGCCCATCGCCTTCGGCGGTCTGCTCTCCGGTATCGCGCAGGGCAAGGTCGCTGCCGCTTCCGTCAATATCCTCGCCAAGAAGCCCGACGACTGGTCCAAGGGCATGATCCTCTGCATCACCGTCGAGTTCTACGCCATCCTTTCTCTGCTGGCCTCCTTTATGATGCTCTCCGCTGTCACCCTCGGCTGATCGCAGATAGGAGACGCTATGAAAGGCACTGAAAAAATACTCGCCCATATCGCGGCTGACGCAAAGGACGAGGTGGACGGCATTCTCGCGGAGGCTGAACAGCAGTGCGGCGAGATCAAGGCCGGCTTTGACAAGCAGGCGGCGGAGCGCTATTCCGAGCGCATCCGCGCCGGCGTGAAGGCCTGCCAGGATGAGGTGGACAGTCGTGTGCGCATCGACCAGATGGAGGCGCGCAAGGCCATCCTTGCCGTCAAGCAGGAGATGGTGGCCAAGTCCTTTGACGAGGCGCTCAAGGCGCTGGTGAAGCTGCCGGAGAAGGACTATGTCGCCTTCCTCGCAAAGCTCGCGGCGAACGCCTCTGTGAGCCATGACGAGCAGATCATCCTCAATGCCAGGGATCGCGCCGCTGTGGGGGACAAGGTCGTCAAGGCTGCGAACGCGTTGATCCCCGGCGGAAAGCTCACGCTCTCCGATGAGACGCGCGAGATCGCCGGCGGCCTGATCCTGCGCCGCGGCAACGTGGAGGCCAACTGCACCGCCGAGCTTCTGGTGGAGCTTCAGCGGGGAGAACTGGCTGCCGAAGTCGCAGGCCTCCTCTTTGCATAAGCCCTCAGACAAAGGAGGGAAATGAATTTGGCAACGAAAAAAGAAGCCTATCTCTTCCTCTCCGCGATGCTGCGGGCGAGAGAAGCGAGAATGCTTACGCGCGAAAAGGCCGAGCGTATGCTGGACGCGCCCTCGTTCGAGGACTGCGCTAAGCTCCTGACCGATTGCGGCTATGAGGACTTCTCCCAGAAGAAGGCGCCCGAGATCGAGGCGGAGCTTGCCGCGCGTCGGGTCAATGTCTTCAAGGAGCTGGAGAGCATGTGTCCCGACAAGTCGCTCGTGGCCTTCTTCCGCATCAAATATGATTATCATAACGCCAAGGTGATCCTCAAGGCGGACGCCCAGGGACTGCATGAGAGCGCCCTGCTCACCGCCTCCGGGCGCGTCTCGCCGGAGAAGCTCGAAAACGCAGTCCGCGAGGAGCATTGGCAGGACATCCCCAAGACCTTCGCCAAGGCCGTACAGGAGGCGGGGAGCATCCTCTCCCGCACGGCGAATCCCCAGCTTGCGGATTTCACGCTGGACAAGGCTTGTTTTGCCGAGCTTTCCGCCGCGGCTGAGGCGTCCGGCAGCAGCTTTCTCAAGGGCTATGCCGCGATCCTTGCCGACAGCACGAACCTCCGTTCCGCCGTGCGCACGCTGCGCATGGGCAAGAACAGCGGCTACCTGCGGGAAGCGCTGGTTTCCGGCGGCAAGGTCGACGCGGATCGGATCGCAGGCTGCGGCAGCGGGGAAGCTTTGGCGGAGCTTTTTGGCTCGAGCCGTCTCGAGAAGGCGGCGGAGCTTGGCGCACAGGCGGCGCAGGGCGGCAGCATGACCGGCTTCGAGCTTGCCTGCGACAACGCGGTGAACGCCTACCTGCGTGAGGCCAAGCTCGTCGGCTACGGGGAAGAACCCGCCATCGCCTACCTTGCCGCCGTGGAGAACGAGATCACCGCGGTGCGCATGATCCTTACGGGGAGACTTGCGGGCATCGCGCCCCAGGTGATCCGGGAAAGGCTGCGTGATCTGTATGCTTAAGATAGGAGTAATCGGCGCACGAGAGACCGTCATGGGCTTCAAGGCGCTGGGGCTCGATACCTGCCCCGCCGCGAACGCTCAGGAGGCGCGGGACGCGCTGCGCCGTCTCACCCGGGAAAGCGGGGACTATGCCATCATCTACATCGAAGAAGGGCTGGCGCAGCAGCTTACCGCGGATATCGACAAATTCAAGGACAGCCCCAGCCCGGCGATCATTCTGATCCCGGGGCGCGAGGGTTCCATCGGCCTCGGCCAGTCGGCGCTGAAAGCAGCCGTCGAGCGCGCCGTCGGCACCAATATTCTGGGCGACTGAAAACAGTGAATAATGAGCAATGAATAATGAATAATGATGGTGTCCCCTTCGGGGACGGATTTCAATCGTCGCGAAGCGACGCCATAACTTTTCACGCTTCACTTTTCACTATTCACTGGCAGTCAGCCTTTTAGGAAAGGATTTTGTAAATGAGCGGAAGAATTACCAAAGTATCCGGTCCGCTTGTCGTAGCCGAGGGTCTGGCGGACGCCAACGTCTCCGACGTGGTGCGCGTAGGCTCTCAGCGGCTGATCGGCGAGATTCTGAATATGACAGGCGATCGCGCCTCCATCCAGGTCTATGAGGAGACCTCCGGTCTCGGCCCCGGCGCCGAGGTTGTCACCACCGGAATGCCCATGTCCGTGGAACTCGGACCCGGTATGCTCGACAACATCTACGACGGCATCCAGCGCCCCCTGCCCGAGATGCGCGCCCTCACCGGCGACTCCATCACCCGCGGCACCGACGTGCCCGCCCTCAACCGGGAGAAGAAGTGGGACTTCGTCCCCGTCGCGAAGCCCGGCGACAAGGTCGTCGCGGGCGACGTGCTCGGCACCGTGCAGGAGACCAGCGCGATCCTCCACCGCATCATGGTGCCCCGCGGCGTTTCCGGCGAGGTCGTCAGCGTCGAGAGCGGCGAGCATGTCGTGACCGACGTGATCGCGGTCGTCAAGGACGAGAAGGGCAAGAAGCACGAGCTGACCATGATGCAGCGCTGGCCCGTGCGTATCGCGCGGCCCTACGAGAGAAAGTACGTCCCCAGACGGCCAATGAACTCCGGCCAGCGCATCATCGACACCATGTTCCCCATCGCCAAGGGCGGCACCGCCGCGGTCCCCGGCCCCTTCGGCTCGGGCAAGACCGTTGTGCAGCACCAGCTCGCCAAGTGGTCGGACGTGGACATCGTCATCTACATCGGCTGCGGTGAGCGCGGCAACGAGATGACCGACGTTCTGATGGAGTTTCCGGAGCTGAAGGACCCGAGAAACGGCGAGCCGCTGATGAAGCGCACCGTGCTGATCGCCAACACCTCCGACATGCCCGTGGCCGCGCGTGAGGCCTCGATCTACACCGGCATCACCATCGCCGAGTACTTCCGCGACATGGGCTACGACGTCGCCGTTCTGGCCGACTCCACCTCCCGTTGGGCCGAGGCCCTGCGTGAGATGTCCGGCCGTCTGGAGGAGATGCCCGGTGAGGAGGGCTACCCCGCCTACCTCGCCTCCCGTCTGGCTCAGTTCTACGAGCGCGCCGGCGTGGTCGAGTGTCTCGGCAGCGACGAGCGCCGCGGCTCCGTCACCGCCATCGGCGCGGTGTCGCCTCCGGGCGGTGATATTTCCGAGCCCGTGTCCCAGGCCACGATGCGTATCGTCAAGGTCTTCTGGGCGCTGGACTCCAGCCTCGCCTACGCCCGTCACTTCCCGGCCATCAACTGGCTGACCTCCTATTCCCTGTACCTGGATTCCCTGGCCCCCTGGTACACCGAGCAGTTCGGCGAAAGCTACATGCAGAACCGTACCAAGGCCATGCACATCCTGCAGGAGGAGAGCGAGCTGCAGGAGATCGTCCGCCTTGTCGGTCAGGACGCGCTCTCTCCCGCCGACCGTCTCACGATGGAGACCGCCAAGAGCATCCGCGAGGACTTTCTGCAGCAGAACGCCTTCGTGGACGAGGACGCCTACTCCTCCTACGGCAAGCAGTTCGCGCTGCTGGATCTGGTGCTGCGCTTTGACACGCTCTGCCGCGCCGCGCTTGACAAGGGCGCGAACATGAACGCCCTGTTCGCCATCGAAGCCCGCGAGAAGATCGGCCGCGCCAAGATGGCCGACGCCGACGGCTACAAGGCCGCCTACGACGCGATCGCCGCCGAGATGAAGAAGGAGATCGAGGAAGTCATTGCCGGAGGTGAGGACGAATGATCAAAGAATACAAGACCATCAAAGAGATCGCGAGCCCTCTGATGATCGTTGAGCACGTCGAGGGCGTCACCTACGACGAGCTGGGCGAGATCGAGCTGCCCAGCGGCGAGAAGCGCCGCTGCAAGGTGCTCGAGGTCGAGGGCGACCGCGCGGTCGTTCAGCTTTTCGAGTCGGCGCAGGGTATCAACCTCGCCGAGAGCAAGGTCCGCTTCCTGGGCCACCCCCAGCAGCTCGCCGTGTCCGAGGATATGCTCGGCCGCGTCTTCAACGGCATGGGCGTGCCCATCGACGGCGGCCCCGACATCCTCGCCGACGCGCATATGGACATCAACGGCCTGCCCATGAACCCCGCCGCCCGCGCCTACCCCGCCGAGTTCATCCAGACCGGCGTGAGCACGATCGACGGATTGAACACCCTCGTGCGCGGCCAGAAGCTGCCCATCTTCTCCGGCTCCGGCCTGCCGCACGCCGCGCTTGCCGCGCAGATCGCCCGTCAGGCCCGCGTCCTGGGCGACAACGAGACCTTCGCCGTCGTCTTCGCCGCCATCGGCATCACCTTTGAGGAGTCCGAGTACTTCATCAACGACTTCAGAAGAACCGGCGCTATCGATCGCACCGTCGTCTTCTCGAACCTGGCAAACGACCCCGCCGTCGAGCGTATCGCCACCCCGCGTATGGCTCTGACCGCCGCCGAGTACCTGGCCTTCGAGAAGGACATGCACGTGCTGGTTATCCTGACCGACATCACCAACTACGCCGAGGCTCTGCGTGAGATCTCCGCCGCCAAGAAGGAAGTCCCCGGCCGCCGCGGCTACCCCGGCTACATGTACACCGACCTTGCCACCATGTACGAGCGCGCAGGCCGCCGTATCGGGCACAAGGGCTCCATCACCATGATCCCGATCCTCACCATGCCCGAGGACGACAAGACCCACCCCATCCCCGACCTGACCGGCTACATCACCGAGGGCCAGATCATCCTGAGCCGCGAGCTGCACCGCAAGGGCATCGTGCCT
>CACZXQ010000033.1 GCA_902785115.1 Oscillospiraceae bacterium | reverse complement strand
AGGTGTGCAGACGAGCCTTGGGAAAGCCGACAGCGCATACCAGAAGCCGTCCGGAGGGATTCCGGCAACTGACATGGCGTCCGGTGTGCAGACGAGCCTCGGGAAGGCCGACAGTGCATACCAGAAGCCGTCCGGAGGGATTCCGGCAACTGACATGGCGTCCGGTGTGCAGACGAGCCTTGGGAAGGCCGACAGCGCATTGCAGAGCTCTGACATTGACAGCACTCTTACAGTGGCTGGAAAGGCCGCCGACGCGAAGAAAACCGGGGACGAGATTAGTGATGTAAAGAACACTTTAGATTCATCGAGCAAACAGGCTGTGATAGATGCTATCCCGGTATTTTCTACAGACGATTGGGAAATCGGGAGTATTGATTCTTACGGAAATGTCGGATCGATATATACTATAAGAACTAAACATTATTATTTGGTGCGCGAATGCTCAATTAAATTTACAGGCGTTTTAGCTGATGCAAACAATAGATATTGCTACCCGGCATTTTATGATGCAAACCACAATTGGCTATATAGATTCACAGGTGATTGGACAGATTGGTATACTCCTTGGGCTGTAGATGGAGAAGTTGTTTATGTAAGATTCATTTATGGGTGGCCATCTGCGAGCGGTCAGACGGTAGAGAGTTACGGGTTCAGCAATCTTGCAAGTGAATTTTCCATGCAAATCAGAAACGGCAAAATAGCTTGTATTGAAAATAATATCAATTTTATACAGGACGGCGTACAAGATCAAGAATTTTCATTTATACCCAGGAAATATATTGCTTATGCGACCGGAGAAGCAATCACTAATTCAAACTATCATGCTACCGATTATATTAAGGTACAGCAATATACAAATTATATTGATACAAACTGCAAGGGAAGCAATGCTGGCACAGATGGTTACGCCTTTTATGATAAAAATAAAACATTTATCACTAACTCAGGCGGTCATTTGATAAGATACGGAAACACTCGCATACTTGTCCCGAATGGAGCGGCATATATTAGACTAAGCAGCCGTATGTCATACGAAGAAACAGGAATAAGCAGATATGTCAAGTGTGTGAGTCACACAGCGCAAAAACCTAATGTGGGATACACAGTAGTTATGCTTGGGGATTCGCTTATTGGCAACTACGACAGCGAGAGTTCCGTACCACATTATCTTGAGGACTTTAGCGGTGCCATTTGTCACAACTGCGCTTTTGGTGGGTCTAATCTTGGAACTGATACTGTTGGTAGTATAAATCAGCTTTTACTCCCGTTCCGTGGGTTTAAAGTTATTGAAGCAATTGTTAACAATGATTATACAGAGATGGAGGCAGCTATTAGTGCTGACCCGGATTTCGAAACTCTCATTAACTACTATCCGTACCATGTTGCAAAACTTAAAGGTATGGATTGGAGCAAAGTGGATGTTATCACCATGTCATGGGGAACAAATGACTGGGGGACTTCGGTAACGCTTGAAAACAACGACAATCTTATGGACACCAACACTGTAGCGGGCGCACTTCGCACGGCTCTTCAGACGCTGTGGTCTACTTATCCTCATATCAAAGTCATGATTTGCGGTCCTGTATGGCGCGGCGGAACAATTACTGACGGAGAGCTTAACTGGGATTCTGACAATCATCCTAATTCTATTGGACTTTATTTGGAACAATACAGTGAGATAGAGGAAAAGGTTGCAAAGGAATATCATGTCCCGTTTATTGAAATGTATAATCACACCAATTTTAACAGATATACATGGAAAAACTATTTCCCTGTAGGAGGAACAAACGCAACGCATCCAAACGCGAATGGACGCTATGTTATGGCAAGAAGATATGCGCAACATATTGCAGAAATCTAAACGAATAGGTTGGCAACTTAAAGCAGACCTTAATACACACTGATACACACTGATACACGGAAGGGGTGATGCCACATGAGAAACGGTTTCGGCGGTTGCGACTGTACCCCGGACTATATGTAGCATCGCCCCGAAAGGGGCTTGAACAGACTGCGGCGGCTCAGTCAAAGGAGTATGGGGCCTGCTCCGTAACCAGTCTACAACCGCCATTCAACTGCGGCGGCTCAGTTCAAGCAGAGAGCGCAATCGCTTGGAAAGGCTTACAACCGCCATTTAAAGAAGAGAGGGGCTACCTCTCAGTAACCCCTCTTCGTCAGCCACTCGTCCAATGCTTTCTGGATACACCAAGAACGATTGGAACGGTCTTCCTCTTTCTGGTATTTTTCCAGTCGGGCAATTATCGATGGCGGCAATGTGATGTTGAAACGCTCAAAGCCCTGTTCCTCAATACCACGGCGAGAGCGTCCACCAAGTTCACCCATAGCATACACCTCCAGCATCATTATATCAGTGTGTGTCAATGTACAACAATGTCGGAACTTTTTGGTGGGTATAAGTGGCATAAATCGCCATAAATACCACAAATACCGAACTTTGAACGCAGACCTTAACACAACTCAGAGATCCCCTTATCTCTCTTGCATCTCGTGATTTCACGAGGATTTCACGAGATAAAACTACACTGAAGGAAGGTGATTCCCATGGGCGTAATAGAAGACGCTGTCGCATGGGCGATTGAAACAGCGAACGATCAGAGCCATGGCTACAGCCAGGCAGACAGATGGGGGCCGGATTACGACTGCTCGAGCTTCGTGATCAGCGCCTTCGAGCAGGCCGGCGTCTCGCTGAGGGAAGCCGGAGCCAGCTATACCGGCAACATGCGCGGCCCGATGATCGCCTGCGGCTTCGTTGATGTGACATACGCCATCGGACTCGACTCCGGCTATGGCCTGCAGCCCGGTGACGTGCTCCTCAACTATTCCGCGCACACCTGCCTCGCTATCGGTGGCGGGAAGGTGGCCAACTGCCGGACCGATGAAGGCCATCCTCAGTCAGGCGATCAAAGCGGAAACGAGATCCGGATCCAGTCTTACTGGAACTTTCCATGGAACTGCGTGCTCCGGTACAAAGGCAGCCACATCGGCAGCAACTTGACCGGACCGAACAGTCCGGCCAGCTCTGGAGGATCCTCTTCTTCCCGGTCCACACTGAAGCAAGGAATGCGCGGGGACGATGTCCGGGATCTGCAGAACCTGCTGCAGGATGCCGGCTACAGCGTCGGGCGCGCAGGAGCTGACGGGATCTTCGGCAGCGACACCTTCCGGGCCGTTGCCGCATTCCAGGAAGACCACGGTCTGGAGGTGGACGGCATCGCCGGCCGGGAGACAATGGCAGCCCTCGACGCTGCTGTCTACGGTCAGGAGAAACCGGACCCGCCGGCAGCTGCTCCGGATTCGGATGCACAGCCCAGCGAGTTCTGGCTGCCGGACCTGCAGCTCGGCGACAAAGATCCGGCCGTCACGCTGCTGCAGGCTGCGCTGAACATCCGAGGCTTCGACTGCGGATCCCCGGACGGAATCTTCGGACCCAAGACCCAGGCAGCTCTGAACAGATTCAAAGAGTCCCGGAAGATGGAACAGAACGGCATCGCGGACAGGGAGACATGGAATAAAATACTGGGGGTGATCGCATGAGTGACGCTGTACTGACTGCCCTGATCATGACCGCCGGCACCATCATCTGCCAGATCCTCATCAACCGCAGCAACCGGGAAAAGAGAGAGAAGGATGACCGGAAGAAGGAACAGGAAAGAATCCGGAAAGAGACCGAGAAAGACATCCGTCTGGAAGACCGGCTTTCCTCCATCGAGGCCAAACTGGACGAGCACAACGGCTACGCGCAGAAGTTTGAAACCATCGCTAACAAGTTCACAGAGGTGGCGAAGGACCTGTCAGCGATAAAGACCAGCATCGACTTTTTAAGGAAACAATAACAGAGAGGAGCACCATCATGGAAGAAGAAAACATTCGGTTCACCTACGTTCTGAAGGACGGAACAATGCACGAGATCGAGCACCCGTCCACCACGATCTTCGAGGCGGCACATGAGCTTCTGGAGTCCATCGCGCTCGGCGACACCAAGATTGATCCCAGGGATGTTGTCCAGATCACTGACATCCCCGGCTGATCGGAAAGGAGGAAAGCATGAGCATTTCCGACTGGGGGATCCAGGCGATCCCCGTGATCACCATCATCGTGTTCCTGATCGCCGAGGCGGTCAAGGCCACGCCGCTGGACAATAAATGGCTGCCGGTGATCTGCGGCGCCGTGGGCGGCATCCTGGGCGTCGTGGGCATGTTCCTGATGCCGGAGTTCCCGGCGAAGGATTACCTCACCGCCGTCGCGGTCGGCATCGTCAGCGGTCTCGCGGCGACAGGCGCACATCAGATCTACAAGCAGCTGAGCGCCGGCAGCGGCGGCCAGCATCTGGAAGGCAGCCATCCGGATGATGTGTGTCCGGATCCGGACACACCGGTCGAGCCGCCCAGCTATGAAGAGATCAGGGACGAGTTCAAAAACTGACAGATAAAGGGGAAACCCCGGAGGATCATGCCTCCGGGGTTTCATTGTCTCTTGCCATGGTTTCCCTGACAGACCGCTGGACGAAAGCGTTCAGGCTTTCCCCGCGGCTTTCGGCGTGCACTCTGATCTCTTCCTTCTCCCCTTTGGGGACGTTCACTTTGATGACATCATAGTGCCCGGCCTTATACTTTGCGGTTGCCCGCAGCTGCGCTTCGCTGACCGGCACGGCAGCACCTCCTCCCTGTCCAGGAATTATAACACGAGCGTATAAGGGGCGCAATATACAAAATACACAGTTTGTCGGTTCTCTTTTTGTTCAGTTTGCCGTCTTGATTATAAGGGGGTCAATATATTATAATGAGGTACAAAAATCCATAGGAGGGATCACATGAAACTCATCAAAAGACTGTGGGGCTGGCTGACCGGATACAGCCTCAGCGCTGACGAAGTAGTCAGGATGACGCTGATCTACAGCGAGATCCTCTGACGGCAGATCCGCGGAGGCCACGGGGAGGAGCTCGGCGCTCCTCCCCTATTATCAAATCAAGGAGGGATTACAATGACAGTACAGGAACGGAAAACACTGGAGGATTTTCTCAGGAAACGTCTGGAGGACGAGCTCACCGTGCGGCAGATGAACACCGTCACCGATGCGCTGCGTGGATCCTTCGACGACATGGACAACATGGCAATGGCCGCACAGGGCGGCGCCCCGGATGATCTGCTGCAGGCATTCCTGCAGGCAAAGCGCGTGGCGGGGCTGTCCGAGAAGACCTTGTACAAGTACAGCAGGACCATGAAGCGGATCTTCGCGGAGGAAAATGTGACGCCGGCGAATGTGACGGTCGATCATCTCCGCCACTGGCTCGCCAAAGAGTTCGAGCGAGGCATCAGCGAGAAAACGCTCGCCGGGGACCGCGACAGCATGAGTTCTTTCTTCGGCTGGCTGTGGCGTGAGGGCCTGATCGCGAGAAACCCCTGCGGGAATCTGGATTCAATCAAAGTCCCGAAGATCGTGAGGAAGCCCTTTGACAGCGTAGAGATCGAACAGATCAAGGAGGCCTGCGGCAAAAATCTCAGGGACAAGGCCATCGTGTGCTTCCTGCTCGCGACCGGCTGCCGCGTCTCGGAAGTCGTGCAGCTGAATCGGAACGACATCGACTTCGTCGCCAAAGAGTGCACGGTATTCGGGAAAGGAGCGAAAGAACGCACGGTCCTGCTTGACGACGTGAGCGCTGCGATTCTGAAGAAGTATCTCGAATCTCGGGCAGACACCTCGGTCGCACTCTTCGCCAGCCGGCAGGGTGACCGGATTCAGGCAAACGGGATCCGCGCCATGCTGAAGCGGCTCGAAAAACGCAGCGGCGTCTCCAACATCCACCCGCACCGGTTCAGAAGGACGATGGCAACATCACTGAACCAGCATGGCATGCCGGTGGAGGAAGTGGCCATGCTGCTCGGACACGAGGAAATCAAGACCACAATGAAGTATGTCGTCAAAGATAAGGCCATGGTCAAGCACCACTACCAGCAAATCGTGGCATAAATCCCCCACCGAAAAGTGGTGGGTAGTGCGATGGGTAATAGCATGCCATTTTATGCCATGACCTGCCATGTTACTACTGATGCCACTTGACAGAAGTTCAAGAGTTCGCACACGCAAACGGGCGTCTGCACAAAATTCCGAGGATCTGTCAATCGGGCAAAAAGTACAGAGAAAAAGAAGAAACCACGGGATGTGACCTCCCGCACGTCAAGCGGATGCGCTACCAGCTGCGCCAATCGTCCTGGTGGAGATAAGCGGGATCGAACCGCTGACCTCTTGAATGCCATTCAAGCGCTCTCCCAGCTGAGCTATACCCCCGTGAGCAAGAGATAATATAGCAGAAAGGCAATTGCTTGTCAAGCCTTTTTTTGTTTTTCAGCGCTTCTTCAGGGGTTAATCGTGGATCTGCCTTGGGAGGGGAAAAAGAAGTCTCCCCGGGGTGGGAAGACTTCGGGTATGACGGGGGTGCGGGGGTCGGGATCAGGGTGCGCGGCGGTCGGCGCCTTTCGCGCCGACGCCGAAGTGCAGTTCCTTCATGCCGTCCACCTCGTCGCAGATTCCCTTCAGCGAGCAGACGGAGCAGTCGGTCGGGAGTCCCTCGAGGATGGTGGTCAGGGTGCCGGTGACGGCGGAGGCTTTCTTCGCGATCTCCAGCAGGCCGGGGTAGTCGAAGCCCGGTCCGGTGAGGAAGAGCACGCGGGCGTTCAGGACGTTGGGGTCCTTCCGATACTCCCGGATGTAGCTGCAGCCGACGGCGTGCAGGCTGATCCCTCCCCGGAGGGCTTTGCGGGAGACGCGCACCTGTTCGCGGCAGCTTTCGGGCGAGATGCGGACCATGTAGCCCTCGGGGTTGACGTGGTACTTGGCGAACTCGATGTCCTTCAGGATGCGATAGACCCGTTCGCTGTCGTCGTCGAGCACGCCCACGCGCAGGATGGCGATGCGGGCGAAGTCGGTGTCGGCACGGATCTCGCCCAGGTCGGGGCCCCGGAGCTCGACCCGGTCGCGGTCGCAGAACTCCGGGGACGAGGTGAAGAGCACGCAGTTGAGCGAGCCGTGGCCGGAGGAGCCCAGCTCGTAGGCGGCGTCCTTCTGCAGGACGAGCTCGCTGGAGCCGAGGTCGCGGCGGCAGTCCGATTCGCGGTAATCCCAGGCGCGGGGCGCGGGGGGACCGAGGGCGGCGAGGGTGTCGCGGATGAGGGAATTATACAGCTCCATCGCGTCAGAAGACCTGGTTGACCTTCTTGCGGTCGAACATGGCGTTGACCTGTTTATAGGCCCAGCCGAGGACCTTCTGGTCCAAGTTCCAGAAATAGACGACGAAGAGCACCGCGACGACGGTGAAGAGGACCTTCAGGAGTTTCAACAGAAATTTCAAGGCTGCCTGCTCCTTTCCGCTTTATTTCCGGGCGAGGCCCTTCTGGCGCGCGTACTCGGCGGCGCCCAGGGCGCCCATGAGCTGGGGGTCGGTTTTCAGCTCGACCACCTTGAGCTTGAGCACGTGCTCGATGGCCTCCTTCAGGCCGTCGTTCTTGGCGCAGCCGCCGGTGAGGGTGATGCTGTCGGTGGCGCCGGCTTTCTTGGCCATGACGAAGCAGCGCTTGGCGACGGCCATCTCGATGCCCGCGGCGATCTCGTCCATGGGCTTGCCCTCGCCGACGAGGGTGATGACCTCGCTCTCGGCGAAGACGGTGCACTGGGCGGTGATGGGGATGACGTTCTTCGCGGTGAGGGAGAGCTTCGAGAACTCGGGCAGGCTCAGCTCGAAGGAGCGGGCCATGGCCTCGAAGAAGCGCCCGGTGCCCGCGGAGCACTTGTCGTTCATGGCGAAGTTCTTCACGGTGCCGTCGGTGTCAACGCTGATGCCCTTGACGTCCTGGCCGCCGATGTCGATGATGGCCTTGACGGAGGGGTCGGTGACGTGCACGCCCATGGCGTGGCAGGAGATCTCGCTGATGTTCTCGTCCGCGAAGGGGACCTTGTTGCGGCCGTAGCCGGTGCCGATGAGGTAGGCGAGGTCCTTGGAGGACTTGAGCTCGGGGACCTTGGCGATGACCTCGTCCATGGCCGCGATGGCGGACTGTTCGGAATTGATCTTGCTTTTGATGGTGGTGTCGGCAACCATCTTGCCGTTCTCGTCGAGGATGACCGCTTTGGTGTAGGTGGAACCTACGTCGCAACCGCCGAAGTATTTCATACTGTTTTCTCCTTCAATTTCAATTATTTACAACTTATCATCCAACCAAAGCCCAGCGCAGCGGGTTTGGTTGGAAAAGGACGAGCAGCGGAATGAGCGAGCTTTCGGCACGCCTGCCGGAAGCGAGACGATATGGAGCTTGCGAGGACGTCACATACATACCTCGTCCTCGAACTCGACGAGGGAGGGGTCGACGGGCTCGGCGCGCATGACGGTGGTCATGTAGGCGTTGACCTTGTCGCGCATGGTGCGGCGCGAGACCGTGCGGGGGTCCATCAGGTCGTGCTCGACCCAGATGAGGTCGTAGCCGCGGGCGCGGCCCTGTTCGTCCAGCAGGCCCTGGACGGTGGCCATGTTCTTGCAGGCGACGTTCTGGTACATGATGACGAGCTTCGCGTCCCAGGCCTCGCACTGGCGCCAGCACTCGTCCACGACGTTCTGGTAGCCGCCGTTGGTGTGGCGGCGCATGACCATGCGCTCGTACAGGCGGGCCAGGTCACGCAGCGCTTCTTCCTTGTCCTCGGTCTCGAGGTGCTTGGTGAAGTTGAGGGACTCCATCTCGACCAGGATGTCGATGCCCCAGCAGTTGGCCAGCCAGTTGGAGAAGTTGGCGTAGTAGTGCGCCGGGCAGGACCACACGATGCCGCGGTAGCGCATCTTGCGCTCGGGCCACGCGGTCTCGCCGTTCTCGTAGGCCTTCATGAGCATCTTGTTGACCTTCTGCATGGAGGGGAGAACGCGCGGGTCGATGCCGCCGTCCATCTCGTAGTTCCACTTGCGGAAGAGTTCGTAGCTCGGCCCGATGAACTGCGGGCGGGCGGACTTGTTGATCTCCCACTTCTGCAGCTCAAGGTCGGTCTCCTGGTTGAAGCGCTTCATCGCGGTGAAGTACGCATCCCAGCTCCACTTGGCGCCGGTGGCGTCCTCGATGGCCTTGATGCAGGCCTTGATGTCCTCGGCGGCCATCTGCACGGTGTTCTCGTCGTCCAGGTAGCGGACGGGGAAGCAGAGATGGAACACGGGAATATGCGGGAAGCGGCGGGCGAAGTAGGAGGAAGCCATGGTGGAACCGTCGCAGGGCATGGAGCTCGAGACGAACAGGGAGCCCATGTCGGGCAGCGCGTCGATGACCAGGGCGCCGCACTCGGAGGAGGGCACCGGGCAGGTATCGGAGGGCAGGCCGTAGCTCTCCACCGCGTCGATGTAGGGGATGCACACGAGCTGGTCAATTTCGGAGACCAGGAACATGGGCAGCAGCTGGTGCGGGATGGCGAGCAGGTCGGGGAAGCCCGCGGCGATCTGACCCATGGTCATCTCGTCAAAGGTGAAGAGCTTCTTGTTGAGCTCGGTGGAGTTGCCGTTCTTGCGGTCGGCCTTGGAGAGGAAGACCAGGTTCTCGGCCACATAACGGAAGATCTGATAGGTGACCTCATGGCTCATGCGCAGGTTGGAGCCGCGCAGACCCATGATGTTCTTATCCATAAAGCCGTGGCAGCAGAAGTAGGAAATCATCCAGCGGTACCACAGCGCGCTGTTCATCGCGGGGATCAGGTCGCGGGAGAAGGTCATGAGGAGCATACCCCACATGCGCGCCCACTCCCAGAAGTCATAGGCGGTATCCTTGACGCCGCGCCACTCACGGCGCACCGTCGCCATCGCGCCCTTGCGGTAGAGGCGGCCGAGGCTGCGCTCGCCGTTGACGACGCGATCCCACTTTTCGGCGTTGTCAAGCGCCATGAAGTCCTTATACTCGCCCTTGATGCGCTCGCCGTCGGCCTTGAGGGTGTCCACGACGCTCTTGCCGAAGTCGGCCCAGTCGGTCTCCTTGAGCATCTCGCCGAAGATGCCGACGACTTCCATCAGGTTTTCGCCCTGTTTTTTCCAGTCAATGTTATCTTTCGCTTTCCAAAAGCTCGGATTCGGGTACTGAACTTTGGCCATTATGCTTTACCCCCCTCTTTATGAATGCGTTTGATCTCCAGGGACTCCACAAAGGCCTGCACGCGGGTACGCAGCTGGCCGGAGTTGCCGTTGTTGTACAGACGGTCGATGGAGAGGACGGGCCAGCCGTACTCATCGTGCATGATATGGCTGACCAGCGCGCGCTCGAAGCCCCAGTAGTCGCAGTACTTCATCTGCTCGTAGATGATGCCCTCGGCGTTAAACTCCTTGGCGAGACGGTCAGCCGTCTCACGGCGCTGCAGCACCTTCTCGTCGGCGATGTAGCGGGCGCACTCGGAGACCTCCATGTAATGGCGGCAGATCTGGCGCAGCGCGGGCTCCTCGTCATTGAGCTCGATGACCTCGCGGCCGGGCGTGGAGCCGAAGCAGTAGCGGTCGGACACGACCAGCGCGCCCACGTCCTCGATGAGCTTGGTGAGCTTGGGATCGTCGATCTCGGAGCCGACGATGGCCACTCTCGCGCGGAAGGCGGGCTTGACATCGGGCTCGCGGGTCTTGAGCTCCTCCAGCGTCTCCTGCAGGTAGGGCAGGATGAGCCTGGTGGGGCACACATAGCTCACGAGGTTCAGGATGTGGAACTCGTAGCCGGTGATGACGGGATTCTCGGCCTTGCGCATCTCGCGGATCTCGGTGATGACCCGGCACATCTCGTTGTGCTCGGCGACGGCCTTGCGGATGGCATCGTCGGAAATGTCGGTGCCGAAGACCTCATGGATCCGGTTGAGCACATGCGCCTGCATCTGCCGGACGTAGCCGTCGATCGTGTAGTCGGTGATCTTAAAGGGCATGTCGCAGTGGGTGACGAAGAAATTGGGCTTCTCGTTGACGTTCAGGATCTCGAAGTGCTCCATGGAGCGGTTCATCATCGAGCAGGCGTCCACACCGATCAGCGCGTCCAGATACTGGTAGCCGCCCTCGATCGCGCGCTCGAGAAGGGCGCGGGCGTACTCGCAGGTGTAGTTGGACATGTAATAGGTGGCGATGTCGATGGAACCGGTGTTGGGGGCGCGGAGTCTGGTCGAGAAACAGTTATCGACATTGAGCAGGACCTCGGGGATATGGAAGCAGGTATAGCCAAGACATACGCCGCCTTCGGCCTTTGCCTTTTCCACCAGCTCGTTGTCAGCATTCTCAAGCAGACTCTCAAAGTAGATCAGATGCTTAAGATCTTTCAAATGTTACACCTCGTCTTTCACAGTATGTCTATTTTTCGGAGTGCTTCCTCCACTCCCTTGAGCATTACGGAATCCGCAGGCAGCTCCATCACGCTCTTGCCGCGGATGTCGTTTGCGGCAAAGGTGTTGTCTGCGGGGATGGCCGTGAGCACCTCCACCGGGCACTCCATGAGCGCGACCAGTTCGGGATTGGTGACACGGTTGATGATGGCGCCGATCCGATCATAGGAGATCAGCTCGTCCGCCACGCCCTTGATGGTGGTGATGACCTGTACGCCCTTCTTGCTCTGGTCGGTGATGAGCAGAAGGTGGCTGACGCGCTCCATCACGCGGCGCTGGATCTGTTCGATGCCGGCTTCGCCGTCGATCACGACATAGTCAAAGCTGTTTGCGAGGATACCGATAACCTCCTTGAGATAGGAGTTTACCTTGCAGTAGCAGCCGGAGCTCTCCGGCCGGCCGATGGCAAGAAAGGCAAAGCCCGGCATCTCCACCAGCGCGTCAAAAATACGGAAACGCGCCTCACTGAGAAGCTCAAGCGCCTCTTTGGTTTCCCCGTTCTCCACGCTGTCCACGATGCTCATGCGGATATCGTCCAGCGTCAGCTTTACATCCACGCCAAGAGCCACGGAAAGGCCGACTGCGGGGTCCGCGTCGATCGCAAGGATCTTCTTGTCGGGGTAGGCTTCCACCAGTCTGCGCACGATGCACGCGCAGATCGAGGTTTTGCCGACGCCGCCCTTGCCCGCCACGGTAATGATCTTGGCTTTTTTCTCCATTTACTTCCCCCCTTGGAGTATAGACTAAGCATAACATTCCCATCATGCATTATCGTTGACATTTTAACACAGTCCCGGTAGATATGCAAGATAAACACTATAATTTTATCTCTTCCCCTCTTTTTGGTGCAGATTGCTAAAACGCATCCGGACGATGCCGCAGTCTGCGTCTATACAAATATAGTGTAAACGCAAAAAAGGAGATGGGAAGAAAAAGCTGTTTTTGTCTCGCTATGACAGGCATATACCCATCTAAACAGCCTCAGAAAAGTTCGAATAATTCTGCTGAGCGCTAAAAACCGGGGCTGTGAAAAACGAAGTTTTTCACAGCCCCGGACGTTTAGCTCCTGTTTCCTATTCCTCCAGCAGCCGTACAATGGCAGTGCGCTGCTGTGCATCCAGCTCGTGACCGGCCAGATACGCCTTGACAAGCGCCACAGCCTCCGGCACGGTTTTTGTGGAGTCCAGCGTTCCCACATGGTACTCCTCGCAACTGAACGCCGCCTCATAGACGCGGCCGCAGGTTTTCCCGCACTTGACAAATCCCGCCTCCCGGATCGCCCCCTTCTTCAGCATGCTGTTGAGCAGGATGTGAACCGAGCTGTCCATCCAGGTTTTTTCGGTTGACAGGCTTAAAATTTCCCCCCGGGAGAGAGCGCGGTTTTCCCGCCACAGTACATCCATGATCTCGATCTCATTTTTCGTCAGGTACATGCGGAGTCCCCTTTCTCGGGAGCAGAAGAAAGCTGCTCGAAAGACACTGGTTCCAGTTTCCAGTTTGGCATATTTTAACACAATCTGTCGTGGTTGACAATATGGCAATGTTAACCAAAATTTGCCAGTTCTTTCTGTTCTTCTGCCCATATTCCGGGGAATACCGCCGTTCGACATGAATAGTACTCTTGATTTTTTCCGGAAGCCTGTTATACTTATATTGTAATCAATCAAATCCGGAAAGGAATGTGCATATGCAGATCACAAAAGAGACCACCATGGGTCAGATGCTCGAGTACGATATGGGCATCGCCTATGTCCTGATGCAGTGCGGCATGCACTGTGTCGGCTGCCCCTCCTCCATCGGTGAGAGCCTGGAAGAGGCCTGCATCGTCCACGGTCTGGACGCCGACGCCGTCATGGCACAGATCGAGGACTATTTGGCAAGCCGCCCGGCGGAAGCCTGAAAACACGAAGGGGATGTGAAAAAATTATTTCACGTCCCCTTCGTGTTAGTTTTCAATTTTTGACTTTAACTTTTTGGAAAACGGAAAGGAGCAGGGATGAAGCTACTCTATGCCGAGGATGAATCCGCGATGGCGGAGGCCGTCACGGACATTCTCAACTATCACAAATACAGCGTGGACGCGGTGGACAACGGGCGCGACGCGCTGGACTATGCCAGAAACGAACACTACGACGGCATCATCCTGGATGTGATGATGCCGAAGATGAGCGGCTTTGAAGTGCTGCGGCAGCTTCGCGCCGAGGGGAACAACACCCCCGTGCTGCTGCTGACGGCCAAGAGCGAGGTGGAGGACCGCATCGAGGGTCTCGACCTCGGCGCGGACGACTATCTGCCCAAGCCCTTTGCCATGGGCGAGCTGCTGGCGCGGGTACGCGCAATGCTGCGCCGGCGGGAGGATTTCACGCCGAACATTCTTAAAGTGGGGGATCTATCCCTCAATCAGCAGAGTGCGGAGGCATCCTGTGGGGGCAAAAGCGCGATTTTGCCCAAGCAGGAATACAAACTGCTGGAGCTGCTGATGCTCAACCGAGGCATCTGCCTCTCGACGGAGGACATTCTCGTGAAGGTCTGGGGCTATGACACGGAGAGCGATCTCGGCGTCGTGTGGGTCACGATCTCCACGCTGCGCAAGCGGCTTGCCGCGCTGGGCTCCACGGTGCAGATCCGGGCGCGCCGCGGCGTGGGCTACCTGCTGACGGAGGGTGAAGGCGCATGATCCGCACGCTGCAAAAAAAATTCACCGTGACGGCGATGATCGCGGTCACGGTGTTGCTCGCGGTGCTGCTGGGGGCGATCAACGCAGTCAACGCCGTCTCACAGGTCTCGGAGAGCAACCGGCTGCTGGAGATGATCGCCGCAAGTGAGGGCTTTGGTCCCGTTCCGCTCTTTGACGAGGAGGAGCCGGATGGGCGGCGCGGCTTCTGGCAGGAGCCGCTGACCGAGGATCGGCGCATGTCCGCGCTGAGCTTTGCCGTGCGCTATGACAGCGAGGGAGCGGTGAAGAGCACCGATCTCAGGCACATCGCCTCCGTGGGCGAGGAGGAGGCCGCGTCGCTTGCGCAGCAGGCGCTGGAGAGCGGCAAGAGCGCCGGGCGGCTTCTCAACTACCGCTACCGCATCGTGGAGCCCGCGCCCGACTGCCGCACGGTGGTGTTTTTGGACGTGAGCCAGCAGCGGCACAACGTGCTGCGCGTGGCGGCGCTGTCGGCGCTGTCGGGGCTTCTCGCCTGGTGCGCGATGCTGGTGCTGGTGACGGCGCTCTCCCGCCGGGCGATCCGCCCGATCGCGGAGAACATGGAGCGGCAGCGCCAGTTCGTCACCGACGCGGGGCACGAGCTCAAGACCCCGCTTGCCATCATCCAGGCCAATCTGGACGCGATGGAGCTGATGGGCGGCGAGAGCAAGTACAGCCGCAACATCCGCAGCCAGACCCAGCGGCTTTCCGGTCTCATGCAAAACCTGCTGACGCTTGCGCGCATCGATGAAAACAGCGTGGCTATGGATCTTGCGGCGGTGGATCTCTCCGCCCTCGCCGGGGAGCAGCTGGAGATGTTCCGCGCCCCGGCGGAGCTCAAAAAGCTCGCGCTGAGCAGCGAGATCGTCCCCGGCGTCACCGTGCAGGCCAACCGCGCCCAGATCGCACAGCTTGTCTCCACGCTGCTGGATAACGCAGTCAAATACTGTCCCGAGGGCGGCGCGATCACGCTCACGCTCAAGGGCGGTGACAAGGCCGTGCTGACGCTGCGCAATACGGTATCCGAGCCTGTGGACACCGCGCGCATCTTCGACCGTTTCTACCGCGCCGATTCCTCCCGCAACCAGAAGTCCGGCGGCTTTGGCATCGGCCTCTCCGCCGCCGAGGCCATCGTCCGCCTCCACAAGGGCAGCATCAGCGCGAACATGGACGGAGACGACGCGGTGGTGTTTACGGTGAGGCTGTAAAGCGACGTGCTCAGCGTGCAACGCAGTAGGGGCGCCCTCCGCTCTGCTTCGCCCTTGCGGTCGCCCGTGCGGTAAAAGCAAATAACCGGGCGAATCCGCAGATACCGCAGATTCGCCCAGCGCATTTTTCCCTTTGCGGACTTCTCGATGCGGGCGACCGCAAGGGTCGCCCCTACGAATTGTCCTTCTGCTCCTCGAGATCCTTCAAGGCCGTGCGTACCGCCTCGATCACGAAGGCGGAAAAGGTGCAGTCCATCCCGACAATGGCATTTTCGACCTGTTCGATCAGATCATTGGGGAAACGAATAGATTTTGAAGTTGTCGGTGGGATTTTCGGTATTCTGAATGTAGCCATATTGTGCCTCCGCAATTATTGTCATGCAAATCGTATTACAATTTACATAGCAATATTGTCTTGCATTTGTCTTTCATTAGTCTTACAATATGGCTGAGGTGAGAACAATATGTACGTCTACAAAAAAATGTATCTCAAGCTTTTTAATCACGTGACAGACGCCATCACGCTTTTACAGAACAGCGAAGCCGAAAAAGCGCTTTCCCTGCTCATTTCCGCCCAACAGGAGGCCGAGGAAATCTTCATGGAAGAAGCAACCCCGGAGGACTGACCACTGACCACTGACCACTAAAAAATGCCGCAGCTTTCGCTGCGGCATTTTTTGATAAACATTGATTACTCGGCGTCCTTGATGGCGGCCTGAGCGGCGGCCAGACGGGCGATGGGAACTCGGAAGGGGCTGCAGGACACATAGTCGAGGCCAACCTTGTGGAAGAATTCCACAGAGCTGGGATCGCCGCCGTGCTCGCCGCAGACGCCCAAGTGCAGATCGGGACGGACAGAGCGGCCGAGCTTGGCAGCCATGGCAACCAGCTTGCCGACGCCGACCTGGTCGATGCGGGCGAAGGGATCGCTCTCGTAGATCTTCTTGTCGTAGTAGGCGCCGAGGAACTTGCCGGCGTCGTCACGGCTGAAGCCGAAGGTCATCTGGGTCAGGTCGTTGGTGCCGAAGGAGAAGAACTCGGCTTCCTTGGCGATTTCGTCCGCGGTCAGAGCGGCGCGCGGGATCTCGATCATAGTGCCGACCATGTACTTCATGTCAGAACCGGCAGCGGCGAGAACCTCGTCAGCGGTCTTGACAACGACGTCCTTGACGTACTTGAGCTCCTTGACCTCGCCCACCAGCGGGATCATGATTTCGGGAACCATGTTCCACTCGGGGTGACGAGCCTGGACAGCCAGAGCGGCCTTGATGACGGCACGGGTCTGCATCTCAGCGATCTCGGGATAGGTGACAGCCAGACGGCAGCCACGGTGACCCATCATGGGGTTGAACTCATGCAGGGAAGCGATGATGTTCTTAATGTCCTCAACGCTCTTGCCCTGATCCTTGGCGAGCTGCGCAATGTCAGCTTCCTCGGTGGGAACGAACTCGTGGAGAGGAGGATCGAGGTAGCGGATGGTGACGGGGCAGCCTTCCATGGCCTCGTAGATACCCTCGAAGTCAGCCTGCTGCATCGGCTCGAGCTTCGCCAGAGCGGCGACGCGCTCCTCGACGGTGTCGGAGCAGATCATCTCGCGGAAGGGAGCGATACGGTCGGCGTTGAAGAACATATGCTCGGTACGGGTCAGGCCAATGCCCTGAGCGCCCAGCTCGCGCGCCTTGGCGGCGTCCTTCGGGGTGTCGGCATTGGTGCGAACCTGCAGACGGCGGTACTTGTCAGCCCATGCCATGATGCGGCCGAACTCGCCGGCGATGGTGGCGTCAACCGTGGGGATGACACCGTCGTAAATGTTGCCGGTGGAGCCGTCGATGGAGATGTAGTCGCCCTCGTGGAAGGTCTTGCCGGCCAGCTCGAACTTCTTGTTCTCCTCGTCCATCTTGATCTCGCCGCAGCCGGAGACGCAGCACTTGCCCATGCCGCGCGCCACAACGGCAGCGTGAGAGGTACGGCCGCCGCGAACGGTCAGGATGCCCTGCGCCGCCGCCATGCCCTCGATATCCTCAGGGCTGGTCTCGAGACGAACAAGAACGACCTTTTCCTTGCGGGCAGCCCAGGCCTTGGCGTCCTCAGCGGTGAAGACGATCTTGCCGCAGGCAGCGCCGGGGGAAGCGCCCAGACCCTTGCCGATGGGGGTAGCGGCCTTGAGCTTGTCAGCGTCAAACTGGGGGTGCAGCAGTGCGTCGAGCGTACGCGGCTCGATCATCAGAACGGCCTTCTTCTCGTCGATCATGCCCTCGTCCACGAGGTCGCAGGCGATCTTCAGAGCGGCCTGCGGGGTGCGCTTGCCGTTGCGGCACTGCAGCATGTAGAGCTTGCCGTTCTCCACGGTGAACTCCATGTCCTGCATGTCGCGGTAGTGGTTCTCGAGGATGCCGCAGACTTCGACGAACTGCTTGAAGGCCTCGGGGAACTTCTGCTCCATCTCGGTGATGGGCATCGGGGTGCGGACGCCGGCGACCACGTCTTCGCCCTGGGCGTTGGTCAGGAATTCGCCGTACAGACCCTTGTTGCCGGTGGCGGGGTCGCGGGTGAAGGCGACGCCGGTGCCGGAGTTGTCATTGAGGTTGCCGAAGACCATCGGCATGACGTTGACGGCAGTGCCCCAGGAATAGGGGATGTCGTTCTGCTGACGGTAGTAGTTGGCGCGAGGGTTGTCCCAGGAACGGAACACGGCGCGGATGGCTTCCTTGAGCTGCACCACGGGGTCAGAGGGGAAGTCCTCACCGATCTGCTGCTTGTACTCGGCCTTGAACTGCTCAGCCAGCTCCTTGAGGTCGGCGGCGGTCAGCTCAACGTCGTACTTCACGCCCTTGCGCTCCTTCATCTGGTCGATGAGCTGCTCAAAGTACTTCTTGCCGACTTCCATAACGACGTCGGAGAACATCTGGATGAAGCGGCGGTAGGAGTCATACACAAAGCGCTCGAACTTGGGGTCGGGGTTGCCCTTGATCATGGCGGCGACAACGTCGTCGTTCAGACCGAGGTTCAGGATGGTATCCATCATGCCGGGCATGGAAGCACGGGCGCCGGAACGGACGGAAACCAGCAGAGGATTCTCCAGATCGCCGAACTTCTTGCCGTTGATCTTCTCCATGGTCTCGACGTTCTTCATGATTTCAGCCATGATCTCGTCATTGATCTGGCGGCCGTCCTCATAATACTGGGTGCAGGCTTCGGTGGTGATGGTGAAGCCCTGGGGGACGGGCAGACCGATGTTGCTCATCTCAGCCAGGTTCGCGCCCTTGCCGCCGAGCAGCTCACGCATGTTGGCATTGCCTTCGGAAAACAGGTAAACATACTTTTTGCTCATTGTTTTCGTCCTTTCTCGTATGTCAAAAAATATCTTTTTTGCCACTCATTAGCTTACCACATTTCAGGGAAAATAATCAATGCATTTTCCTTACAAATCCGCAGGGTCCAAGCTGTGAATTTCGTCAGTGATTTTTGCAAAACCACCAAGGTCGAGAACTTCTCCCCTAATTTTTGGGTCAAAACCACAAGAAATCAGCACTTTTTCCACCCTGTCCTTGGAAAGCCCCAGCCCCGCGTTCAGGGCGTTGACCAGGGTTTTGCGCCGCTGGTTGAAGGCCGCGCGAATCACCTTAAACAGCAGCGCCTCGTCCGAAACCGCGACCGGCGGCTTTTCCCTGCGCGTCAGGCGGATCACCGAGGAGGTGACCTTCGGCTGCGGCACAAAGCAGCCCGGCGGCACGTCAAAGAGGATCTCCGTCTCGCAGTGCCACTGGACAAAGAGCGTGAACGCGCCGTAATCGGCGGTATTGGGCCTGGCGCAGATGCGTTTTGCCACCTCGCGCTGGATCATCACCGTGATGCGCGCAAAGCAGCCGGACTCGATGAGCGCCGTGAGCACCGGGCTTGTCACGTTGTAGGGCAGGTTTGCGCACACGACCGGCGTAAGGCCCGGGAAGCACTCGGATACCAGCGCAGGAAGATCCTGCTTCAGCACGTCCCCGAACAGCACCTCCACATTCTCACAGCCGGTGAGGGTCTCCGCCAAAATGGGCTGCAGCGACTGATCCAGCTCCACGGACAGCACCCTGCCCGCGCGTTTTGACAGTTGTTCGGTCAGGCAGCCGATGCCGGGGCCGACCTCCAAAACGCCCACGCTCTCGTCCAGCCCCGCCTCCTCCGCGATGCGCTCTGGCACCCAGGCGGCGGTCAAAAAGTTCTGCCCCAGGGATTTCGAGAAGCGAAAGCCGTGCCGGGCAAGGAGGGATCGGATTTCGTTATAATCGGTAAGGTTCATGTCGTCCTCGCGTAGGGGCGGCTATCATGTCGCCCGTGATCGTGTCTGTCGTCTGCGGGCGGCTGATAGCCGCCCCTACTTTTTCAAAATCTTCTCATACGCCTGCCGTGCCGGGTCGTGCCCGGGTTCGGAGGCGACCATCACGTTCCCCCGATAACGGAAGCCGCTCTCGCGCAGCAGGCGCTGCATGGGCTTGTTCTTCTTGTGTGTGTCCGTGCGGATGCAGCGCAGACCGAAGGCGCGCGCCTGCTGCTCGACACAGGCGATCAGCTTCTCCGCCATGCCGCTGCCGCGATAATCCTTCGCAACAGAAGCGCGGTGCAGGGTGCAGTACGCCATGCCCTCCGTCCACTTGCCGTCGGTGATCTCGGCGTAACAGGCTTCCTCGCGCAGAGAAAGCGTGAAGAAGGCCGCGATCTCTTCCCCGTGCAGCACGACAAAGCACTCCCCGCGCGCCAGATCGGCGCGGAAGGCCGCCTCGTCGGGGTACACGCCCTGCCACTGATCCACCCGCTGCTTTTTGAGCGTCCTGCGCGCGTATTGCACGATCTCCAGAATCGCGGGCAGGTCTTCCTCCTCCGCGGCGCGGTACGTCACCGGCTGCGTGATCGGACGGCGATCCGCCTCCTTCTCGATCTCGGTCAGAAGCTTCCGATCCTCGTCGTCGCCGGGTGTAAAGGCCGCGAACATATCCGGGCGCTTGCGTTTCGTACGCAGAAGCTGCTGCTTGCGCCGCCAGCGCTCTACCTTCGCGTGGTCGCCGTTTAAGAGGATCTCGGGCACGCGCCGTCCCTCCCATTCCTCCGGGCGAGTGTACTGCGGGTACTCGAGCAGGCCGTCCCAATGGCTCTCGCCGGTGTAGCACTGTTCGTCCGCGAGTACGCCGGGCACCAGACGGCACACGGAGTCCGCCACCGCCATGGCCGCGATCTCCCCGCCGGTGAGCACAAAGTCACCGAGGGAAATCTCCTCGTCCACGCAGGCTTCAATGAAGCGCTCGTCCACACCCTCATAGTGGCCGCAGACCAGCACGAGGTGGTCATAATCGCGCTGTAAACGCTTGGCGCACTCCTGGTTATAGGGTTTGCCCTGGGGGCTCATGTAGATCACACGGCGTCGGCGTTCCCCGGCGTCACGGATCACATACTCCAGGCAGGATTTCAGCGGCTGCGCCATCATCACACAGCCGAAGCCCCCGCCGTAGGGGTAGTCGTCCACCTGGTTCTGCCTGTTCTCGGTGAAGTCGCGGATCTGGACGCAGTGGATGTCCACGATGCCTTTTTTGGCGGCGCGGCCGATGATGCTCTCATGCAGCACAGCGTTCACCGTGTCGGGAAACAGGGTCAAAATGTCGATTCTCATTACATTCCCTCGATCAGGCGCACGGTGATGATCCCGGCCTCGGCGTCGGTTTTCAGGATAAATTCCGGCACGGCGGGGATCAGATGCTCGGTTTCGCCCTGCACGACATAGATGTTGTGCGCGGGGCGCTCCATCACATCGACGAGCTTTCCGATCTCGCTCCCCTGCTCGTCCACGACCGAGGCGCCGAGGATGTCCTGCACGAAATACGTCCCGCGCGGAAGGCGCACGTCGCCCCGGTCAACGGTGACGGTCTTGCCCTTGAGCGTCATCGCTGTATTCACATCGTCCACGCCCTCAAGCTTTGCGATCAGGAAATTTTTCTGCACCTTGCCGGAAATGAGCTTCTTCTCCTCCCCCGCGACGAACACACGCGGAAAGCGGCGCAGAAACTGGGGGCTGTCGAGCCAGACCTCGATCTTCACCTCACCGGCCACACCATGCGTATTCGTCACGCGCCCGGCCTCGATATACTGCTGTTTCTCCATGGGGACTCCTCCCGGCCATATAGTAGTGGTATTATAGCACGGTTTACGCCGTTTGTCTGCATTTTTGTTACCAGTGAATAGTGAAGGTGTCCAGCTCCCGCTGGTTTTGGATCACGATCGTCTTTTCCGGGTACTGCTTTTGGATATTGGCGTAGTTTTGGCGGATTTTCCTGCTTCTCCCTTCCCAGAGCACCCAGCGGAGAAAAGCCGCGTCCAGCTTTTCCTGGCAGCCCTCGCCCATGTCCGGGCGGGTCTGCCCTCGGTACCGGCGCTTGCGCTTTGACACGCGATAAAGGCAGGATAGCCGGGGAAAGAGCAGCAGAAGGATCAAATCCGCCTCTTCGAGCCGGCGCTGCTGGTACAGTCTGCTGTAATTGCCGTCGATGATCCAGCTCTCGTTTTCGTCCAAAAAGGCTTTGACGATTTGCCGCTTTTCGGCGTCATCGCGCTCTGTCCAGTTGGGGAGCCACTGCACCCGGTCAAGATGCAGCACGGGAACGCCGTATTTTTCCCCTAATTTTCGCGCCAGCGTCGATTTTCCGCTGCCGCTGTACCCGCGGATCACGATTTTCATAGCAGTCACCTCAGCTTTGTGGGGATGTGAAAAATCCCTCCCGTTTCCGGGAGGGATCGGTTTTTATGGGATCAGACCAGCTCGATCACTGCGACTTCCGCAGCGTCGCCGCGACGGGCGCCGATGCGGGTGATGCGGGTGTAGCCGCCGTTGCGGTCGGCATACTTGGCAGCCAGCTCATCCTTGACCTTCTTGGCCACGTCCTCGCGGGTGATGAAGCTGAGCATCTCGCGGTAGGAAGCCAGGTCGGCGGCCTTACCGAGGGTGATCATCTTCTCGGCCATGGGAGCGATCTCCTTGGCGCGGGTAACGGTGGTCTCCATACGGCCCTTGTCCAGCAGGTCAGTGGTCTGCTGGCGGAGCATGGCCATCCGCTGCGCGGTGGTCTTGCCGAGTTTTCTCGTACCGGGCATAATTGCATATCCTCCTATTACTGATTGTCGTCGCTGGCAAGGGACAGGCCCATCATCGTGAGCTTGTGCTCGACCTCTTCGAGGGACTTGCGGCCAAGGTTGCGAACCTTGATCATCTCGTCCTGGGTCTTGTTGACCAGATCTTCGACCGTGTTGATGTTGGCGCGTTTGAGGCAGTTGAAGCTTCTTACGGACAGATCCAGCTCTTCGATGGTCATCTTGAGCACGGTGTCAGGCTCCTTCTCCACCTTCTCCACGACCGTGGAGTTGGCGCTGATGGTGTCGGACAGATCCGTAAAGAGCGTGAAGTGATCGCAGAGTATCTTTGCCCCGAGAGACAGGGCGTCCCGGGCGGTCATGGTCTTGTCCGTCCACACCTCGACGGTCAGCTTGTCGAAGTCCGTCTGGTTGCCCACACGGGTGTTCTCGACAGTGTAGTTGACCTTGAGAACCGGAGTGTAGATGGAGTCCACCGGAATGGTGCCGATGGCCATCTGGGGATTCTTGTTCTTCTCGGCGGAAACGTAGCCTCTGCCATGGTCCAGGACGAGCTCCATATTCAGCGCGCCGTCGGGGCCCAGAGTTGCAATGGGCTGCTCGGGATTGAGAATCTCAACCTCAGCGTCGGGCTTGATGTCGCCGGCGGTGACAATGCCCTCGCCGGAGGCTTCAATGTAGACGGTCTTGGGACCGTCGCTGTGCAGACGGGCGATGATGCTCTTGACATTCAGAACGATCTCCGTCACGTCCTCCTTGACGCCGGGAATGGTGGAAAACTCATGCTGTACACCGGCAATTTTGATGCTGGTGCAGGCAGTTCCGGGAAGAGAAGACAGGAGTACCCTGCGAAGAGAGTTACCAAGCGTTGTGCCATAGCCGCGTTCCAACGGTTCCACGACGTATTTGCCGTAAGAGCTGTCAGTGGGTGTTTCGATGCACTCAATGCGCGGCTTCTTAATTTCGATCATATAGTTATATAACCCTCCTTAAAAATCTTGCGCTGTGCGTAAGCGCTGCGGTTTTCAGCTTACCAATTGAGGGTATCTCTATTACTTGGAGTACAACTCGACGATCAGGCGCTCTTCCACGGGGAAGTCGATGTCCTCTCTCGTGGGGGCGGCAACAACCTTACCGACCATGTTGTTGGCGTCAAACTCAAGCCACTTGGGGATGACATGGTAGGCATTGGCCTCCAGGTTCATCTTGAAACGCTCGATGCTGCGGCTCGACTCCTTCAGACCAATGACCATGCCGGGCTTGACCTGGTAGCTGGGGATGTTGACCTTGCGGCCGTTGACGGTGAAGTG
>CACZXQ010000032.1 GCA_902785115.1 Oscillospiraceae bacterium | reverse complement strand
GTTCCGGGAACTTTTCAAGCGACATAATGGCGGGGAAATCTCGTTTTCCCGGCTTGTTTCGCCATATTTCATGGCGTTTCGCATGTGGGAAGTATTAGTTTCTAATATGATTATACTGCATATTCAAATTAAAATCAATGTATTTTAGTGGTTAAACATTTTCAAAAGCCGCAATATCCACCCACGCTTTATCGGGAACAACAAGTATGCCCTCACCCGTTATCCGGTGCTTCACCAACAGGCAACGAATAGTGGATTCTGTCATGCTGCACAAAGCCGCATTTTCTTCTAAAAACTGCCGATCGGCAACCATGTCCGTAACGAAGTTTTCATAGTCAATTCCGGATAAATTGATCGTTTTTACGATCTCATATGGTCTTTCTGATTCAATTGGGTGCGGCTGAAGTAAATCCTCGATCATCCTCGGCTTCTCGACAAAATACGCATATCCGGTCATATATTTATCCTCCTCTTTTTTTGCGTGCGGGTTATAATATATGTGAATTTGCGTATATATGCAAGCTGAAACCCACAGATTATATTTGATTTAGTCTGTGAGGTGATGAGCCGTGATCAGTTATGAGCCGTTCTTCCGAACGCTGAAAGAAAAAGGGATTACTTCATATAGATTGGCAAAAATGGGCTTTCCCATGTCGAACTATCACGCGATCAGGAGAGGCAAGCACATCTCAACACAAACGCTTGATGCCCTTTGTGATATTCTGGATTGTAATGTATCCGATGTCATCGAATTTCGGCGAGAAAGCATAGAAAAAAAGCATATCGAAAGCAAATAGAAGAACAGGTCTTCCGTGTAATACAGAAAGCCTGTTCTTCTTTTTATGCTTTAGTATGTGAGCTTGCCAGTAACAGGCTCTATTCTACTCAGATTTACGCGTTTGCGCCCTCTTCCTTTTTGCGATTCTTCATCACAAAGAAGAATGTAGCCGCAGCGCCCATGAGGATGACGCCAGGAAGGATGGAGAGTGCAACACCCGTGGGAACGACGCCTTCACGCGTAAGGGTGAAGACCACATCTTCAACAGCGTTCAGCGTGCGGTTGCCGGTTGCATCGTTGCTACCGTTATCGCTGCCGACGACCCAGCTCGGGCCGTAGTCTTCCTCGGCGACCGTGATGCTGTAAGCAGTGCCAACCGGGATGCCGTCGAGCGCGACCTTCTGGCCGTCCTTCAGATAGATGGTCTTGCTCATAGATCCATCGGCGTTGGAAGTCCACTCATTCGTATTGGCCGCTGTGATCGCTTCGTTTGTATAGCTGGTTGCAGGGTTCGCAACAGGATTCTGTGCGCCGGAAGCATTCGACCAATCAGCAGAGACGTTGAACGCGCTGTTGCCGGGGTTCTGCATGGTGATCGTGTAAGCGAAGTACTTATCGATGGACGACTGGTTGCCTTCAACCTGGCACTCAAGCGTGAGGCCCGTGGTGTTGTACTCATTCACGAAGCCGGAAGACTTATCCGCGGCCGTGGTTTCGCCTTCGTTAACGGCGCCGGCCACTTCATGGAGAACGAATCCGCCAATCTCGTATTCATCGCTGGCGTTACGGACAACGTAAACGTCGAGGACGCGCTGGTAGCGGGTACCGTTGGTCGTGTCGTTCAGCTGCGTATCATAGGTCATATTGTTGCCACTGGACGGCTCACTGATCACGTAACGGAAGATACCCGGCTGCGCGAAGGTCACGCCGGAGAAATCAACGGAGATGGGCTTTACAACGGCTTTCTCGCCCGCATCAATGGTCACACCTTCAACGGAGGTAACGGTGGCGTCGCCGGGAGCGAACACCGCATTACTGATCGTCGGGGCGCCGGTCACGCCGGTGTCAGTGCTTGGAGCAAGGACAGCCATCGATGTTCCAGGAACAGCAGCAATGCCGGTGCCAGGCTCGATGCTATAGTTGATCGTGGCATTGGGAACGCTTGAATTCTCGTTCAGAAGAAGGACGGAATTAAAAGAAGAAGTGTTGGTGTCGGGAACGTAGTAGACAGTTAGCTTATGAACATCTCCCTGTACCAATGTTCCTGTCAAGATACCATTGGTGGGTACAGTTATCGATGTCCTAGAAATCTCTTCATATATCTCCATGATCTGATATCCTGCTTTATTGAGATCAATAGAATATTCACCGTTGGTCATGTCATCATAGTAATAAATATATGTCATATCTGTCCATGATGGATCATGTTCATAATAGGTATCGCTGTTGATCTTAATATAGCCACTGTCAGCTTTATCGTTGTTATAGATGAGTCTAAACTTACCCCAATCATTTTCATCGGAAAGCTGATAGCTAATTGGAAAATCACTATAACGCCAAGCCCCAGTCTTTGTTACGTGAGCATGATCTTTGTCTATAGCCCCCTCAACAAACCGCTGTGTGTTGACCATTGTATAACCCTCGATATCTGGGACATCTTCCATCGTAAAGAGGCCATCAGGTAAGTCTTCATAATGCAAGAGAGTGGGTTCTGCAATTTCTTCGTGTGTATCAGCATCCACATACTGAATCCACACAGAGCCGATTTCAACATCCTCATCCGCTGCATAGGCCGGCACTGCCATGGCCGGCAACATGGCGATCAGCATGATCGCGCACAGTGCGAGGCAAAGAATCTTCTTTGCCGGGTTGGAAGCTAATTTAGATTTCATAGTCTGAAATCCTCCTTTTGTTTTAAAAATAGGCAAAAGGAACCAAACTCAACGTTAGGTTCCTCTTACTATTATCAATTTTACTTTTGGCGGTTTCGTTTGTCAAATTTATAGGAGATAAAATTACACAAATCGTATTTGCTTAATTCTCGCTCCTGTTGTGCACTGATAACTGCTCACAAGAAGTCAATATGTGTAATACAATTTAACGCAATATATGAAGTTATAATGAGTTATATTAACTTACGTGAAAATCGTGAAATCGTTTTGTGTATTCTTTGTGTAAATCAGCGTAAACTGCAGGAAAAAAGGCTTTTTCAAAAGAGAAACACCGAAAGCCAAATAGACTTACACAAAAATAAGTGACTTTTCGAATTCGCTCTAATTATTCCAAATACAGTGGATTTGTTAGCTTTTTTTCTGTTATTACATATGAATAATTTGGGCCATGCCTTAAAGAGTCGCTAAATAAAACTTAAAAGAGACGTCTTTCATTGTTTTTGGAGACGTCTCTTTTGAAGTACTTTATTGTTCTGTTTTTCTTTTAAAAGTTATGTTTTTATATCATTTATCTCGTTTTGGCTTGTTTTAATAGCTTAAAAGTTATCAGTTTTCAACAGGCTTCATGGTCGGGAAAAGCAAAACGTCGCGAATGGAGGGGGAATCGGTGAGGAGCATGACCAGGCGGTCGATGCCGTAGCCGATGCCACCCGTGGGGGGCATGCCGATCTCCAGCGCATTGAGGAAGTCCTCGTCGGTGTGGTTGGCCTCGGCGTCCCCTGCCGCGGCCAGCGCATCCTGCGCGGCGAAGCGCGCACGCTGGTCGATGGGATCGTTCAGCTCGCTGTATGCGTTGCACATCTCGCGCCCATAGATGAAGAGCTCAAAGCGCTCCACCTTGCTGGGGTCGGAGGGCTTGCGCTTGGTGAGGGGGCTGATTTCCACCGGGTGATCCATGATGAACACCGGCTGGATCAGCTTCTCCTCGCAGTAGGTCTCAAAGAAGAGGTTCAGAATGTCTCCCTTCTTATGGCGAGTCTCATACTCGATGCCGCGCTCCTTGGCGAGCGCCTTGGCCTCCTCCTCGGTGGCGATGGCGTCAAAGTCCACGCCCGCCCAGCGCTTGACCGCGTCGGTCATGGTCAGGCGCTCGAAGGGCTTTCCAAGGTCGATCTCGGTCCCCTGGTAGCTGATGGTCGTCGTGCCGCAGACGGTCTGCGCCAGATGCTTGAAGAGCGCCTCCGTCAGATCCATCATCCCGTTATAGTCGGTATAGGCCTGATAGAGCTCCATGAGCGTAAACTCCGGGTTGTGCCGGGTATCCAGACCCTCATTGCGGAAAACGCGCCCGATCTCATAGACTTTCTCCAAGCCGCCCACGATCAGCCGCTTGAGATACAGCTCCAGCGAAATGCGAAGGCGCACATCCTCATCCAGCGCATTGTAGTGGGTCTCAAAAGGACGCGCCGCGGCGCCGCCGGCGTTAGAAACCAGCATGGGGGTCTCCACCTCCATGAAGCCTCTGGCGTCAAGGAAGCGGCGGATCTCGCTGATGATCTGAGAGCGCTTGATAAAGGTATCGCGCACATTCGGGTTTGCGATCAGGTCCACATAGCGCTGACGGTAGCGGGCGTCCACATCGGTCAGGCCGTGGAACTTCTCCGGCAGGGGCTTTAAGGACTTTGAGAGCAGCGTCAGCGTGGCGGCATGCACGGTGGTCTCGCCGGTCTTGGTCTGGAACACAGCGCCGGTCACACCGATGATGTCACCAATGTCCATCTTTTTAAATGCCGCGTACTCCTCCTGCCCGATGGCGTCGCGCGCCACATAGATCTGCAGGATGCCCTCGCGATCCTGGATCTTGCAGAAGGAGGCCTTGCCCATCACACGCTTGACCATCAGGCGTCCGGCAACGGAAACCTCCTTGCCCTCAAGCTCAGCGAAGTTTGCGGTCACGTCGGTGCTGTGATGGGTCACATCATACTTTGTGATCAGAAAGGGGTCTCTCCCCTCCTGCTGCAGCGCAGCCAGCTTGTCCCGGCGTACCTGCAGGATCTCGCTCAGCTCCTGCTGGGGAGCGACGTTCACATTGGGATTCTCACTCATTTTCTTCTCTCCTGTATAAGCGCACACGGGCGGGCATAAGCGCCGCTCGTGAAGGTTTCTCAGTTATTCTCGACGGACAGGATCTCAAACTTGAGTTCACCGGCGGGAGCATTGACAGTAACCACTTCCCCGGCGCGGTGACCGATCAGACCCTGACCGAGAGGCGAATCGTCCGAAATGCGGCCAGCCTTGGGATTAGCCTCCTGGCTGCCGACGATTTCGTAGGTCTCCTCGAAGTCATCCTCCAGATCGCGCACACGCACGATGCTGGAGAGCGTCACGGTATCTTTCGGAGCGTCATGATCGATATTGTCGACGATCTCGGCGTTATCAATGAGCACCTTCAGCTCTGCGATCTTGGAGTAGAGCTTACCCTGCTCGGCCTTCGCTTCATCATACTCGCTGTTCTCGGACAGGTCGCCAAAGCTTCTGGCTTCCTTGATGAGCTCCGCCACTTCCTTCTCGCGGACGGTTTCCAGATAGTTCAGTTCCTGCTTGATCGCGTCCAGGCGCTCCTGGCTCATTTTAAAACGATTGCTGTTGCTGGCCATGTATGCAAAACTCCTTTACAATGCTGTTTTAACCTAATGATTATACCCAAATACCCCGGGCAATGTCAACTGATTTCTTTGCACAGTGAAAAACAATTCAATCCGTTTTTGACGGGGCCTTGCCTCGGCAAAAACACCTCAAACCGAGCTGTGCGAGGTCTCACGCCGACCAAACGAGGCGCGTCCACCGTGCGCCTCGTGCGATAAGCGTGAGTTTTACATCAGCAGTCCCCTTGCGGGGACTGCTGATGTAGTTTAGCTTAAATATTTCAGCGCCGCCATGAGCTGATCGTCCTCGGAGGTGCTGGCGGTACCGGCCTCGCCGCCGGTGGTGCCCTCGGTCGTGCCGGTGGCGGATTCATCGCTGTTAAAGACGATCATATCCGGCACAACGCCGCCCACCTTGGAAATATCCGTGCCGTTAGCGGTCAAATAGCTGCGGGTGGAGAGACGCACAGCGCCGCCGTTTTCAAGCGGAATGGTTTCCTGCGAGCGGGTGCTGCCACTGGAGGATTCCCCCATCAGCACCGCGCGCTGATACTCCTTGAGTACCGCCGCGCAGAGTTCGGACTCCCGGAAGGTGCCGCTGTTAATGAGCACCACCATGGGAAACTGAATCCACATGCCGTCGGAATCGTAGGCCTCCGCATGGCCATCCTTGGTCACTTCGGAGAAAAGCCGTCCCTCCGGCAGCAGATAGTCCAGCAACACCTGTACCTCACCGGCAAGGCCGCCGGCGTTATTGCGCAGATCCAGCACGCAGGAGTCCGCTCCCTGTGCCATATAATACTCGATGGCGTTCACAGCCGCCTGACCGCTGCCCGCTTCAAAGTTCTTCACCTGCACATAGGCAGCGCCGGTCTTTTCCAAGCGCGATACCACCGCGTCGGCGTTAAAGTTGGTGCAATCGACCTCTATGGTATACTGGTTGCTGATCTCCAGCTCGAACTTGCTGTTGAGCTTTGAGCGGATCAGCGTGCGCACCTGGTCGGTGGTAAAGGAGGCCACCTTCTGTCCGTCCACGGCGGTGATGAGCATTCCCTGGCTCACGCCCGCCCAGGCAGCCGGAGAGCTGGGGTAAATGGCGATGACTTGGAAGCCGCCGAGCGTCTCGTCCTTCACCAGCGACATGCCGATATCCGAATAGTCGTTGGAGGAGGAGAGCTGATAGGTGCGGTATTCGTCGTCGGTCATGTAATAGCTCCAGCTATCGCCGAGACCGGCGACCATAGCCGCCGCTGCGGACTGCCCCATGGACTGGCGATCCACCGGGTCGATGAATTTCTCATCCAGCAGGTCTTTGATTTCGATATAGCGCATGGCTTCATCGTAGTCTTCCCTGCCGCCGACCTGCCTGAGCATGCTGTTGTAGGTCCAGAAATACGTGCCGCAGCCTACCAGTGCCAGAAGGATCACAACTGCCCGCAGACTGATTCCGATATTGAAAAAGCCGTGGATAAAATGTCCGATCCGGCGCAGAACTCTGTTAAATATTTTCCCCACAAGTAAACCTCCATGTCATGGCTTAGCCGGACAGCAAAAACACTGTCCGGCAGCCAGCCCGAGGGCTGTATCTTCTGTTTCTTATACGCCCGCGTCCTCCGAGAAGGTCAGGCCGGAATAGAACTGCTCAGGGTCGATCCGGCTGCCGCCGGAATAGATTTCATAGTGGCAGTGCGGCCCGGTGGCGACGCCGGTGCTGCCCACATAGCCGATGGTCTCTCCTTTGGACACATTCTGCCCCTCGCTCACCGCAATGGAGGACATGTGCCCATAGAGCGTCACATAGCCGTTGCCGTGATTGATCATCACGCAGTTGCCGTATCCGCCCTTGACACCCGCAAATGACACCGAACCGCCGTCCGCCGCGACGATTGCCGCACCGTAGCCCGCGCCGATATCGAGTCCGGTATGGCTCTTATACTCGCCGGTGATGGGATGCACACGCATGCCGAAACGGCTGGTGATATAGGTACAGGACGGCACGGGCCAGCCGAAGGAGCCGGTTCCCACCGCCGCCGTCGAGCCGCCGCCGGAAGCACTCTGCGCCGGCTGAGCCGCCTGCGCCGCCGCAGCGGCAGCCGCGGCTGCAGCGGCGGCTGCCGCGGCCTCCGCCTCACGGCGTCTGCGCTCTTCCTCCTGGCGCTGGCGCTCCAGCTCTGCCGCGAGCGCCTGCAGCTCTCGCTCCGCCGCCTCTTCCTCGGCGCGGATGGCCTCCACCGCTTCGCGGTTGGCGTCAATATCGCTTTGCAGATCAAGGATGAGCCGGGCGGCCTCGTCGATCTCGGCCTGAAGCGCTTCCTGCTGCGCCTGCAGCTCGCGTTTCTTTGCCTCCAGCTCTGTCTGAACAGCCTCATACTCGGCCTTAACGCGTTCGGTGTTCTGCCGCGCGGCGCGGTAGGCTTCCTCGAGCTGTTTATCGCTCTCCATAATTTCGCCCACATCGTCCATCGCGGAGAGAAACTCCGCAATGTTCGAGGTACGCAGCACCATGGTCAAAATACCGTAGCCTCCGTTTTCCTCCATGGCGCGCAGACGGGCGCGGTAGCGCTCCATCTGCTCCTGTTCCAGCGCCAGCGCGATCTCCACCTCTTTGGCTTTGGCGGCGATCATGGCGTCGTAAAGGTTGATCTCCTCCTGATTGAGCTGGATCTCCTGAAGGGTGTAGGCGTTGCGCTCATCCATGGCGCGCTTGCGCTCCATGACGCCCGCCTGCTCGGCCTCAAGCTGATCCACGACCGCCTGCGCCTCCCGGCGCTTGGCGGAGATCGCGTCGCGTTCGGCACGCATGGCGTTGACTTCTTCCTGCGTCACCGCGAAGGCGGAAACCGGCATCGCGCACACGATAAGCGTGAATACCAGAAGCAGGGCGAGGGATTTGCAAAGAGTAAGGTTTTTCATGAGTATAAGTAACAGGTGTCACAACTGCCGCTTAGCAGTTCCAGTAGGTCAGGCCGCCGAAGTATTGCGCAGGGTCAACGGTGGAGCCGTTGATCCGGATCTCAAAATGGCAATGGGTGCCGGTCGCGTTGCCGGTGGCGCCGAGATAAGCCACCACGTCGCCCGCGTTGACCCATTGGCCGTAACTCACGGCGTTGCCGGAATTGTGCGCGTAGAGCGTCACATAGCCGTTGCCGTGGTCTATCGTCACTAAGTTGCCATAGGCGCCGTTGCTGCCGGAGAAGATGACTGTTCCGGAGGCCGCCGCGACGATGCTGCCGCCATCGTTGCCGTAACCGTCAATGTCGATCCCCTTGTGGAAGTGCCCGGGGCGGCTTTCGCCGTAGCGCCCGGAAATGCGGCGGGAACAGGGCACCGGCCAGGTAAAGCCGGAAATGTTCGTAACCGGCTGGGTCTGCGTCGTCTCACCGCCGGAGCTGCCTGTCTCGCCGCCGGAGCCGGTACTTCCGGTATTCCCGGTGCTTCCGGTGTTCCCGGCATTGTTTCTTGCGGCGGCTTCCGCAGCGGCCTTGCGGCGGGCTTCCTCTTCGGCGCGCTTCTGCGCCTCATATTCGGCGATCATCTGCTTGATCTCGGCGTCTGCCGCCGCCTCGGCGTCGCGCTCTTCATCGCGCAGGCGCGTGGCTTCCTCGATCTCGTCGGCAAGCGCCGCAAGCTGGGCGTTGGCCTCCTCAATGCGCTCCTGAAGCTGCGCCTGCTCGGTGCGAAGCTGCGCCTGTCTGTCGGCGCATTCGGTGCGCACCTGTTCATACTCGGCCTTGGTGCGCTCGGTCTCCTCGCGCGCGGCGCGGTACTGCTCCTCCAAGCGTTTGTCGCTCTCCATGATGGCATCCATATCGTCCAGTGTAGAGAGAAGCTCTGCAAAGCTGGATGCGCGCAGCAGCAGCGCCAGCACATCGTATGTACCGTTTTCCTCCATAGAGCGGATGCGGGCGCGATACTTGCGCCCCTGCTCCTGCTCGACGGTGAGCGCCTGCTGCAGCTCCTCGGTTTTCTGCGCTACGAGCTCATCGTACATGCGAAGCTCTTCCGCCACGAGCGCGAGGGCTTCAAGGGACGCCTGGTTCTGAACCTCCAGCGCATCTCTCTTCTCCAGCACTGTGGCTTCCTTCTTCTGCATCTGGCTGAGGCGTTCCTCCGCCTCCTGCACGCGGGCAGTCAGCTCCGCCTTTTTCTCGCGCAGCGCGTCGATTTCGCCCTGCGTTACGGCATGCGCTGTCGGCAGTACGCTCAGGATCAGAGAGAGGACCATCACCACCGCCATGATGATCGCAAGAATCTGTACTGCTCTCTTTTGATTCATTCCGAATCTCCTACATTTATACTTTCAAATAATTGCGTATCGCGTTGACGCCGCCGAAGACGCCGACGAACACACCGATGCCGAGATACGCGATCAGCATCGGCAGGGCCACCTGCATGAAGGGAATGACGCTGATGAAGCTGCCGGCAAGCGTTCCCATGAGGCGGCTGGCAAGCAGGCTGTAAAGCCCCCACTCCGCCAGAAAGGCGAGGCCGCCGCCCATCACGCCCAGCGCCAGGCCTTCCACGATAAAGGGCAGGCGGATGAAGCTGTTGGTGGCGCCGACCATCTTCATGATGCCGATCTCCTCACGCCGGCCAAAGGTGGCAAGCTTGATGGTATTGGACATGATGAAGACCGAGACGAACACCAAAATCACCGTCAGCACGAGAGACACAACGCTCACGATGTTGCGGATGGTGATGAACGCGCTTGCATATTCCAGATGCGCCTTGACCTTCACGATGCCCGGGATGTCCTCGAGCGCCGCCTTGGTCTGGCTCATGACGGCGATGTCCTCCAGATGGATGACAAAGCGGTGGCGGAACACCGACTCATCAATGCCGTCGCGAAAATCGCTGTCGAAGTTGTTCAGGAAGTTGTCCATGGCCACGGCGCGGTCTACAAACTCCGCATCGCTCACATTGGGGACAGCCTCCACCGCGCCCTGCAGGCTCTGCGCCTGCTCAGAGCTGTATTCCTCATCCACCAGCGCCACGACCTCGTTCTGATCCTCCAGATCACCGATCAGGTGGTCGATGTTCATCGACAGGAGAAAGACGCTGCCCATGATGATCAGGCAGGCCATGATAATCGTAACCGACGCGAAGGACATGAAGCTATGGGTTTTGATGCTCCGAAAGCCCTCGCGGATCAAATAACCGCCTCTACTCAATCTCATAGCCGTAGTACCCATCCATTCCGTCACTGATCACATGACCGCCGTCAATGGAGATCACGCGCTTTGAGAGCGCGTTGACCAGTTCCTTCTCGTGCGTCACCACCAGAACGGTGGTGCCCATCTCGTTGATCTTCTCAAACAGGAGCATCAGCTCCAGGCTTCTGACCGGGTCGAGGTTGCCGGTAGGCTCATCCGCCACGATCATGCGCGGGCTGTTGACGAGGGCGCGGGCAATGGCCACGCGCTGCTGCTCGCCGCCGGAGAGCTCGCTGGGCAGGCGCTTTTCGCGCCCCTCCAGGCCGACCAGCTCCAGCACATAGGGCACGCGGCGGCTGATCTCCCGCCCGGAAGCGCCGACGACGCGCATGGCAAAGGCCACGTTGTCATAGACGTTCATGTTCTCGATCAGGCGGTAATCCTGGAAGACGACGCCCAATGTTCTGCGCACCTTGGGCAGCTTGTGGCGGCGGATCTTGTTCATGTCAAAATCGTTGACGATGACTTTGCCGGAATCCGCCCGCACCTCGCCGGTGATCAGCTTCATCAGCGTGGTCTTGCCGGAGCCGGAGGGGCCGACCAGAAAGACAAACTCCCCCTCGTCGATCATCAGGTCTATGCCGTCAAGCGCAACGGTGCCGCTGCTGTCATAGACCTTTGTGACATTCTTCATGCGAACCATAAAAGATTTCCTCCAAAGGGTTATGCTATGTATTTCCGCAGGCGCGGACTTGCGAACTTAATACTTGGATGCGTTCAGGGAATCGAGATACTGCTTGACCATCATGGCAACCTTGAAGACGATGGCATGGTCAAACTCCCGCAGGTCAAGCCCGGTGATCTTCTTGATCTTCTCCAGACGGTAGACCAGGGTATTGCGGTGCACATAGAGCTTGCGAGAGGTCTCCGAGACGTTGAGGTTGTTCTCAAAGAAACGGTTGATGGTCTCCAGCGTGTCCTCATCCAGCGTTTCGATGGGATTTTTCTTGAACACCTCGTTGAGGAACATCTCGCAGAGCGTAGTGGGAAGCTGGTAGATGATGCGGCCGAGGCCGAGATTTTCATAGTTGATGATGGTCTTCTCGCTCTCGAAAACGCGGCCGACGTCGATGGCGACCTGCGCTTCCTTATAGCGATCGGCCAGCTCGCGCAGGTGGTTTGCGTTCGTGCTCACGCCGATGACACAGCGGATGCCCAGCTCCTCACGCAGGCTGTTTTCGATGCCGCGGGCGGCCTTCAGGATCTCCTCATGCGCCTCCGGCGAGGGGAGGGACTTGACCACCACGGTATCGGTCTCGTTGATGTTCAGCACAAAATCCTTTTGCCGGTCGGGGAAGAGGCGCTGGATGACCTCCATGGCGGTCACGTCGGAACGGTCGGCCTGGCGTACCAGCAGCACGCTGCGCGGTTCATCGGTGACAAAGTGCAGCTCCTTGGCGCGGACATACACATCCCCGGGCAGAATATTGTCGGAGATGATGTTTTTGACAAAGGCCGCCTTGTTATGCTTTTCCTCGTAATTGCTGCGCGCCTCGTTAAAGGCGACGGCAGAAACGGCGCAGATGGTTTTTGCAGCCTGATCGGCGCCTTCCACAAAGGCGGCGAAATCCAGCTTGCCGCCCTCTTCGTTCAGTGCACAGTAGCTGCGGCTGTCGGTGCAGATCACCTTATCCGCGCTCTCAAAGGCATAGGCATGAAAATCGTCAAGCCGGGAGCCGATGATCGCAAGCTCACTGCTCGCCACCACGAAGCCCTGTTCGTCCACCACACCGATGGTACGGTCAACGGCGTCCTTCATTTGAATGATCACATTTTGGAAGATTCTGCTGGACATATGGATGCCTCCTGTATCCTGCGGTCGGGCGCTTCAAGGAAAGGCTTGGCGAAATTGACATACCCCCGCAATTTTCTTTCTATATAATAACTCCAAACTTTGTGATTTTCAATAGAAATCGCCGTGTTTTTTTGTTAATTTTTTTATGTTTGTCTCCTATCCGCTCAAAATCTCCCGAAAAACGCCGGGTTTTTTTGACGATTTACCCATGTTTTAAACATTGAACAGAGTGCACAAATCTTCTTGTGTCAGTTCCCGGACGCCGCCGGGGTCCAAATCCGCCGGCAAACGCAGGCCGCCGATGGAGAGTCTTCGCAGCGTAAGCACCGGTTTCCCCCTGCTTGCCAGCATCCGGCGCACCTGATGGTACTTTCCTTCCATCACCGTGACGGCGCATTTCCCGCCGCCCAGAAGCTCCAGCGCGGCGGGCAGGCACTGTGTTCCGTCCTTTAAAAGGATTCCCTGGGAAAAGGCCATCACGTCCTCTTCATCCGCTTCGCCCTCTACCTCTGCATAATACCTTTTTTTGACGCAGGATTTTGGCGAAATCACCCGATGGGCAAATTCTCCGTCGTCCGTGAGCAGCAAAAGCCCGCTGGTGTCCTTGTCAAGCCTCCCGACCGGAAAGATACCCATGCGCTTTAAGTCCGGCGGCAGCAGGTCAAGTACGGTCTGTTGGCGTTTGTCCTCCGTGGCGGTCACAACGCCCGTGGGCTTGTCCATCATGTAATAGTGAAAACGCTGATAATCGAGCGGCGCGCCGTCAAACGCTATGCTGACGCTCTCCGGGTCAAGCCGGCGCTCAGGGCGGGTCTCGACCTGCCCGTCCACCGTGACGCGGCCGGCGCGGATGATCTCGCGCAGCTCCTTCCGGGAGGCGAGGCCCTGATCCGCAAGCATTTTGTCAAGCCGCATCATCGCCATTGTTCTCCCTCCCATCTTCAGTAATTAACATAATACCACATTTTTACCAAATTGCAACCTTTTATTGTCACTTTGTCTCTAATTTTTGTCATAAATGTTTGCCGCGACGCATATTCATGGTTTGGGAGGTGGTTTCCACGGAGAAAACCATGAAGAGGATGACGCAAAAAAAGGCGCTGTGCATCGTGCTGGCAGCGGCTCTGATTCTGCTTGTGCTGCTAAGTTTGCGTGTTTTCCTGAGTAAGACAGACAACAGCACCCAGGCCGGGCGCATCCTGTTTCTCGAGTCTTTGGGCTGGGAGGTGGACGCCGAAAGTGAAGAGCATAAGAGCGTGCGTTTGCCGCAGGAGCTCGGTGAGGTGCTGGAGGGATATAATCAGATGCAGAAGGCGCAGGGCTACGATCTGTCCCGCCATCTCGGTGAGCGGTGCGAGCAGTACAGCTATCTGGTCACAAACTACCCCGACAGCGCGCAGACCGTCTGGGTCACGCTCTACATACAGGGCCGCCGTGTGATTGCAGGCGATGTGCACAGCACTGCCCTGGGCGGCTTCATGCACGGGCTGAAAATTGAATGAGGATGGGGCTGTGAAAAAACTTCGTTTTTTCACAGCCCCGAGTTGTTAGCTTTTAGTGCTTAGCTTTTAGACGAAAACCGAGAGGAATAGACGATAAAAAAGAATAAGGAGAAAAAACTGTTTTTGCCTCACTTCGACACGCATATACAAATCTGAATACACGCTGAAAAGTTTATATTTTTTCGGCTAAAGGCTAAATACTAAGCACCAAAAACTGGGTTTGTGAGAAAATACAGTTTTCTCACAAACCCATGTTTTATCAATGCAGTTTCGCCAGGGCGGCGTTTTTGTATACAGGATCGCCGGTCACCTCGCGGATGACCTTGAGTCCTTCGGGCATACGGATCTCATCGCCCTTGTCGCTCAGCTCGATCTCCACAATCGCCTGATCCTTCCAGAAGGGATAAAGGTCGATCTCAAAATACTGCCCCTCGAAGTTGAGACAATAGCGCGTCTTGCGCATGGGCTGCGCGCCGGGCTCGGCATTGAGCATCAGCGACTGGTATTCGCCCCGGGTCAGGCGCTCCTCGATCTCGATGCGCTTAAACTCACTGACGCGGCGCTTGAGGGTCTTGTAATAGATGCGGCTGCCGTTTTCCTCGCGGCAGCGGATGCGCAGTTCCTCCCCTTCTCTCGCGGGCAGGTACATCTGGCTGATCTCCATACGGCGGCAGTCCGGCAGCTTTTCGAGCCAATCCAGATCCGGGTACTCCACCAGGAACTTCCGGTCGATGCTCAACGCCTCAGGCTCCCCGAGTGCCAGGCGGATCTCCGCAATCAGGTTTCTCAGCTTATGGTTAAAGTCCACGGAGTTGTCGATAATCCGCAGGTAAGGGTGCTTTTCCCAGGAGGCCACCAGCCGTGCGTCCAGCTCCACAGCCTCCTGCACGCTCTCATAGCGCACCTTGTTGTTCTCCTTGGTGTAAAACTGCTCAGCGCCTTTTGCGGCTGTGACCATGTGGAACACCGCGTCATAGCGATCCAGCAGCTCCTGCTCGGTCTTGCCGACGGAGGCGAGAACCTCCGCAAATTCCTCGTCGTTCATGTACGCCTTGTTGTCGAGCGCCCCGCGGTCGCAGACGATGAGGATCTTCTCGGCGCGCATGGTGCGGGCGGCCTGCTCAAATTCGTGCCGCAGGTCCAGGGCGCAACGCCGCCGGAAATGAACTCCGTGGCGGTCTCGGGAATGAAGAGCACCGTGTAGCCCAGCTTGGCAAAGGCGTTCTGCACCCAGCTTAAGCCCGTGGTCTTGCCCGCGCTGGGGCCGCCCGTTATGACGATCTTGCGAATTTGCATCTCTCTTTCTCCTTTAATCTTCTCTATCCCCATTGCCATGCACTTCACAGAAGCGGGCGGCGAAGGAAGGCCGCTCCCCGGCAGCGTAGAGGTGGGACACATCCCCCACCTGCGCGGCGCGGAAATACGCGATCCCCGGTCGGCGTTCCTCACTGTGGATCAGTGTGACCGAGCTCGGCGTTGTCACCAGCCCGTGCCAGAGGATCATGGGTGAACAGTTCATAAGATGGCTCATCAGCACGCAGGTAACGCCGAAGTGGCAGAAGAAGGCCAGCATATCGGAATTTGCCCGCTCCACCCGGTAACGGCGACCCTCGCGCACATAACCGTGCTGCGCCAAAAGCGCGTCGAAGGCCGCGGTCACGCGGTCATACTCCGCGCCCACGCCGCCGGCCTGAAAGATCTCGTTCTCCTTCCAGGCATCCGGCAGCAGAAAGCGCTCGTCCTGCAACCAGTCCTCGGGCAGCCAGTCCCAGGCGATTTTGGGGAAATCCTTGTCCGGGCGCATAATGCGCGGCGAAAACTCCTGCAGCCATTCACACGCAACGGCAGTCCGCCCGGCCTTCTGGAGCGTCGGCGCGGCGGTGGCCTTCGCCCTGCCCAGCGGCGAAACATAATATTCGGCAATATCCATCGGCGCGATCCGCTCGGCCAGCAGCGCGGCCTCGCGCTTGCCCACCTCTGTCAGATCGTCATGCACATAGTCCGGGTCTCCGTGCCGGATCAGCAGCAGCTTCAAGGGCTTGCCCTCCTCTGTCTGTTTCTATGCTCAGGATACCATACAATTCCCTACAATTCCAGAACTAATTGCAAAAGGCAGCACCTTTTCGGTGCTGCCTTGATGCTTCTTAGTAATAGCGCTTATTCTTGTTCTTGCGAGCGGCCTCAGATTTCTTGCGGCGTTTGACGCTGGGGCTCTGATAGTACTCTTTCTTTCTCAGGTCAGCCAGGACGCCGGACTTGGCGCAGCTGCGCTTGAATCTTTTCAGAGCATTGTCCAGAGACTCATTCTCTTTGACGTAGATTTCAGACATTTATTTCCCTCCCTCCAACACGTCTCACGACGTTCAAGGGCCAATTCATTGGCTGTTCAACAGCGATATTATACCGGATTTGACCCTTCTTGTCAAGATAAACGGGGCAATTGGCGAAAATCTTTTTCGCCAATTGCCCCCGCATCTCACTTGGCGGGTTTGAGGATGAGGTTGACGAGCTTGTTTTTGACCACGATGGTCTTGACGAGCTGCATCCCCTCCATCTGGCGCTTGACCTTTTCGTCGGCGCAGGCGGCGGCGATCACCGTCTCGTCCGGGGAATCCACGGGCAGCTTGATGGTGGCGCGGAGCTTGCCGTTGACCTGTACGGCCATCTCCTTGACGGCGTCCACGGTCTTGCTCTCGTCATACTTCGGCCAATCCATCTGCATGGCCATCTTGCCGTACTTGGCGGCGAAGCCCTCGAGCTCCCACATCTCTTCGACGATGTGCGGGGCAAAGGGGCTGAGCAGGAGCAGCAGGTACTCCAGGTCGCCCTTGGTGCAGCCCTTGGCGTAGAATTCATTGACCATGGTCATGAGCGCGGCGATGGCGGTGTTCATCTTGAGGTTTTCAATGTCGTCGCCAACCTTCTTGACGGTCTTGTGGAGGATGGCCTCGTTCTCAGGCGTGACGGCGAAATCGTCCTTTGTCAGATCCATCAGGTTCCACACGCGGTCGAGGAAGCGCTTGGAGCCCTTCACGGCCTCGTCCGACCAGGTGGCGGTCTTCTCAAAGTCACCGATGAACATGATGTAGACACGCATGGTGTCCGCGCCGTAGGCCTTGACCACATCGTCAGGATTGACCACATTGCCCAGGGACTTTGACATCTTCACAGAGGGACGCTGTGCCATACTGCCGTACTTGGCAATCCAGGTCTGCTTCTCCTCCTCGTCCCTGGCGTAGCCCACATAGTGCGGGTTACGGCCGAGGATCATGCCGTGGGAGGTACGCTTGGCGTAAGGCTCCTTGGTGTGCACGGCACCGATGTCATACAGGAACTTGTGCCAGAAGCGGGAGTAGAGCAGATGCAGCGTGGTGTGCTCCATGCCGCCGTTATACCAGTCGACGGGTCCCCAGTACTCCTCAGCCTCCTTGGAAACGAACTCCTTGTCGTTGTGCGGGTCCATATAGCGCAGGTAGTACCAGCAGGAGCCTGCCCAGTTGGGCATGGTGTCGGTCTCGCGTTTGGCGGGGCCGCCGCAGTGGGGGCAGGTAGTGTTGACCCAGTCGGTCATCTTTGACAGAGGGCTTTCGCCGTCGTCGGTGGGCTCATAGCTCTCCACGTTCGGCAGCAGCAGCGGAAGCTCGCTCTCATCGAGCGGCACCCAGCCGCACTTGGGGCAGTTGACCAGCGGGATCGGCTCACCCCAGTAGCGCTGACGGGTGAAGACCCAGTCGCGCAGCTTGTAGTTGACCTTCTCCTTGCCGTAGCCCTGCTCAATGACGTATTTCTTCATGGCGGGGATGGCTTCCTTCACGGTCATGCCGTTTAAGAAGTCGGAGTTGACCATGATGGCCTTGTCGTCCTTGGCGACAAAGGCTTCCTTTGTCACGTCGCCGCCGGCGACGACTTCGACGATCGGCAGGCCGAACTTGGTGGCGAAGTCCCAGTCGCGCTGATCGTGACCCGGAACGCCCATGACGATGCCGGTGCCGTAGCCCATGAGGACGTAGTCGGAGACGAACATCGGCAGCACCTTGTGGGTCACGGGGTTCATGACCTCGATGCCCTCGAGGCGCACGCCGGTTTTGTCTTTGTTGAGCTCGCCGCGCTCAAAATCGGACTTGCGGGAGGCGGCCTCCTGATAGGCTTCGACCTCCCCCCAGTTGGCGATGCGATCCTTCCAGGCGTCGAGCAGCGGATGCTCGGGGGAAATAACCACATAGGTGGTGCCGAACAGGGTATCGGCACGGGTGGTGTAGACGGTAATATCGTCCGGCGTATTGGTCTTGAAGGTGACCTCACAGCCGTAGGAGCGGCCGATCCAGTTCTTCTGCTGCACCTTGACGCGCTCGATGTAGTCAAGATCGTCCAGATCGTCGATCAGGCGGTCGGCGTAGTTGGTGATGCGCAGCATCCACTGGCTCTTCTCCTTGCGGATGACGGGGCTTCCGCAGCGCTCGCACACGCCCTCGACCACTTCCTCATTGGCAAGGCCGCACTTGCAGCTCGTGCACCAGTTGATGGGCATGGTGGTCTTGTAGGCAAGCCCCTTCTTGAACATCTGCAGGAAGATCCACTGCGTCCACTTGTAGTAGCCGGGGTCGGTGGTGTCCACGACGCGATCCCAGTCAAAGCCGTAGCCGAGCATCTTGAGCTGGCGGGTAAAGTTTGCGATATTGTCCTTGGTGACGATGGAGGGGTGGATGTGGTTCTTGATGGCGAAGTTCTCGGTCGGCAGGCCGAAGGCGTCATAGCCGATCGGGAAGAGCACGTTGTAGCCGTCCATCCTCTTCTTGCGCGATACGATGTCGATCGCGGTAAAGGGGCGCGGGTGGCCGACGTGCAGACCCGCGGCGCTGGGGTAGGGAAACTCAATGAGCCCGTAGAACTTGGGCTTGGGGCTGCCGGTCACGGCGGCGTAGGGCTTGACTTCTTCCCATTTATCCTGCCATTTTTTCTCAATGGCAGCAAAATCGTATTTCATTGGTATCAAATCCTCTCATTCTAACTTCCCGCCTGGCATATTGATACACATATATGATATCAAGCGTGCCGAAGGCAATTTCCATCGTTTTTGAGGCAGCTCTGCCGCCTCAAAAACACCTTAATGCGAGCTGAGCGAGCACTCGCGCCGACCAAGCGAGGCGACTCCCGCAAGCCGAGCGCGATAAGCGCGAGCAGCTCAACAGCGAAACCGCGCTTCGCTGTTGAAGGTATGCCCCTGTAATCAGGGGCGGGATAGGGCTGAGAGGGGAACCTCCTCGGAATCCGACCAGAGGCGCTCGAGGTTGTAGAACTTTCTGGCCTCGTCGGTGAACACATGGACAATGACGCAGCCGAAGTCCATCAGCACCCAGATGTCCGAGCGCAGACCTTCGCGGCGGATCGGCGGCTCACCGGCTTCGGAGAGCTGCTTGTCCACCTCATCGACCAGCGCCTTGATGTGGGTGGAGGAGGTGCCGTTGCAGATGACGAAGTAGTCAGCCAGAACGGTCTGCTCCGCGGTCTTGAGGATTTTCACGTCCCTGGCCTTTTTGTCGTTCAGGGCGTGGGCGGCGATGGCGGCAACTTGTTCGGGAGTAAGCATGGTAGTACCTCCTTCAATCTATCTCTTGGCTGTACCATTGGTACGCCTTAACGGTATCGGTATAGGGCTCTCCGCCCTCTTCGCGGATAAAAGCAAGGCTCATCTCCAGCGAAACGGCGAGGGCTTTGTCGATGTCCTCATAGGCGAGCTTCCGGATCTTCTCCACGCCGGGGAAGTCCCGTGTGGGCTCGATGTAGTCGGCAAGCCAGATGATTTTTTCGAACAGCGTCATGTCGGGCTTGCCGGTGCAATGCCAGCGGATGGCCTCATACACCGCATCGTCCACGCCGAAGAGATCCCGCGCCATCGCGGCGCCGGTTTTCGCATGGAGGATTTTGGGACAGGCAATCTCAGTATGATCGTTGATAATACCATATTTTTCAGAAATCTGCAACTGTTCTTCCAGCTTATATTTCTTTGCGATGTCGTGCAGGATCGCGGCCTCGGCGGCCTTTTCGGGCTCCTCGCCCCAGTAGACGGCAAGCATCACCGCCTCGTTCTCGCAGCCGGCCACATGGGCGATGCGCTTGGGCTTTAAATAGGCGTAAGCCTTCTCCCGCAGCCAGCTCAGCTCCGGCCGGGCGTCGTAATAGCGGCGGCGGATGATTTCACTGTACACCGCATCGTCCAGCATATCCGAGCCAAGACGTCTTCTCAGGCGCTCGCGGATGATGTGCGAGTGCAGCGGCAACGGCTCATGCGGCAGGATCAGAACGGCGGCCTGATGCTCTCTTCTGAGCTTCTCTGCCTGCGCCTCCAGCGCCGGGCGTTCGTCCTCCTCCCGCGGCAGCACCGCGAGCACACATTCGCGCAGCAGATACTCATAGCGATACCAGCTCTCAAAGCCGAGAAACATATCCGTCCCCAGCAGGAAAACAAGCTCCCCGTCCGGGTACTGCTCACGCAGAGCCGCCACGGTGTCCGCGCTGTAGCAGCGCCCTGAGCGGCCGAGGGTCATATCCCGCACTTCGACGTTGGGAATGTCCCGGAACGCGAGACGGCAAAGCTGAAGCCGCGCCTCCAGTGAGGGTGTTCCCTCCTCCAGCTCCTTATGGGGCGGCACCGCGTCCGGCACCACAAGGAAGAGATCGGGGTGCAGCTGCTCGCTCACGGTTTTGGCGGCGGCGATATGCCCCAGGTGGGGCGGGTTGAAGGTGCCGCCATATAGAATGATTCTCATGCGCGTTTCTTTTTATCCTTCGGAAGCTCAATTTTCGGCTCTTTTTCGTTGCGCTTGTAAAGCACGAACTTGGTGCCGATCACCTGTACCGCCTCCGCCCTGCAGGCCTCGCAGAGCGCGTCACAGGCCTCGCGCGCAGTAAGCATGGAGTTTTCCAGTACGCGGCCTTTGATAAGCTCCCGCGCCTTGAGCGCAGCGGAGACGGATTCGATCAGATTGTCGTTCAGACCGCCCTTGCCGACCTGTACAATGGTGTCCTCCGCCGCAGCCAGTCCGCGGAGGTAGGAACGCTGTTTGCTTGTTAACATAGATAGTATCCTTTCCAATTTGTCCTTCCCCCAGGGAAGGTGCTCCAGTGCGCACACTGGGGCGGATGAGTGGTGTTCGTCCTTGCACCCGCCTGTGGCTCCCCCTCCGGGGGAGCTGGCATCCGCCGTCTCACGCAAGGCGGATGACTGAAGGGGCGACGCGTGATGCCCCTATCGCCCTTCGGGCACTTCCCCCGGAGGGGGAAGCAGAAGCCTACCTCTTGAACAGTGCCTGCACAAAGGTCTCCGCCTGGAAGGGGATCAGATCGTCAATGCCCTCGCCCACGCCAACATACTTGACGGGGAGATTCAGTTCGTTTGCAATGGCGAAGACGATGCCGCCCTTGGCGGTGCCGTCGAGCTTGGTGAGTACGATGCCGGTAAGCCCCGCCGTCTCCAGAAACTGCTTTGCCTGGATGAGACCGTTCTGCCCGGTGGTGGCGTCAAGTACCATGAGCGTTTCCACGTCCGCCTCCGGCAGCTCCCGGTCGATGATGCGGCGGATTTTCGCAAGCTCGTTCATCAGATTTGCCTTGTTGTGCAGTCTGCCGGCGGTATCTATGATGATGACGTCGGAGCCTCTGGCCTTGGCGGCGCAGATGCCGTCATACACCACGGCGGCAGGATCGCTCCCCTCCTCATGGCGCACGATGTCAGCGCCCGCGCGCTCCGCCCAGATGCCGAGCTGCTCGGCGGCGGCGGCGCGGAAGGTATCGCCCGCGCAGAGCAGCACCTTCTTGCCCTGCTCCTTGAGCTGATGGGCAAGCTTGCCGATCGTGGTCGTCTTGCCGACGCCGTTGACGCCCACCATCAGGATGACGGAGGGCTTCGTGTCCAGCTTCAAGTCCGTTTCGCCCACGTTCAGAAGCTTCGTCAGCACGCGGATCAGTCCCGCTCTGGCCTCGTCGCCCTTGCGGTAGCGCTCCTCCCAGGTGGCCTTGTGCATCAGATAATCCACGCGCTGCGCGGTCGCCGCGCCGACGTCCGCCAGCACCAGCAGCTCCTCCAGCTCCTCGTAGAACTCCTCGCTGTCGGGCTGATAGCCCTGGAAAAGTTCCTCCAGCTCCGCCATGTTCTTGCGGGTTTTGCTCAGCCCGCCGAAAATCTTATCAAAAAAGCCCATGTCTAATGTACCCCCTCAGTCTGGCCTGCGGCCAGCCAGCTCCCCCGAAGGGGGAGCCAAGTCATTCCTCAATCGTTTTCTGTGCCTGCTCGAGATCGAGCTCCAGCACGGTGGAGACGCCGCGCTCCTGCATAGTCACGCCGTAGAGCATATCGGCTTCCTCCATGGTGCCGCGGCGGTGCGTGATGACCAGGAATTGCGTCTTGTCCGCCATGCGGCGCATATAGTCTGCGTAGCGGTTGACGTTTGCCTCGTCCAGCGCGGCCTCGATCTCGTCCATGACGCAAAACGGCGTCGGGCGCACCTTCAGGATCGCAAAATACAGCGCGATGGCGACAAAGGCCTTCTCGCCGCCGGACAGCAGGCTGATGTTGCTGACGGCCTTGCCGGGCGGCTGAACTTTGATTTCAATCCCGCATTCGAGCACGTTGTCCGGGTCTTCGAGCACAAGCGCCGCCTTGCCGCCGCCGAAAAGCTCCAGGAAGGTCTGGCGGAAGCACTCGTCGATTTCCCGGAAATGGGTGTTGAAGACCTCCTTCATCTCTCCCGTGATCTCATTGATGATGCCGACAAGCTCGCCCTTGGCCTTCTCCACATCGTCCCGCTGTTCCGCCAGAAACTCATAGCGGGTGTTGACGCGCTCATATTCCTCGATGGCGCCGAGGTTCGGCGTACCGAGGGCGCTGATCTGACGGCGGAGATCGGAGATCTCCTTATTCGCCTTGGGAAGATTCTCAACGGGCTGGCGCAGGGCGTTTGCCGCGCTGTGGCTCAGCTCGTAGTTTTCCCAGAGCTTATCGAGGATCTGCTTTTCCTCCATCTCCGCGCTGAGCTTTTTCTGCTCGATGCGCGCGCACTGGCGCTCGAGATCGAGAATGTCGGCGTTGCGGCTCTGCGCGTCCTTCTCGGCGCGGGTACGCTTGCCCTCCAGCTCAAGCTTCTGGCTTGCGATCCGCGTGATCTCTTCCTTGATCGCGGCGGCCTTCTCCCGATGGGCGGCAAGCTCCGCCTCCTTGGTCTCGAGGCGCTTCCGGAAGCCCTCGATCTGCCGCTGCGAGGCCTCCACCGCGCTGCGGCGGCTCTCGCTGTCCCCGCTCAGGCTCTCGAGCAGCAGCCGAAGCTGAGAGACGGAAGCGGAAATACTCTTCTTTTCGGCCTCGAAAGAAGCCGTGGTGCTGCGGATCTCCGTCTGATCCTCCAGCGCCATATCGAGCTGGTAGCGGACGGCGGAGAGACTGTTTCGCGCCTGATCCAGATCACTCTGGCACTTTTTCTCGTTCTCGGCGCTCCTGACGCGCTGTTTTTTGAGCTTTTCCAGCTCATTTGCGCGGGAGAGGATGCCGGTGCTTTTCGCACTGCTGCCGCCGGTCATGGAGCCGCCGGCGTTGATCATCTGCCCGTCGAGCGTCACGATGCGCAGGCGGTTGCCGTTGTTTTTCGACATGCGTACCGCGTCCTGCAGGGTCTCTGCCACGACCGTACGCCCGAGCAGGCTCAGCATGATCTGCTCATATTTTGGGTCAAACTTCACCAGCTCAAAGGCGATGCCCACAAAGCCGGGGTCGCGCGCCGGCGCGTCCTTCATCAAACTGCCGCGGATCGTATCCACGGGCAGGAAGGTGGCGCGTCCCGCGTCCATACGCTTGAGCATTTCGATGGCGTAACGGCCGTCGTTCTGGCTGTCGATGACAATATTCTGCGCCGCCGCGCCGAGGGCGGTCTCAATGGCGAGGGCGCATTCCTCATCGGCGCGCACCAGATTTGCCACCGGCCCGTGCACCCCGCGCAGGTTCCCGCGCTGGGCTTCCCGCATCACGGTCTTGACCGCGCGGGAATAGCCCTCGTAGTCCTTCTCCATCTCCGAGAGCATATGGATCCGCGAATCCATGCTGCGCCCTTCGACCGAGAGGGTATTGAGCCGTTCGGAGAGCTGGGAGACCATGTCCTCCCGGTTCTTGAGCTTCATGCGGCAGCCCTCGAGCACATTGTTGTTCGCCCGGGTCTTTTCCGCAAGCTCGCCGAGATCGGCGTCGATCTGTGTGATGCGCGCCACGTTTTCCGCGATACCCGCGCGGATCTCCTCCACACGGCTCTCCTGTTCGGCGATGTCCTGCAGCATGCGCGCCTTGGCGGTCTCGCTGCTCTTCACGTTCGCCCGCAGCACCGCCGCCTCGGACTCGCAGGAGGATGCCGCGCTCTCCACCGCGCTCAGCCGCTCCCGCGCCTGCTCGCTCTCAATGTCCTTCTGATGCATCCGCTCGGTGATGCTGCCGGAAGAGGCGTATAGGGATTCCAGCTCGCTTTTGGCCTTTTCCAAAGCCAGGCTTGCCTGCTCATACTCGGCCTTGATGTCGGCGGCCTGGGCGTGGAGCTTATCGAGCGTCGTCATCCAGGCGGAGATCTCTTTCACGCGCAGCTCATCGCGCAGCACCAGATAGCGCTTGGCAACGTCGCTCTGCTTTTTGAGGGGTCCGACCTGCATCTCCAGCTCGTCGATCTTGTCGTTGATGCGAAGCAGGTTTTCCTCGGTCTTTTCGAGCTTGCGCTCGGCCTCCTCCTTCCGATAGCGGAAGCGGGAGATGCCGGCGGCCTCCTCAAAAACCTCGCGACGGTCGGTGGACTTGTTGGAGACGATCTCCGCGATGCGCCCCTGTCCAATGATCGAGTAGCCGTCGCGCCCGAGGCCGGTGTCCATCAGCAGCGAATGAATATCCTTCAGACGCACGGACTCGCGGTTGATGTAATACTCGCTCTCCCCGCTGCGGTAGTAGCGGCGGGTAAGCATGATCTCCGAGGAGTCGTTATCGAAGATATGGGCGGAGTTGTCGATAATCAGCGAGACCTGCGCAAAGCCAAGGGCATTTCGCTTCTCGGTGCCGCCGAAGATCACGTCCTCCATCTTTGCGCCGCGCAGCGCTTTGGAGCGCTGCTCGCCCATGACCCACAGGATAGCGTCGGAGATGTTCGATTTGCCGGAGCCGTTGGGGCCGACGATGGCCGTGATATCCTTTTCAAATGTCAGCCGGGTCTTGTCCGCAAAGGACTTGAAGCCCTGGATTTCCAATGCTTTTAAATACAAAAGAGTGACCTCAACGAAAAATATTCTAACTGTATAAGTATATTACAACGCATCCCCGTTTTCAATCACGGAAATACGGATTTCGCCTTTTTCAAGCGCCGCCGGGCGCACTTTCACGTCAGACAGCGCAAATTGCTCCCGCAGGCGCGTAAGATTCTGTCTATGCTGCCCGGTCATTTGCGAGACCTGCGATGGATTCACCTCGATCATCACGCGCATACCGGGTTTCACCCCCTGTAAGAGCGCCTCCGCCCTGTTATAGAAGATGCGGCTTTTAACCAGCTCCCCCAGCGCGGGGTGATAAGCGCCCGCGACGGCGGCGCCGCCGGAGAGCTCGTCCGTGGGGTTTAAGCCCAGACGAATGACCGGGATGCCCGCCCGCTCAAAGAGCGGCACGATGCGCGCGCAAACGCTCACCGCGTCCTCCACCGTGTGTTCCCGGTACGCGCCCGCCTGCCAGAGCTCATACAGCTCTGTATCCCGCACGATCACCGTCGGGTAGATGCGAACGCCGTCGGGCTTGCATTTGATAATGCGCCGCGCCGTTTCAACACAGCGTCCGGGCGTATCGCCGGGAAGGCCGGTCATCATCTGCAAAACGAGGCGGAAGCCCGCGGCCTTCACCAGTTCGGAGGCGTGAAACACATCCCCCGCGCCGTGTCCGCGTTTGGAAGCCGTCAGCGCCGCGTCGTCCATGGACTGGGCGCCGAGCTCCACGGTCTCCACGCCGTAGGCTTTCAGCCGCGCAAGCACCCGCTCGTCAATGGCGTCCGGCCTCGTGGAGAGGCGGATCGCGTCGATTTTCCCCTGATCCAGCGCCGCTTTCGCCGCCGCCAGCAATTCACATTGCCGCGTTTCCTCAATGGCGGTGAAGCTGCCGCCGTAGAAGGCCAGCTCCCGCTTCTTCACGCGGGGAACGGTCTCCGCCCTCCGGATCGCCTCGCGCACGGTTTCCGCCGTCGCGGGGCAGCTTTCCCCGGAAATGCGCCGCTGGTTGCAAAACACACAGGCGTGTCTGCAGCCGAGGTGAGGCACGAAGACCGGGATGATCTCCGCCCTTGCGCTCATGCTCTGAGCTTTCGCAGCGCCTCGCAGGCGGCCATCTGCTCGGCCTCCTTCTTGGTGCGCCCGCTGCCCTCGCCCGCCGTCTCGCCGTTGATGCTGACGCGGAAGGTGAAGGTCTTGCAGTGATCCGGGCCGCTCTCGCCGATGAGCTCATAGGCGATGTGCTGGTTGGCCTTGCGCTGCACCAGCTCCTGCAGCTCAGTCTTATAATCTGCCAAGCGGTGGCTGTCACCGATCTCGGCGTTTTTGAGGATCTGCGCCGTCACAAAGCGGCGCGGCTCGTCAAGGCTGCCGGAATCGAGATAGATGGCGGCGATGATGGACTCCACCATATCCGCCAGGATGGACGGGCGCTCCCGTCCGCCGGTGTGCTCCTCCCCCTTGCCGAGGCGCATATAGCTCCCCAGTCCCAGGCGCAGCGCCACCTGATGCAGGCTCTGCTCGCACACAAGCTCCGCGCGCAGCCGCGTCATGCGCCCTTCGGGAAGCCGCGGCTCATGCCGGTAGAGAAACTCCGCCGTCACATAGCCGAGGATCGAATCGCCCAGAAACTCCAGGCGCTCATAGCTTTGGCAGTCCTGGTCATGGCTCTCGTTGGCAAAGGAGCTGTGGGTCAGCGCGGTGTTCAAAAGCTCCCGCTTATGAAAACGGTATCCGATTTTTTCTTCAAGCTTCTGCATGGCTCTCGCCCTTTAGTCTCATGTATTCAATGTTGTCCTTGATGTCGTCCACGATGCCGGATTCCGCAAAGGTCTTGGCCTGGCGGATCGCGGCGAAGAAGGCCGCCTCCTTCGAGGAGCCGTGCGCCTTGATGACGGGCTTGGAGATGCCGAGGAAGGCCGTGCCGCCCACTTCGTTGACGTCCATGGACTTTTTCATGGCGGCAAGATCGTTTTTCAGTACCAGCGCCGCGAGCTTATTCACTGTGCCGGCGTAGAAAACGCCCTTGAGCGCCTTCATCATGTATTTGATGACGCCTTCGGTGCCCTTTAATAGCACGTTGCCGGTAAAGCCGTCCGTGACGACCACGTCCGCCTCGCCGGAAAAGACGCCGGTACCCTCGACGTTGCCGATGAAGCGGATGCGCCCCTCGTCGTTTGCCTGTTTTAAGAGCGCAAAAGCCTCATGCTGGAGCTGGCCGCCCTTGGTGTCCTCGGTGCCGACGTTTAGCAGGCCGACGCGGGGATTTTCGCAGCCCATGAGCTTTTTAGCGTAAAAGCTGCCCATATAGGCAAACTGCAGCAGATATTCCGCCGTACATTCCACGTTCGCGCCGCAGTCGATGAGCATGACGCCGTGTTCGCCAGCGGGCAGCACGGGCGCCATTGCCGCGCGGCGGATGCCGCGGATGCGCTTGACGATCAGGGTTGCCCCGGTGAGCAGTGCGCCGGTAGAGCCAGCGGAGACCACCGCGTCCCCTTCCCCGTCACGCAGGCGGTTGAGCGCCACGGTCATGGAGGAATCCTTCTTGTTTCGTGTCGCCTTGCTGGGGTCGTCCTCCATGGTGATGACCTCGCGGGCGTCCACCACGGGAATGTCGGTGCAGCCCTCCGCCTTCAGGCAGGCTTCCACCTCTTCTTTGCGTCCTACCAGCTCGATGTCCACGCCCAGCTCACGCTTTGCGCGGATCGCGCCCTTGACGATCTCCTGCGGGGCGTTGTCGCCGCCCATGGCGTCAACGATGATTTTCATCTCTTAAAAATCTCCTTCTCCTGCAGCGCCTCGATGATCTCCAGCGAACGCTTGGAAATCTCGGCGTTTTTGTTTCTCTTGCCCTTGACGCGGTAGCCAAGCGGGCTGATGATGCCAAAGTTTATGTTCATCGGCTGAAAATCGCCCACGCTGCCGCCGGAGATGTATAGCCCCAGCGCGCCGATGGCGGTCTCCTGCGGAAAATCCACCGGCGGAAGCCCCAGCACGCGCGCCGCCGTCTCGATGCCGACCAGCATGCCGGAGGCCGCCGACTCCACATAGCCCTCGACACCGGTCATCTGTCCGGCGAAGGAGAGGCGCGGCTCGCTCTTTAAGCGGTAATAACGGTCGAGAAGCTTCGGGCTGTTTAAGTATGTATTGCGGTGCATGACGCCGTAGCGCACAAACTCCGCGTTACGGAGTGCCGGGATCATCGAAAACACGCGCCGCTGCTCACCCCAGGTCAGATGGGTCTGAAAGCCCACCATGTTGTAGATGGTGCCGTCGGCGTTGTCGCGCCTGAGCTGCACGACGGCGTAGTTTTCCCTGCCTGTGCGCGGATCCTTCAAGCCCACCGGCTTCAAGGGGCCGTAGCGCAGGGTGTCCACCCCGCGGCGCGCCATGACCTCCACGGGCATGCAGCCCTCAAAGACCCCCGCGTCGTCAAAGCCGTGCACCTCCGCCTCCTTGGCGGAGACAAGCTCCCGCACGAAGGCCAGGTACTCCTCCTTGTCCATCGGGCAGTTTACATAATCCGCCGTCCCCTTATCGTAGCGGGAGGCGAAGAAGGCGCTCTCCATGTCCACGCTCTCGAGCGTGACGATGGGCGCGACCGCGTCGTAAAAGTGCAGGTCGGCGTCGGGGCAGAGCGCCGCGATCTTCTCCGCGATCGCGTCCGAGGACAGGGGGCCGGTGGCGATGATGACCTCCCCCTCGGGAATATCCCGAGCTTCGGCGCGGACGATCTCGATGTTTGCCTGCGCCTCCAGCTTCTCGGTGATATAACGGGAAAAGCCCCCGCGATCCACCGCGAGCGCGCCGCCGGCGGCCACGCGGTTAATATCCGCCGACTCCATGATGAGAGAACCCATGCGCCGCATTTCCGCCTTCAAAAGCCCGACGGCGTTGCTCAGCTCGTCACTGCGCAGGGAGTTGGAGCACACCAGCTCCGCAAAATATTCCGATGTATGCGCCGGGGTCATTTTCTCCGGCTTCATCTCCACAAGGCGCACGGGAATGCCGCGTTTGGAAAGCTGCCAGGCAGCCTCGCTTCCGGCAAGCCCCGCGCCGAGGACGCTTACTTTTTCCATGTTATTTCTTCTTCGCGCTCGTCGTCTTTTTCGTTGTCGTTTTCTTCGTGGATGTCTTCTTCGCGGCAGTCTTCTTCTCCGCGCTCTCCGCCTTTTCCTCGGGCGTTTTCTTCTTGTAGCTGCGCTGTTCCTCCGGAACGAAGTTGGGGCAGCTTTCATTGATGCAGAAGCTCTTCAGGGGGCCTCTGCCGGATTTCTTGAACAGAGTCTTGCCGCAGGTGGGGCAGAAATTCTTGGTCGGCACATCCCAGGTGATGAAGCCGCAGTCGGTTCCCCGCTCGCAGGCGTAGAAAACATAGCCTTTTTTGGACTTCCGCTTGAGGATCTGGCTGCCGCACTTGGGGCATTTTCCCTCCGCGACCTCGACGATGGGCTTGGTGAAGGTACACTCCGGGAAGCCGGGGCAGGCCAGGAAATGGCCGAACTTGCCCTTCTTGACCACCATCTGCCGTCCGCAGACATCACAGTACTCGTCAGAGAGCACATCGGGTACCTTGATGCGCACGCCGTCCAGGCTCTCCTCCGCCTTCTGAAATTCCTGATCGAAGCCGCCGTAGAACTCCCCCAGCACCTCGCGCCATTTTGCCTTGCCGGATTCGATCTCGTCCAGCTCCTCCTCCATGTGGTTTGTGAACTTGAGATCCACAATGTCGGCAAAATGCTCCTTCATGAGTCCCGTCACGACCTCGCCGAGCGGCGTGGGGCGCAGGTACTTGCCCTCTTTGATCACATAATCGTGGGCGGTGATGGTGGAGATCGTCGGCGCGTAGGTGGAGGGTCGGCCGATGCCTTTCTCCTCCATGGCGCGGATCAGCGTCGCCTCCGTGTAGCGGGCGGGCGGCTGAGTAAACTGCTGGTCGGGCGTCATCTTCTCGAGCTTGAGCACTTCGCCCTCACTTAAAGACGGCAGCGGGTTTTTCAGCTCATCGCTCTCCTCGTCCTTCGCCTCCTCGTACACGGCGGTGTAGCCGGGGAACTTGAGCTCGGAGTAGTTGGCGCGGAAGGTGTGCCCGGCGGAATCCACGTCCACAGACACGTTATCGTATACGGCGTTTGCCATCTGGCAGGCGGTGAAGCGCCCCCAGATCAGGCGGTAGAGCCGGTACTGCTCCTGCGTCAGATCCTTGCGCACCAGCTCGGGCGTGAGGTTTACGTCCGTGGGACGGATGGCCTCATGCGCATCCTGCGCGCCGGCCTTGGTTTTGAAGGTGCGTGGCTTGCCGGGATAGTATTCCGGCCCGTAGCGTCCGATGATATAATTCTTCGCCGCGGAGAGCGCTTCCTCCGACAGGCGCAGGGAGTCGGTACGCATATAGGTGATGAGGCCGACGCTGCCCTGACCCGTGATCTCCACGCCCTCATAGAGCTGCTGCGCAATGGACATGGTGCGCCGCGGCGTCATGGAGAGGCGGCGGCTGGCCTCCTGCTGCAGGGTTGAGGTAATGAAGGGGGGCGCCGGGGTGCGCTGCTTCTCGCCGCGCTTGACCGTGCGCACCGTGAAGGGAGCGGACTTGGTATCCTCGATGATCTTATCCACGTCCTCGCGGCTCTTGAGTTCCTTTTTCTTCTCCCCCTCGCCGTAATAGCGGGCGGTGAAGCTGCCGGAATCGCCGCGGGACAATAGCGCGTCCAGCAGCCAGTATTCCTCGCTCACGAAGGCCTTGATCTCCTCCTCGCGGTCTACGACCATTCGGGTCGCCACAGACTGTACGCGCCCGGCGGAGAGGCCGGTTTTGACCTTGCGCCAGAGCAGCGGAGAGAGCTTATAGCCCACAATGCGGTCGAGGATGCGGCGCGCCTGCTGGGCGTCCACCAGATCCTGGTCGATCTTGCGGGGATGCTGGATGCTCTCGGAGACGACCTTCTTGGTGATCTCGTTGAAGGTCACGCGCTGCGCCTTCTCATCCGGCAGATCCAGCAGCTCCTTCAAGTGCCAGGAAATAGCCTCGCCCTCGCGGTCAGGGTCAGTCGCGAGATAGACGGTTTTGGCACTCTTGGCATCCTTCTTGAGCTGGCTGATGAGCTCCGACTTATCGCGCACGGCGATGTACTGGGGCTCAAAGCCGTTTTCTATATCGACGCCCATCTTGCTCTTCGGCAGATCCCGCAGATGCCCCATGGACGCTGTTACCTTGTAATTGCCGCCCAGATACTTTTCGATCGTCTTCGCCTTCGCCGGCGACTCCACGATCACAAGATCCTTTGCTTTTGCCATTGTTGTTCCTACCTTATTTCCTTGTTATTTTGCGTTCGTAGCGCTGCCCGGGCAGACGCTGTACATAGCCCTTGACCTGCAGCACTGTGAGCTGCGCGAGCACCTTTGAGACCGGAAGTTGGCTTCGCTCCACAATATCGTCCACATGCGTGGGCGTGGCCTCCATGGCGGTGATGATGCGAAGCTGATCCTCGCTCAACGCGCCAAGCTGCTGTTTGAGGTCAATATAGTCTCCGCCGCTTTTCTTGTCAAGTGCGCCCTTCGGTGGCTTTTCCTTCTTCGGCGGCTCCGGTTTTGCTTCCTCCGGCGCGTGCAGTCGCTCGCTCCGATGCAGGGTGCCGGGATACACCTTTTCAAATTCGCACAGCACGTCCCAGCCGCAGGTGGCAAGCTTTGCCCCCTCCTTGAGCATCTCGAGCGTACCGGCGCTGCTCAGCGCGTCTGCGTTGCCGGGAACGGCGAAGATCTCCTTTCCCTGGGAAGCCGCCTCCTCTACAAAAAGGCGGGTTCCGCTCTTCTCCGGTGCCTCCACCGCGAGAACGCCCACCGAGAGACCGGCGGTGATGCGGTTTCGCTCCCGGAAGAAGAGATTGGATTGCCCTGTGCCGGGCGGATACTCGCTGATGAGCGCACCCCAGGCGGCAACTGAACGGGCAAGCTGTCCCCGCTCCTCCTCATGGGGCGTTCCCAGAACGCCGACGATCTTTCCGCCGGCCTGGAGCGCGCCCTGCGCCGCCGCCTCGTCGATGCCCTTGGTGAGCCCCGAGAGGATCACCGCGCCCGACTGCGCCATCTGATAGGCCAGATCCCGCGCCATTTTGCGCCCGTAAAGGCTGGCCTGCCGTGTTCCCACCACGGCGATGGCGACACTGCTGTCGATGGGTGGGAGCGTGCCTTTGACATACAATACCACCGGCGGCGCGAAAATATTCCGCAGTCTCACCGGATATGCCGCATCCTGCAGCGTAAGAATCCGGATTCCCTGCCGTTCACAGGCGCCCGCGATCTCGTGCGCACGTCTGAGCTCCCGCTTTTCCAGCCGCTGCGCCTCCTGCGCTGACACGCCCTCCAGCTTTTCAAAGGCTTTCGGCGGGGCGAAGAATGCTGTTTCCGCATCTCCGAAGCGCGCAAGCAGCGCAGCCTTCGCCTTGGGGCTGACCCCGCTGGAGGAAAGCCACAGCCAATATTCCAGAGCCGCCACCGCTTTCGCCTTCTTTCTGTCTTTTTTATAATGACCATCGGATGGCGAAATCGATCGAGGATTCGATCGGTTTCGCTGCCAAACGACAAGTTTATCGATCGAGGATTCGATCGGTTTCGCTGCCAAACGACAAGTTTGGCAGCGAATGACCCAAAGGGTCATTCGCCCGATGCTCATTGAAATGAATATATGACCAAACAGCTATACTGTTTGGCTGCGCGGCAAAGCCGCGCGGCGAAAAGCCTTTTGACTTTTCGCCATCATATAGTCATTATAGTAAACGAATTTGAAAAATGAGTTTACTATATTGCCATGTTTTTCGGTTGCCCCGTCAGGGGCGAGAAAAACGGCTTTGATTCAGTAAAGTAAACGCAAATAGCATTTGCGTTTACTTTATATCGCCGCTTTCGCGGCCTCCCACATCAGCACCGAGGCCGCGACCGCCGCGTTGAGCGATTCGCTGTCGGGCTGCATGGGGATGATGATTTTCTTCTCGCAGAGAGCCAGCAGCTCCGCGCTCAGTCCTCTGCCCTCGCTGCCCACCGCAACGGCGGCATGACGCAGCGACAGCGTTCGGATGTCCGCCGCGCTCTCGCTGAGCGCCGCGCCGTAGAGCGGCAAGCCCTGCTCCTTCAAAAACGGTGCGAGTGTATCAAGCTCCATCTGCAGTACGCGCTGCCGGAAGATCGCGCCCATGGTGGAGCGCACGGTTTTGGGGTGGTAGAGATCGGCGCAGTTTCCGGTCAGGATCACCGCGTCCATGCCGAAGGCGTTGGCCGTGCGGATCACCGTCCCCACGTTGCCGGGATCCTGCACGCCTTCAAGGACGAGAGCGTTTTGCAGTCTCACGCCCTTCCCGCAGCCGCGGATCGCCACCGTGAAGAGCGGGCCGGGGCTTGAGACCATGGGAGAAGCGTAATCGAAAAGCTCCTTCGGGCAAACATACTGCCGCGCATCCCCGCAGTCTGCTATCTCGCTCTGTTCTTTCCAGAGAACAGAGGTCACCTTCGCGTGAAAGCGCAGCGCTTCCTGCAGGGTCTTCATCCCGTCGCAGAGGTATTCCCCCGCTTCCCGGCGATACGCGCCGTCCGAAGCAAGCTGTCGCACATGGCGAATATATGCGTTTTTCCGGGATGTGATCTGCTCCATGGCCATAAACTCCCATGTTAAACTGTTATTATAGTAGTATCATACACACTTTTTTCAGTTTTGCAAGTCCCCATTTCATCGGGAAACGGGATTTTCTATCCATATGCATTGGTAATTCATCGAGAAAAAGATTAATAAACGAATCCGTCTGCTCCAAATCGTGCAGACGGATTCGTTTTGAGGATCGTATTATATTCTCCAGATCAACCAGCGAATACCGGCCAGCAGGATAATGTGCGCGGGATAGAAGATGTAGAAAAAATACTTGCTCTGTTTCCCGCGCTCGCCGTTATAGAGCCGGAAAAGAACCAAATCCGGCAGCGCCGCAAGCTCCAGCCAACTGGAAAAATACAGCACGATAAAGCTTCCGATATCACGCAGCCCGGGCTTTTTTCGCAGGAGATACATGATGGCGATGACCGTCACGCCCTGCCAGCCGTAGTCTGTGTTGCATTTTTCCGCGATAAATGCCAGCGCGGCAATGCACCCAAGCCCCAGCACCTGCCGCCACCAGGCGGCGTGAAAATCCTTCTCCTCCGTGAGCTTCCGCCAGAGCGCGAGCCCCAGCAAGCCGAAAAACAGCGTGAAAAACACGTTCTGGTAGGCGAGGGTAAAGAAGCTGCGTTCAAAGGCGAGGTCAAAGGGAATGTCCGACAGAACGGCAAACAGCGCAAGCCGTCCAAGGTATTTCTTTACATTCCGCGTGTGCAGCAGCCCCTCCGTCAGCAGAAAGCAGTAGATCGGAAAGGCCAGCCGCCCGATGCCGCGCAGGAGCAGATACTGATTGTAGCTCACCGCCCGCAGTCCGGCGCTCCAGCTCCCCTCCACCAGCACCGCCGTGGCGTGGTCAATGAACATGGAGATCACCGCCACCCACTTGAGGACGCTGCCGGGGATTCCTTTTTTCTTTTCCGTTTCCAATGACAGCCCTTCTTTCGCAAGCAGTATACCAGTTTATGTCAGTCCTGACAAGGGGCTTGTTCCATGATGACGCGCGTATCGCTCACCGTCTCGCGCACGCGAAAGCCCAGACGCTCATAGAGGCGGACAGCGGCAGTGTTGCGGGTAAAAACATAGAGGAAGACCGGCTTTTCGCTCTCGCAGAGGAATTTTTTCAGCGCTGCCGTGCCGATGCCACGGTTTTGAAAGCGCGGCAGGATGAAGAAATCGTCCAGCTCCCGCTTCTCACCCTCGTCGCACACGCGGATCCAGCCCGCCGTCTCCCCGTCACAGAGGATGCGGACATACTCTCCGATGCGCTTGCGGGTCTTGCGCTCTATCCAGGCAAAAACCGCTTCCCGGTCGATACTGCTGAAATCCTCATACCGTTCGATCAAAGCCCGGCTCTGCGCCAAAATCGGCCCAATGTCCGTCTCATCCGCTGGAAGATAGGTGGTTTTCACTCGTTCTCCTCAAAACTGTGGCTGTGAAAAAGTTCTTTTTCACAGCCACAACACTTACGTATAATTGTGCGCGTCCTGCAGCACCATTTCCTTGACCTTCATCAGACGAACCTTCGTGGCGTTTTCGTTCTCCGCAAGCTTCATCGTGATGTACTTGATGTTCTTCTCCAGATCAGGGATCATGACGTACTCCAAAGCGTTGACGCGGCGGCGGGTCTTTTCGATCTCCTCCGCGAGAAGCTGCATGGTCTTCTCGACCTGCGCCAGCTCCAGCATGTCCTCAAACACCCGCGCGAGCTTATCCAGCGCGTCGTCCAGCTCGCCGGAGGTCTGCGCGAAGCCGTAGGGGTAGATCTCGGACGGGTCGCTGTTCTTGGTCGTGAAGCTGTAGACCGGGACGTTCACGCTCATCACGTTCTTGAACTTCATCCCAAGCTCGACGCTCTGCCGCGGATACAGGAGCGCCTGCTCCAGCATCTCCGGGGACATGATGGCGCTCGCCACCTGCAGCGAGGCGAAGGCGCCGGTCAGCCCCTCCTCCACGCGCTCACGCAGCGCCTTGTTGCGCTTGACCACGTCCATGAACTGGCGCATCAGCTCGTCGCGCTTGTCCTTGAGCAGCTTATGGCCGCGCCGCGCGGTCTTCAAACGCCCCTTGAGCTGGTTGAGCACCATTCTGGTCGGGGTAATCGTTGTGCTTGCCATCAGAAATCACCTGCCTTTCCCACTCATGCCGATCAATTCTGCGGCAGGTATTTCTCGATGAATTCGGGCTTGATGCGCTTGAGCTCGCGCTTGGGCAGGATGCTCAGCAGCTTCCAGCCAATGTCCAGCGTCTCCTGGATGGAGCGGTTGGTGGTGTTGCCCTGGCTGACGTAGACCTTCTCGAACTCCTCGGCGAATTTGGCAAAGAGCTTGTCGTCGTCCGACAGCGCGGCCTCGCCCAGGATCGTCATGAGCTCCTTGGCGTCCTTGCCGCGGGAGTAGGCGGCGAAGAGCTGGTTCATCGTGCCGGAATGATCCTCGCGGGTCTTGCCGACGCCGATGCCCTTGTCCTTCAAACGGCTCAGCGACGGCAGCACGTCCACGGGCGGGACGATGCCCTTGCGGTGCAGATCGCGGCTGAGGATGATCTGGCCCTCGGTGATGTAGCCGGTCAGGTCGGGGATCGGATGGGTCTTGTCGTCCTCGGGCATGGTCAGGATGGGGATCATCGTGATCGAGCCCTTGCGGCCCTGACGGCGGCCGGCGCGCTCGTAGAGCGTGGCAAGGTCGGTGTACAGGTAGCCGGGGTAGCCGCGGCGGCCGGGGACTTCCTTCTTGGCGGCGGAGACCTCACGCAGGGCCTCGGCGTAGTTGGTGATGTCGGTGAGGATGACGAGCACCTGCATGTCCTTCTCGAAGGCAAGGTACTCCGCGGCGGTCAGCGCGACGCGCGGGGTGGCGATACGCTCGACGGCGGGGTCGTTTGCGAGGTTCGAGAAAACGACGGTGCGGTCGATGGCGCCGGTGCGGCGGAAGTCGTTGATGAAGTACTCGGACTCCTCAAAGGTGATGCCGA